>CAMCXH010000005.1 GCA_945883285.1 Bordetella parapertussis | reverse complement strand
GATCTGGGTCTGGCGGCGCAGGTCCTCATCGCGACGGTCGCCTGCCCCGCTGATGACGACCGAACGTCGCTCGGCTGGCAAGGCCGCCACGGCATCAACCAGCGCCTGGATGGCATCAGGGTTGTGGCCATAGTCGGCAATGATGGTCGCGCCGCGCCACTCGAAAACATTGAACCGACCGGGCGCACTGCCGGCATCGCTCACGAAACTGGCCAGGCCTCTGCGCAGAACCGCCCAGTCCATCTTGAGCGCCCATGCGGCAGCAATCGCCGCCATGGCGTTGGCGATCTGAAAGCCGATGCGCCCGCCGCGAGTCAGAGGGATGTCGGCCAGTGCGAAGCGCCAGCTGGCATTGCCTTGCGCCGCGACGATGCCGTCGCCGTCAACGAACACAACCCGCTGGCCTTTGGCACGATGGGCGGCAATGACCGGATGATGGGCGTCGTCACCGAAAAAGGTCACCGCGCCCGGGCAATCGTCGGCCATCGCCACGCAAAGCGGATCATTCGCATTGAGCACGGCAACGCCAGTGGTCGAGACGTTTCGGGCCACGACCGATTTGATCGCGGCAACGTCTTCAGCCGATTCGATGAAGTTCAGGCCGATGTGATCGCCCTGACCGATGTTGGTGATGATGCCGACTTCGCAGCGATCGAAACCCATGCCTTCGCGCAGCAGTCCGCCGCGCGCCACTTCGAAAACAGCGGCTTGCGCATCGGGGTGCAGCAGCACGCTGCGGGCGCTCTTGGGTCCGCTGCAGTCGCCGGAATCGGTCTGCTGGCTGCCCACGAAGACACCGTCAGTATTGGTCATGCCGACAGTCAGGCCAGTTTGTGCCAGCAAGTGGGTGATGAGCCGTACGGTGGTCGTCTTGCCGTTGGTGCCGGTCACTGCAACCGTCGGTATCCGGCCATTGTGGCCGTCGGGAAACAGCGTATCGATGATCGCTTCGCCCAGCGGCCGCGGCTTGCCGAACGATGGCGCCAGGTGCATGCGAAGGCCGGGCGCGGCATTGACTTCGACGATGCCGCCGCCCTGATCTTCAAGCGGTTGAGCGATGTTTCGGCAAACGACATCGACCCCGCAGACATCGAGGCCGACCATGTGCGCTGCTTCGATGGCTCGGGCAGCGACATGCGGATGCACCTCATCGGTGACGTCGGTCGCGGTGCCGCCGGTGCTGAGATTGGCGTTGTTGCGCAGGATGATCCGGCGTCCGGCTTCGGGGATTGATTCGGCAGTCATGCCTTGCGCGGCCAGTCGGGCCAGAGCGATCGCATCGAAGCGGATTCGCGTGAGCGGTGTGGCATGCCCGTCGCCACGGCGCGGGTCGCTATTGACCTTGTCGACCAGTTGGGCAACTGTGTGTTGCCCGTCGCCGACGACCAGCGGCGGGTCGCGACGTGCGGCAGCAATCAGTTTGCGCCCGACGATCAGCAGCCGGTAATCGTCGCCAGGAAGATAGCGTTCGACAATGATGTCGCTGCTGATGTCGCTGGCGGCGGCCCAGGCCGCTTCAAGTTCTTCGCGTGTCTTGACATCGACCGTGACGCCCTTGCCCTGATTGCCGTCGCGGGGTTTCACCACCACCGGCGCGTTGAGCGACTGCATCACCGCCCAGGCTTCGTCGAAGTCGGTCACCGATCGCCCGCTGGGAACCGGCACGCCAACCGAATCGAGAAGCGTCTTGCTGAGTTCCTTGTCCTGAGCGATCGACTCGGCGATCGCACTGGTGCTGTCGATTTCTGCAGCTTGGATTCTGCGCTGGTGAATTCCCCATCCGAACTGGACCAGACTGCCTTGGGTCAGGCGTCGATACGGAATGCCTCGCTCGATTGCGGCCTGGACGATCGAGCCGGTACTGGGCCCCAGGCGAATGTTCTCGTCGAGCTCACTCAATGCCGCAATGGCCGTCGATGCATTGAAGCTGCCTGAATCACGGGTTGCAAAAAAAAGTGAGGTCGCCGACTCGAGTGCAAGCCTTCCGACCGCTTCTTCGCTGTACTCGATGACGATTCGACAGACTCCAGGCTCCGCGGTTGGCTTCGACTGCAGGAATCGCACTGGGCAACCGGCAAGCTGCTGTAGTCTGAGTGCGGCCCAGCCGAGCAGATGGGGTGCTGCTGCGGTGTTATCGGGCGCCGCATCCGGTGTCCCGATACCGGGACACAGCAGGTTCATTCGCGTCGCCATCTCGATCATCGACATGCCGTTCAGATCGGCATTGGTACTGCTGACGACTGCCTCGATGGCGGTAAAGCGGCTCCAGAGATTGGGGCCGCGCAACGCACGAACTCGGGAAATATCCATCAATGAGTGGGGGCAGCGAGGTGATCAGGCGCTCATCGCCGCGGTCGTTCGGACCATCCCGGGACGACGCACGGGTGCCGTCAGCAATGGTGCTTCGAGGCTTGTGCGCAGCAGTTCGGGCGACATGGCGAGTGACCAGCCCACCGCGGCGGCTGGCAGGAGAACGTCGAGATCTGTGTCTGAGGTGAGCAACGAGGGCAGGACAGTCTCGGTGTTGCCGCTGGCAAGAATCACGTGATGTCCGCGGGTAAAGACGGCGCGCCCGCCCTTGGTCAGGTGGGCCGCGATCGCCGTGGTCGCAGGGTCGCGACCGTAGAAGATGACCTCGCCGTCCGACAGCGATGCCATCTCGGCAACTTGCTCATCGTCGCCGTTCAGAATGGCAGTGCCTTCGGACAGGACCACGTCGACCTGGCTGCGAAACACGCCGTACATGCCTTCAGGGGTCTCGATCCACAGATCGTCGAGGGTTTCGCTCGGATCGATCGATGTCACCACCCCAATCAGGCATCGGTCATAGGCCAGGCCATCCTCCGCGATGGCGCGGGCGCCGTTCTCGATGACTGCGAAGTCGATTGATCGGTTGAGCAGCGTCTTGCGACCGGCATCGTAGTTGGCGCAGTCGCCCGACTGCACGAGGCGGCCGTCAAGCATCAGGCCAGCACTTGTTGCACTGGCGACCTTGTGACCCAGCAGAGCGGCCAGATTCGCCACCGCGAGGGCGAGCGTGCCGGTATGCCGGCTGCCGGTGATGCCCACAACCGGAATCCGGCCGGACTCGCCTTGTGGAAAGAGATGGTCGACGATCGCAGGTCCTACCGGTTGCGCCTGACCCTCTGCCGGTCGCAGGTGCATCAGCAGACCGGGGCCGGCGTTTACCTCAACGATCGCACCGCGCTGCTCGGCAAGCGGGCGGGAGATGTCTTCGGCGACCAGGTCGATGCCGGCGATGTCAAGGCCGATCGTCCTGGCCGCCAGTGATGCGAGCACCGCGGTCGAGGGATGAACGTCTGCGGTGCAGTCGATGGCGACGTTGCCGTTGCGCTGGATCAGGACTTCGCGACCGGCGGCCAGCACCGATTCGGCAGTCAGGCCCTGCCGAGACAGTTCGAGTCTGGAGGCCGAGTCGAGCCGTACCGGATTGAGGGGTGTGTCTTCGGTGCTGCCCCGGCGAGGGTCGGCGTTGAGTTGCCGGTCGATGAGTTGATCGATCGAGCTGTGGCCGTCGCCGGTCACAAAGGCCAGGTCGCCGCGAGCTGCGGCGACCAACTTGCCGGCAACCACCAGCAGCCGGTGCTCGCTGCCCTGGATGAATCGTTCGACGATGACGCCGCTGCCTTCGTCCAGGGCGATGTCGTAGGCTGCTTCAACCTCGTCACCATTGACCAGGTTGGTGAAGACTCCGCGCCCGTGATTGCCGTCATAGGGCTTGACCACGACCGGATAGCCGATCGATTCGGCAATCTGGCGTGCCTGGGCCGCGCTGCGGACGTACTCGCCTTCGGGCACAGGAACGCCAACCGGGGCCAGAAGCTGTTTCGTCAGATCCTTGTCGCGCGAAATGCTTTCGGCGATCGCGCTGGTCCGGTCGGTTTCTGCGGTCCAGATCCGGCGCTGGTTCGCGCCGTAACCCAGTTGCACCAGATTGCCGTCGTTCAGGCGAATGGTCGGGATATCGCGGTCATCGGCGGCGTCGACGATGCAGCCGGTGCTCGGACCCAGGCAAAGTCGGTCGACCATCCTGCGCAGGGAGCGGACCGTGCCGGCAACATCGTACGTGCGGTCCTCGATGGCGGCGAGCATCAGCAGTCTGGCTTCTTGCAGTGCGGTACGGGCGACATCCTCATGCCAGGCACGCACCACGACTTTGTAGACACCACGCCTGGATGTTTCGCGGGCCTTGCCAAATCCGGCCGGCAACCCGGCCAGCGTCTGCAGCTCGAGCGTGACATGCTCGAGAATATGGCCGGGCCACGTGCCTTCGTCCAGCCGACGCAGGAAGCCGCCGCGCTCACCGTAGCTGCAACGGTGTTCGATGAGGCCGGGCAGCCAGCTCGCCAGCCGCTCGGGAAAGCCGGGCAGAAGATTCGAGGGAAAGTCTTCGAGTTCGCCGATATCAACCAGCGCCTCGATGACCGGACGATAGGTCCAGCGATTCGGGCCGCGCAGGGTTCGGATCTCGAGGATCCGGATATCTCCGGGAGATTGCATAGGTGTCGTTCGGGGCTTGGAGCGCCAGTGGCGCGAGGGGTTCGGCAGCGATGTGGCACGTGCCGTTCGCAGATCGTCCAACCATCAACGCACCAAGTCGGGTCCGGTTTACCGCAAGTGCATTGGCATGCCCAAGTAGTGTGCGATCAGTGCGCCGCCGGTCCCGAATGGGGTACCCTTCGCCGGCTGCTGCGCCCACACCATGACTGATACCACCCTGTCCCCAACTGTCGACGAGCGTTCTGTTCCCGAATTGTGGCGGGGGCAGATACAAGGCCGGCTGCACGATTCAGAGCGGGTTTTGGCCTGGATTCAGACCGACCTCGATCAGCGTCTGCATTTCGAGCGCGGTCTGGTCGCTGTCACCAATCGGCGCTTGATGGCCTGTCGTGAGCCGGGCGCAGCGTGGGCGCAATGGGCGCTGCAACCTGGGCTAAGCCTTCGGAAACGAGACCATGCCGCTGTCGGGACGCTCGAAATTGTTGATGGCAACGCCTGCCTCGACAGCTGGCGCTACACCCTGGGCCATGATCCGAGCGCACAAAGACTGATTGATGCGCACACCGCGGCGACTAAGTCCCTCAGTTCTGGCATCGATTCGCCGTTGATTCGCACCGTCTGTCCTGGTTGCAGGGCCGAATTACCCGAAGGGCAACAGTCGTGTATTGCCTGCGCATCTGCGCCTGAAGCCACTGTCGACTCGGCGCCCTCGACATGGGTACTCTTGCGCTTATGGCGATTTGCTCGCCCTTATCGGGGGCAACTCGCCCTGGGTTTTCTGCTGACCGTCGCGGCGACGGCTGCCACATTAGTGGCACCTTATCTGACCATGCCGCTGATGGATAAGGTCCTGATTCCTTACCAGAAAGGGGTGCCGATCGATCCCATGACCGTCGGGATGTACATGGGCGGTCTGCTTGGGGCGTCCCTGCTGGCCTGGGTGCTCGGATGGGCCCGAACCTACATCCTGGCGCTGGTGAGCGAGCGAATCGGGGCCGATCTGCGAACGCAGACTTATGAGCATCTGCTGCGGCTGTCCCTCCAGTATTTCGGCGGTAAACGCACCGGCGACCTGATCGCCCGCATCGGTTCTGAAACAGACCGAATCTGTATTTTCCTTTCGTTACATCTGCTCGATTTCGCCAACGACGTGCTGATGATCATCATGACCTCGGTGATCCTGGCCTCGATCGATCCTTGGCTGGCGGTGGCCACTTTGCTGCCCCTGCCATTCATTGCCTGGCTGATTCATCTCGTTCGCGACCGGCTGCGCACCGGCTTCGAAAAAGTGGACCGGATCTGGGCAGAAGTCACCAGTGTGCTGGCTGACACGATTCCCGGGATCAGGGTGGTCAAGGCCTTTGCCCAGGAGCAGCGCGAGTCCGATCGGTTCCGTGATGCCAATCGGCACAATCTTGCGGTCAACGATCGTGTGAACCGGGTCTGGTCGCTGTTCACACCGACGGTGACCCTGCTGACCGAAATCGGACTGCTGATCGTCTGGGCCTTCGGTATCTGGCAGATCGCCCACAACCACATCACGGTCGGTGTCCTGACTGCGTTTCTGGCTTACATCAGCCGCTTTTATTTGCGTCTTGATTCGATGAGCCGGATCGTGTCGGTCACCCAGAAGGCGGCAGCCGGCGCCAAGCGCATCTTCGATATTCTCGATCATGTCTCGAGCGTACCGGAGCCGGCCAAGCCGGTGCCATTGCCCACGGTCGAGGGGCGGATTGATATCGAAGGCGCAGCATTTCGCTACGGCAACCGGGCGGTCATCCGCGGCATCGATCTGACGATCAAGCCGGGCGAAATGATCGGTCTGGTGGGCCACAGCGGGTCGGGCAAGAGCACGCTGGTCAACCTTATCTGCCGGTTTTATGACGTCTCGGACGGTGCGATCAAGATTGATGGCGTTGATGTCCGTTCGGTGCCAGTGGCCGATTTTCGACGTCATATCGGCCTGGTGCTGCAGGAGCCATTCCTGTTCTTCGGCACGATTGCCGACAATATTGCTTACGGCAAGCCTGACGCCACGCGCGCCGAGATCATCGCGGCGGCGCGCGCCGCGCATGCGCATGACTTCATCCTGAGACTGCCTCACGGCTATGACTCGCTGGTCGGCGAGCGGGGGCAGTCGCTGTCGGGCGGTGAGCGCCAGCGCATCTCGATTGCCCGGGCTCTGCTGATCGATCCGCGCATCCTGATCCTCGATGAAGCGACCTCCTCGGTGGACACCGAAACCGAGAAAGAAATCCAGAAGGCGCTTGATAACCTGGTGCTGGGTCGCACCACGATTGCGATTGCCCATCGCCTGAGCACATTGCGGCGCGCCGACCGGCTGGTCGTGCTTGACCGCGGACAGGTGGTCGAGGTCGGTGATCACGACACGCTCATGGGGCTCGAAGGAGCCTATTTCAGGCTTTACCAGGCGCAGGTCAGGCAGGACGAAGACGAGGTCGAGCCGAAGGTCTGGCGCACGCAGGTCCAGGACGATGTCGGTGCCTGACTTCACGCTCGACCGTGATGCCTTTGGCAGGCTGGTGCTGACACTTGCCGACGCCAGCGTGCATGTCGGCGTGGTCGCGGTGCGCGCTTTCCCGATCGCAGCGCCCCATGACGGCATCGCCCTGATGAGTGGCGACGGACACGAACTGGTGTGGCTCGATGACCTTGAGCAGCTGTCTGCGCCGGTTCGCGAACTGCTTGAGTCGCATCTCGCCACGCGCGAGTTCGTTCCTGAAATCAAGGCAATTCGCTCGGTGTCGAGTTTCGCCACACCGAGCATCTGGATGGTCGATACCGATCGCGGCGAGACGCGTCTGGTGCTCAAAGGCGAGGAAGGAATCCGTCGTCTGGCTCGTTCGAGTCTGCTGATTGCCGATAGCCACGGTGTGCAGTATCTGGTCAGAGACATCGGGATGCTCGATCGGCACAGCCGCAAGCTGCTCGATCGATTCCTGTAGTTGCGAACGATATCGGCGTAAGATGCTCGATTTTCGGCTTTCCACGCCGCACTGGAGACCGCTCCCCTGATGAGCGATTCACCCCTGACTTTTAACGATTTCGGCCTTGCTGAGCCGATCGTCCGAGCCGTGACCGAACTCGGTTACCGCGAACCTACCCCGATCCAGGAGCAGGCCATTCCGGTGGTCATGTCCGGTAAGGATGTGATGGGCGCGGCCCAGACCGGCACCGGCAAGACTGCCGGCTTTGCTCTGCCGATCATCCACCGTCTGCTGCCTCTGGCCAGCGCGAGCACGTCGCCGGCACGGCATCCGGTGCGTGCACTGATGCTGGCACCGACCCGCGAGCTGGCCGATCAGATCTATCAGAACGTCAAGGAATACGCGCGGCACACGCCGCTGCGGACCGCCGTGGTGTTTGGTGGCGTCGACATGAAGCCGCAGACCATGGCGCTGCGCCAGGGCTGCGAAATCCTGATCGCCACCCCGGGCCGACTGCTCGACCATGTCGAACAGAAGAGTACGAATCTGTCGCAGGTCCAGATCCTGGTGCTCGATGAGGCCGACCGGATGCTCGACATGGGCTTTTTGCCCGACATCCAGCGGATCATCAACCTGCTCGGCAAAGACCGCCAGAGCCTGATGTTTTCTGCGACGTTTTCCAATGAGATCCGCAAACTGGCCGAGTCCTTCCTCGACTCGCCGCTGCTCATCGAAGTGGCACGTCGTAACGCGCTGGCCGAAAACATTACCCAGACCGTCTACCGGGTGGCGTCGCCCGAGCACAAACGTGCAGCGGTGGCCAAGCTGGTCCGCGATCATGCCTTCGCTCAGGTGATCGTGTTTTCGAACACCAAGATCGGAGCAGGACGCCTGGCGCGCCAGCTCGAAGTCGATGGTCTGAATGCCGCCGCCATCCATGGCGACAAGAGTCAGCAGGAGCGGCTCAAGACCCTCGAAGATTTCAAGCAGGGCCTGATCACCGTCCTGGTGGCCACCGATGTGGCGGCTCGCGGACTCGACATTGCCGAACTGCCCGCAGTCATCAACTACGATCTGCCTTACTCGCCCGAGGATTATGTCCACCGGATCGGTCGAACCGGCCGCGCCGGCGCGTCGGGTATGGCGCTGTCGCTGGTCACCGGCAGTAATGACGACCGTCTGCTCGCCGATATCGAGAAGCTCACCAAGCGGAAATTCGCGGTTGAGGACATGACCGTCGAAGCGACGCTGCCGGGGCATCGCCGCGAGGCTCGCGCCCCGCGTGATGATGAGCGCCCCGAGCGTGTCGAGCGCTATCGTGATCGTGACGACTCCCGGCCGTCCAGGGCGCGGTCGTCGTATCCGGCGGCGACGAGGCCTGCCGAAGATCCTTTCTTTTCTCGGCCTTATGAGCCCTCCACCGAGGCGCTCGCGGAGCAGGCCGAATCGGGTCAGTCGAAAGCTGCGCAACCCGTCATCAGGCGCAGCACCCGACCGGTTCCTGCACTGCTTGGCGGCTTCAAGCGGACCTGAATTCTGCCCAGCGGCGGGTGGCATCGGCCAGCCAGCCGTCGAGTGATGACTCGGCCGAGCGGCCGAAGCCCAGATGCTCGAAGGCCTGAGCAAGCACCCCGACCGGATCGCGAGCGTCCACCGCGATCGCGCCGTTCTGCTTTGACAGCTTCTCGCCGTCTTCGGCGAGGACGACCGGCACATGCATGTAGCGAAGATCGGCCAGGCCGAGTGCACGACCGAGCAGCCGCTGGCGAGCGGTGGAGCCGAGCAGGTCGGCGCCGCGAATCACATCGGTGATTCCTTGTGCGCCGTCATCGACCACCACCGCCAACTGATAGGCAAACAGGCCGTCGGCGCGCTGCAAAACGAAGTCGCCCACTTCACTGGCGACATCCTGCTGCTGCCGGCCCTGCCAGCGATCATTGAATTGCACGATGGCCTGATCGGGCAGCCGCAGTCGCCAGGATCGCGCTGTGCGCCCCGGCCCCAGGCCATTGCGGCAGGTTCCCGGATAAGGGTGCTCGATACCGCGCACCGATTGACTGCTCGTGCTGCCCCCGCTGCGCGCGACCGATCGCTGTGAGTCAGCGATTTCGCTGCGTGTACAGCCGCATGGATAGGCCAGGCCGCAGCGGGCCAGCGATTTCAGGGCGGTGGCATAAGCTTCGGGTCGCTGCGATTGCCAGCTCGGGCTGTCGTCCCAGACAAGTCCGAGTTGCCACAGGGTTTGCAGGATCGACTCGGCCGCGCCCGGCTGCTCGCGCGGCTTGTCGATATCTTCGATTCTCACCAGCCAGCGGCCATGGTGGGCGCGGGCATCGAGCCATGATGCGAGTGCGGCGACGATTGAGCCGGCATGCAGGGGGCCGGTGGGCGAGGGCGCAAAGCGGCCGACATAGGTGGTCCGGTCGCTCATCGCGATGACCTGCGTGAAGCGCGCGGTGCGGGTGAAACCGGCGCGCGGCGATGTGCCGTGAGGCGCGACTGTACCCGGGGGATCGCAAGCCGCTCGAGCCACCAGTGCAGCGCCTTGCCCGGATCGTTGCGTCGCCAGGCGTAGTGAAGCGTGGCCGGCGCACGAGGCTCGGCGATTTTGAGCGCCAAGAGCGAGCCGTTTTCGAGGCAGGCCTGCGCGACCGGTGCCGGGATCCAGCCAGTGCCCAACCCTGCAATCTGCATGGCGACCTTTTGCGCAAGTGTGGCGACGGTGAGGGTGTCCTGGCCTGACAGCAGACCGGCGGTGCGGGAGGACTGCAGCCGCGAGGTGCCGGCGAGCACGACTGCGCGATGTGCGAGCAGGTCTTGCACAGTCAGCGGCTCCTCGGCTTTCGCCAGCGGATGATGAGGCGCGACACAGAACACGAAATCGACCGTGCCGAGTGCGCGCAGACTGAATCGCGTCGAGGCCAGCGCCTGGTGGGGGGCATCGTAGGGCGCGCCGATAATCAGGTCGGCGCGCCCTTCGAGCAGGGCTTCCCAGGCGCCATCGAGGACTTCGTAAGAAAAGACCAGGCGAGTCGGTGCCCGGCTTCGATGGAAGTCGCGAATCAGCGGCGTGATTGCATCGAAATCGATGATGGCATCGACGCCGACGCGAAGCTCGGGCTCGAAGCCGCTTGCCACGCTGCGTACGCGCCGTTCGAGGTCGTCGGCCGAGCGCAGCAGCCGTCGGCCTTCCTCGAGCAGTTCGCGCCCTGCGGGCGTGAGCTGCGCGCGCGGTCCTCGGCGATCGAAGAGCAGCACATCGAGATCGCCCTCGAGCTTGCGCACGGTATAGGTGAGCGCCGACGGCACCTTGCCGAGAGCGGCGGCCGCAGCGGCAAAGCTTCCCTTGCGTACGATCGTGTCAAGGGTCTGGAGGGCGTCTAGGGTGAGAGCCATGAAGCGTATTCAAAAAATTTCAACCGGCCATCGAAATGATACGCTGCTCGATCGCTGAATTGTGAGGCAGACTTCAGGGCCCGCATTGCTGCGGCAAAATGCTGTGTGGGCAACAATGCGGTCCGGGCAAATTGCCGTCCGTGTTATTGCCGTCCGTGTCATTGCCGGCGCGCTGTCATCACCATCGGAACGAACGCACCATGATCCAGATTCGCGCTGCAGGCGAGCGCGGCCATGCACAGCATGGCTGGCTCGATTCCTGGCACAGTTTTTCCTTTGCCGAGTACCGTGATCCTGCGCACATGGGTTTCGGCCCTCTGCGGGTCATCAACGAAGACCGCATCGCGCCTGGCGCCGGATTTGGCACCCATGGCCATCGCGATATGGAGATCATCAGCTATGTGCTCGATGGCGCGCTGGCTCACAAGGACAGCCTGGGCAATGGCTCGGTGATCCGCCCGGGCGATGTGCAGCGCATGAGTGCAGGCACAGGCGTCATGCACTCCGAGTTCAATCATCTCCAGGACTCGCCGACGCACTTTCTGCAGATCTGGATCGAACCCGATCGCCGCGGCATTGCGCCGGGCTATGACGAGCGTCACTTCCCGGCGGCACAGCGAGAGGGTGCACTGAGGCTGGTTGCCTCGCCGGACGGTGCCGAGGGCTCGCTCACGATCGTCCAGTCGGCCCGCGTTTATGCTGGTCTGTTCGATGGCGACCAGCAGGCTCGGTTGCCGATCGAGCATGGTCGCCGGGTCTATGTGCATGTTGCCCGCGGCCGAGTCGAGGTCAACGGCCTCGCGCTCGGCGCGGGCGATGCCGCAAAACTGGTTGAAGAGTCGATGCTCCTGATCGACGGCGGCGACAAGGCGGAAATCCTGGTTTTCGATCTGCCATGAGCCGTGTCATCGTCGCATTCCATTCGGGTTATGGACATACCCGCAGCGTGGCGCAGGCTGTGAAGGACGGTGCTGCGTCGGTGCCGGGAGTCGATGCCGAACTGCTCGATGTTACGCAGGCTTCAGAGGCCGCGTGGGCCGCGCTGGCAGCTGCCGATGCCATTGTTTTCGGCTCGCCGACGTATATGGGTGGTGTTTCTGCAGACTTCAAGAAATTTGCAGACGAGAGTGCCAAGGTCTGGTTCACGCAGGGCTGGAAGAACAAGGTCGCCGGCGGATTCACCTGTTCGCTGAACATGAGTGGCGACAAATTCTCGACCCTGATGTACTTCGTGACGCTGGCGATGCAGCACGGCATGGTCTGGGTCGGGACCGGCATGATGCCGCCGCGTCAGCCGGGCCATCCCGATGAAGTCAATCGGCTGGGATCTTCGATCGGCGTGATGGCTCAGGCCGACAATGTGCCCCCCGATCAATCGCCGCCTGCGGGCGACATCGAGACCGCCCGCCTCTACGGCAAACGGATCGGCGAAATGAGCGCCAAAACCGGCGCTGCCTGAGGTCTGCCTGAGGTCTGCCTGAGGTCTGCCTGAGGTCCGCATGAGGTCTGCATGAGGTCTGCGTGTTGTCGTCCTGATGCTGTTCCGGCGTTTGCTCATCACGGCGGCGCAGTTCCCCGTGGTGCGTGGCTGGGGTATAACCGTGGCGCGCATCGAAACGCCCGCCCTTGCGGCGGCTCGTTGTGCTTTGCTCGCAATTCCCATTTCCCGACCACGCTCTTAAATGTCTGCCTTCAATTCCGAAACCGTTCTCGAGGTTCATCACTGGAACGATTCCCTGTTCAGTTTCAAGACCACCCGAGATCCGTCGCTGCGTTTTCGCAATGGGCATTTCGTGATGATCGGCCTGCAGGTCGATGGCAAGCCGCTGCTGCGCGCCTACAGCGTGGCCAGCGCCAACTATGAAGAGAACCTCGAGTTCCTGAGCATCAAGGTCCCCGATGGCCCGCTGACCTCCCGGTTGCAGCATCTGAAGCCGGGAGACACCGTGCTGGTCGGGCGAAAACCCACCGGTACGCTGGTCATCGACGATCTCACGCCCGCACCGCATCTTTATCTTTTCGGCACCGGCACCGGCCTGGCGCCGTTCATGTCGATCGTGCGCGACCCCGAGACCTATGAACGTTTCGAGAAGATCGTGCTGGTGCATGGCGTGCGCGAGGTCAGTGAACTCGCGTATGCCGACTATCTGCAGACCGATCTGCCCGGCAATGACTTTTTCGGCGAGATGGTCCGAGAGCGGCTCATCTATTACCCGACGGTCACACGCGAGCCCTTTCGCAATCGCGGCCGGATCACCGAGCTCATTGAGCGCGACAAACTGACCGATGACATCGGTCTGCCGCCCTTGTCGCCGGCCAACGACCGGGCCATGTTGTGCGGCAGCCCGGCGATGCTGGCCGATACCCGCGCCTTGCTCGATGTGCGCGGGTTCAAGATCTCGCCCTCGATCGGCGTACCGGGCGATTACCTGATCGAGCGCGCCTTCGTCGAAAAATAGCGCCCATGGCCGGCCGGCGGCCTCAGCGCTTGTCGCGCTGTGCGAGCAACTCGTTGACCAGCAGCGCCGACAGCACCAGCGTACCGCCTTGCAGCGTTGAGGTGCCGGGCTGTTCGCCTGCCCACAGCCAGGCCCAGATCGGCCCGAGCACCACCTCCAGCAGCCCGAGCAGGGCGACTTCATAGGGCGGCAGGTGGTTGGCGGCGCGTACCATCAGCATGCACGGCAGCCCCAGCTGAAACACGCCCAGTGCACTGAGAATCGCGATGTCATGGGCGCTGGCGGTCAGGGGCCAGGCAAGCGGCAGGGTGACCGCCATGCTGATCACCGCGCCGAGCATCACCGCTGGCACCAGGTTAAGGCGGGCGCCGGTGCGTTTGAGCAGCACGATGTTGATTGCGCCGGCCATCGGTACTGCCATGGCGATCAGCATGCCTTGCAGGCCGTCGCTCGAGAGGCCTTCCAGCGACATCCAGATCAGTCCGCCCGCGGTCACCAGGATGGCGCCCCAGGTTCGCAGCGGCACCGGTTCGCGCAGCACCGCCATGCCCAACAGCGCCGCCAGCAGCGGTGCGGCGGCCATGACCACCAGCACATTGGCGACCGTGGTCCGGGTCAGCGCCACCATGAAACAGGTGAACATCACCGCCCACATGACGCCTGACACCAGACCTGGCCAGCCCGAGGCTCGGACTTCGGAGATCCAGCGGCCCCGGTGGGTGACCGCCAGCACGCAGATCACGAAGATCGCACACGCCAGCGAGCGCCAGAATGCGATTTCATAGCCGCGTGCATGGTCAAGAAGTCGGGTGGCAACGCCTGCGGTGCTCCACAGGGCGGTGCACAGCACCATCATCAGCAGAGCCCGCCGGTAGTCGGGGCTGGTGTGAGCGAGGCGTCTCGGGCGGATCTCGGAGCTGGGGGCGGCTTGCACGCTGACCACGACGCGGACGATGGGGGCTCAGATGATATCAGCGGCATCCATGACGATCCGCCAGCCAGGATGCATCTGGCGCCGGGGCTGATCGCGGTGCGGCGGTAGAATCGGAAGATGGCTGCACCGCGCTTCGTTCATCTTAGAGTCCGATCCGAGTACTCGATCAGCGATTCGATTGTCAGGATCGATCCGCTGATCGATGCTGCCGTGGCCGACGGTCAGGGCGCACTCGCGCTCACCGACAGCGCAAACCTGTTTGCCTGGATCAAGTTCTATCGGGCGGCGCGCGCGGGCGGCATCAAGCCTCTGCTGGGCGTGGATGCCTGGATCACCAATCCGGCCGATCGTGAGCGTCCGTTTCGCGCCCTGCTGCTCGTGCGAAACCGGACCGGCTATCGCAATCTGTGTCAGCTGCTGTCGCGTGCCTGGCTCGACAACGAATGGCGTGGCCGCGGCGAGATCGACCGTGCCTGGTTCGATGGACTGACCCTCGACGACCTGGGCGATCACGGTCTGATTGCGCTGTCGGGTGCCCATCAGGGTGATGTCGGTATCGCGCTGGTGGCCGGAAACCTCGAGGCCGCCGCCGACCTGGCGCTCAAATGGGAGGCGCGCTTTCCGGGCGCGTTCTACCTCGAGCTGCAGCGAACCGGTCAGCCCCAGGTGGAGGCTCACGTGCGCGCTGCCGCCGCACTTGCTGCGAGGCTCGGTTTGCCGGTGGTGGCAACGCATCCGGTGCAGTTTCTGGCGCGCGACGATTTTCGTGCCCATGAGGCTCGCGTCTGTATCGCCGAGGGCGAGATCCTGGCCAATCCGCGGCGCGTCAGCCGCTTTGCCGACACCCAGTATTTCTGCACGCAGCAGGAGATGGTCGAGCGTTTCGCCGACCTGCCCGAGGCGATCGAGAATTCGGTGCTGATTGCGCAGCGCTGCAATCTCACGATGGAACTGGGCAAGTCGTTTCTGCCCGAGTTTCCGACTCCCGATGGCCTGTCGATCGAGGCCTATCTGCAAAAGCTCGCCCGCGAGGGTCTTGAGCTGCGTCTGGCGCGCAGCTTTCCGGATGAGGCCAGGCGCGATGCCGAGCGTGGCCGTTATCTCGAGCGGCTCGAGATCGAATGTCAGACCATCATGAAGATGGGCTTTCCAGGCTACTTCCTGATCGTGGCCGACTTCATCAACTGGGCCAAGGCCAATGGCGTGCCGGTCGGCCCGGGCCGGGGCTCAGGCGCCGGGTCGCTGGTGGCGTTTTCGCTCGGGATCACCGATCTCGATCCCTTGCCTTATTCGCTGCTTTTCGAGCGCTTCCTGAACCCGGAACGGGTCTCGATGCCCGACTTCGACATCGATTTCTGTCAGGACAAGCGCTGGATGGTCATCGAGTATGTGCGCGACAAATACGGCGCACAGGCGGTCTCGCAGATTGCCACCTTCGGCACGATGGCCTCCAAGGCGGTCATTCGAGACGCCGGTCGGGTGCTCGACATGCCCTACAGCCTGTGTGATCAGCTCTCCAAACTCATCCCGATTGTTCAGGCCAAGCCGCTGTCGCTGGCCAAGGCCCGCGAGGCCGAGCCCTTGCTGCGCGAGCGCGAGGAAAAAGAGGAGGAAGTGCGTGGCCTGCTGACGCTGGCCGAGTCGCTCGAGGACCTCACCCGCAACGTCGGAATGCATGCCGGCGGCGTGCTGATCGCACCCGGGCAGCTCACCGATTTCTGTCCGCTCTATCGCGCTCCGGGCACTGATTCGGTCGTAGCGCAGTTCGACAAGGACGATGTCGAGGCGGTCGGTCTGGTCAAGTTCGACTTCCTCGGTCTGCGCAACCTGACCATCATCCAGCTCGCGGTCGATTACATCAATCGCAATCATCCCGAGCGCGCGCTCGATCTGTCGCTGCTGACCTTCGACGATCCCAAGGCCTTCAAGATTCTCAAGGATGCCAACACCGCGGCCATCTTCCAGGTCGAGGGCGACGGCATGAAAAAGCTGCTGCGCAAGCTCGCCCCCGATCGCTTCGAAGACATCATTGCGGTGCTGGCGCTTTATCGGCCCGGCCCGCTGGGCTCGGGCATGGTCGACGACTTCATCCTGCGCAAGAAGGGTCAGCAGAAGATCGACTATTTCCATCCCGACTTGCGGCAGTGCCTGGAGCCGACCTACGGCGTGATCGTCTACCAGGAACAGGTGATGCAGATCGCGCAGATCATCGCCGGCTACACCCTGGGCGGCGCCGACCTGCTGCGCCGCGCGATGGGCAAGAAAAAGGCCGAGGAGATGGCGCAGCAGCGAGCGATCTTCACCGAAGGTGCTGCGGCAAAAGGCCATGACCCGGCACTGGCCACGCAGCTGTTCGACCTGATGGAGAAATTCGCCGAGTACGGTTTCAACAAATCGCACACCGCGGCGTATGCGGTCGTCACCTATCAGACTGCCTGGCTCAAGGCGCACTATCCGGCAGAGTTCATGGCGGCCACGCTGTCGTCCGATATGGACGATACCGACAAGGTCCACCAGTTCGTCAAGGACGCCCAGGACAACTCGGTCGTCATCATGCCGCCCGACATCAATACCTCGGGCTATCGCTTTGATCCGGTCAAGGCCGGCACGGTGCGATATGGCCTGGGCGCGGTCAAAGGCACCGGCGAGGGTGCGGTGCTCGACATCCTGCGTGCCCGCGAATCGGGCCCATTCGTCGATCTCTTCGATTTTTGCGTTCGGGTCGACCGGCGTCTCGTCAACCGCCGCACGATCGAGGCGCTGGTGCGTGCTGGCGCCTTCGATGCGCTTGAGCCCGAGCGCGCCCGGTCGCTCGCCAATGTTGGTCGGGCCATGGACGATGCCGATCAGCAGGCCGCAGCAGCCGGTCAATCGAGTCTTTTCGGCGATGCCGGCAGCGGCGCGGCGATGGCGCCTCAGTGGGTGGATGCACCGCCCTGGGACGAACGTCGCCGCCTGCAGGAAGAAAAGGCGGCGCTGGGTTTTTACCTCAGCGGCCATCTCTTCAAGGGCTATGAAGTCGAGGTGCGCCGCTTCGTCAGGACCCGGCTGGCCGATCTGCCCCGCATGGCCGAATCGGCGCACGGGGCGGTGCCGGTGACCGTCGCCGGCATTGTCACCTCGCTGGCCACTGGCATGACCCGGCGCGGCAAGATGATCCGTCTGGGTCTTGATGACGCCTCGCTCGGTGTCGAGATCGCGATTTTCAGTGAGCTCTACGATCAGTGCCGCAGCCTGCTGCGAGAAGACGAACTGCTGATCATTCACGGCAAGGTCGCCCGTGACGATTACAGCGGCAGCTGGCGTATCAGCGCCGACCGGGTGAGCAGCCTCACGCAGGCGCGCCAGGAGCATGCCCGCGCGCTGCTGCTGCGAATGAACGGCGCCTCCGACGGTCAGCGCCTGCGCACCTTGCTTGAGCCGTTTCGCGCCAGGCAGACCCTGCCGGCTGATGGCGTCTTCAGCGCCGAGGACGACGACACATCGGCCGCGCCGCGCGGCTGTCCGGTCGAGATCCACTATCACAACGAGTCGGCGCGCTGCGCGGTTCGTCTTGGCGATGCCTGGCGGGTGCGGCCCGATGAGACGCTGCTCGCGCAATTGCGCGAATGGCTGTCGGCCGACGGGGTCGAGCTGCGCTATGCCTGAGGCCTGCTGCTGATGGCGTCCTCCGCCGGGCAGGCTCAGCAGTCGGCGCAGCCGGCTGACCGACAACCGGCCGACCGGCCGGTCAGTCCGCCGGCTGACGGCTCCGACCGGCCCCTGCGCGATCGCCAGCTGCTGGCGCGAATCTTCGGCTATGTGCGGCCCCACATGCGGGTCTTCGCCGTGGGCGTGCTCGGCATGATCCTGACCGCAGCCACCGAGCCGGCGCTGCCCGCGCTCTTCAAGGTGCTGCTTGACGACGGCTTCGGCAAGCAGGGCTCCGACTGGCTGGTCTGGGCGCTGCCGGTGGCGATGGTGCTGCTTTTCGTGGCGCGGGGCGTTTTCACCTTCACGATGAACTATGCGATGTCGTGGGTCAGCCAGCGCATCCTCACCGATCTGCGTCGCGACATGTTTGCAAGGCTGGCCGATCTGCCGGCCGACTTTTTCGCGCGCGAAACCGCGGGGCAGCTGATCTCGCGGATGGTGGCCGACGTCAACAATGTGACCGCGACGCTGGGCGGGGTTGTGGTGGTGGTCGTGCGCGACAGCGCCGTCGTCATCGGTCTGCTGGGCTGGCTATTCTTCCTCAACTGGCGCCTGACCCTGATCGCCGCGGTGCTGATCCCGATCGTGGCGGTCATGGTTCGGGCGTTTTCCAAGCGCATGCGGCGGCTGTCGGTTGAGCAGATGCGCTACACCGGCGAGATGACCGGCGTCATCGAGGAGGCAATCCGCTGCAATCCGGTGATCAAGGTCTATGGCGGACAGGCTTACGAGCAGTCGCGCTTTGCCGCCTCCAATGAAAAGCTGCGCAACTTCGCCCGGCGCATGACGGTGGCCAGCGCCACCATCGTTCCGATGACGCAGCTGGTGGCGTCGCTGGCCGTGGCGGTGGTGGTGGCCATCGCGCTGGTTCAGTCACGGGCCGACCAGACCACGGTTGGCGGCTTCGTGTCGTTTCTGACCGCCATGCTGATGCTGCTGGCGCCGCTCAAGCATCTGGCCAACGTCAACAGTGATCTGCAGCGTGCCCTGGCCGCAGCAGAAGTGGTGTTCGCGTTCATCGATGCGCCGCTTGAGCCCGATAGCGGTCGCCAAACCATCGAGCGGGCGCGTGGTGAGCTGGTGTTCGAGGGCGTCGGATTCCGGTATCCCGGCAGTGAGCGGGC
This sequence comes from Bordetella parapertussis, assembly GCA_945883285.1. Taxonomy (GTDB): domain Bacteria; phylum Pseudomonadota; class Gammaproteobacteria; order Burkholderiales; family Burkholderiaceae_E; genus UBA4615. The sequence continues at coordinate 29,121 of CAMCXH010000005.1, read as the reverse complement.
GGCGCTGCACAGCATTGATCTGAGCGTGTCTCCGGGCGAGACCGTGGCGCTGGTCGGGCCTTCGGGCGGCGGCAAGACTTCGCTGGCTAATCTGATTCCCCGCTTTCATTCGGCGACCGAGGGCCGGATCCTGCTCGATGGCATCCCGATCGAAGACCTCACCCTTGCCAGCCTGCGTGGCCAGATCGCCTGGGTGAGTCAGCAGGTCATGCTCTTTAACGACACGATCGCCGCGAATGTGGCCTATGGCGCTCACCGCAACGCGCCGCCAGAAAAAATCGCCGCCGCCTTGCGCGCGGCCTATCTGCATGATTTCGTGGCAAGCCTGCCTGACGGCATGCAGACGATCATCGGCGACAACGGTATCCGGCTGTCGGGCGGGCAGCGTCAGCGGCTGTCGATCGCGCGCGCGGTCCTCAAGGATGCGCCGGTGCTGATTCTCGACGAAGCCACCTCGGCGCTCGACAACGAGTCGGAGCGATGGGTACAGGCCGCGCTCGAGGCGCTCATGAAGCACCGCACGACACTGGTGATCGCCCATCGGCTCTCGACCGTCATCGGCGCCGACCGCATTCTGGTGATGTCGGACGGGCGGATCGTCGAGAGCGGGCGGCACGATGCGCTGATGGCCAGTGGCGGACTCTATGCCCGCCTCTACAGTGCCGGCGAAACCTCGTTCCAGCAGTGACGGGACAAGCCTGACGGTCGAATAGTTGTAACGTATTGCGAGCGCGTGTGCGCGATTCGGGTCCGCTCGGCGTTCAAGGCAGATTGCACAGGCCCTGGCGGGCCAAGTTGGAGACGATCATGAGATTACTTGTTCGCGTCAGTCTGGTGCTTGCCCTGAGCATGGTCACTGTCGCGCAGGCCCACGCACAGTATTACCGCGGCGGCTATCGCGGTTACTACGGCGGTCCGCGCGTCACCTTCGGTATCGGCGTGGGCCCGCTCTACGGTTATGGCCCCTTCTATCCTTATTCCGGCTGGGGTTATCCCTATCCTGTTTACCCCTCCTACCCGGTGTATCCGGCCTATCCGCAAACGGTCATCGTGACCCGACCCGCGCCCACCGTTTATATCGAACGCCCGGCCGAAGCGATTGAACAAGTCGCGCCGCAAGCCGGTTACTGGTACTGGTGCGCCGAGTCGCAGGGCTGGTATCCGGCGGTGCCCGAATGCCGCTCGGGCTGGCAGGCGGTGGCGCCGCGGTCGGGCCAATGAGCAGGGAGCTAGAACCGATGACACCCTTCTGCACTCAGTCGAATAGACGCATGCGCGCTGCACCGATCGCCACTGTGGTCCTGATCCTGATCGGTCTTTCTGCATGCGCCACCGCACCGATGTCGCCGTCCCTGGTGACCCTACCCGGTACTGGCCGATCCTTTGACCAGTTCCGGGCGGATGACTACAACTGTCGCCTCTATGGCGAGGTCCAGATCGGTCTTAGGTCGGCACAAAGTGCTGCGGCCGCGGCAATGACCGTCGGCATCAACCCCAGCACCCCCGGTACCATCAACTCGGCGGCTTTCGTCGGCGGCGGGCAAGGTGGAGCGGTCGGGCAGGCGGTGACGCCTCCCGGCGTGATCCCGAGCAGCAATCTGCCGGCAGGCACCTCGTATGCTGCGCAGCAGCGCTATGACAACGCGTACATCCAGTGCATGTATGCCAGCGGTAATCGGGTGCCGGTCTACGACTCGGGGCCCCGACCGGCGTCGGGCGCAACCCAGCCGGCGAACGTCCCTCTGCCGCCTGCGGGTGCGCCGCCTGCGCCGCCGCCGGGCATGGCGAAGCCCGCCTCGAGCGCCTCCCCGCCCGCCCCGGCAACACCGCCCGCGCCCGCCAAGGCGCCGCCGCTTCCGCCGCCCGGCCCCGCGCCCGCCCCTCCGCCATCGGTCCGCAGCAACTGAGCCGATGCTGTAGTCTCGACAGACCGATCACTGCCCGATGAAACGCCCATGACGACCGACCGCTATCCGCTGCCCGAACTCGGGTCTTTGCCCGACGACATTCGCGAGAAGTTGCTCGCTGTGCAGGAAAAGGCCGGCTTCGTGCCGAATGTCTTTCTCAAGCTGGCGCGCCGCCCCGACGAATTCAGGGGCTTCGTTGCCTATCACGATGCGCTGATGCTGCGTGACAGCGGTCTGACCAAGGGCGAGCGCGAGATGATCGTCGTGGCGACCAGTGGCGCCAACGACTGCCTCTATTGCGTCGTGGCGCATGGCGCCATCCTGCGAGTTTATGAGAAGAACCCGCTGATCGCCGACCAGTTGGCCACCAACTGGCACAAGGCCGATATCACGCCTCGTCAGCGGGCCATGATCGGATTCGCGTTGAAGGTGGCGCTCGATTCGCGCGCCACCAGCGATCATGATTTCCGCGAATTGCATGCCCATGGGTTCACCGACGAGGACGCCTGGGACATCGCCGGCATTGCGGCGTTTTTTGCGATGTCGAACCGGTTGGCCAATGCACTGGGCATGATGCCCAACCCGGAGTTCTACCTGATGGGTCGCATCCCCCGCGACAAGAAAGCCTGAGGCTGCACGCGAGGGGTTATTCCTGGCCAGTCTCGACTGTCTGGGCAGGCCCGATCCGCTCTGCGAGGAAGCTGCCGACCTCGCCGTTTGAGGCCATGGTGCGGCCCTCGATGCGATCACCACTCACCCGGCCCTCGAAGGCGCGCAGCAGTCCGCGCTGGTCCATCAGCTCGAAGCTGATCCGGTCGCCGGTCAGACGCACCGCCCGCATGCCAGCATTGACTTCGCCCACGCGGGCCCGACCGTTGACTCGCTGAAAGGTCTGTGCCAACGAAACACGAGTTTCACTTTCGCCCTGGGCGCCGCGGGTGCGCAAGGACCAGGCGCCGCCAACCGGTGCCGGGACGATCCAGAGATAGCCGGGGCGTTCTTCGACGCTTGAGATGTCATCGGGCTCCCAACTGCCCATCATGAACGCATGGCTGACGATGCGGGTGCCTGGCCGCATGGCGAGCAACTGGGGCCGCAGTTTGAGATTGAGCGCCGGCAGCAGATACATGGTCACCACGCTTGCCTGAGTGAAGTCGACCTTGAAGATGTCGCCTTCCTCGAACCGGACCTTGTCTGTCACACCCGCGCGGGCAGCTTCCTGGCGCGACAGGGCGACCATCTGCGGGTTGAATTCGACACCCATCGCGCGGGCCTTGAAGTCGCGCGCGGCGGCGATTGCAATTTTGCCGTCGCCCGAGCCGAGGTCGACGACGAAATCACTCGGCCCGACCATGGCCATCTGCAGCATGCGTTGGACCAGCGAGTCCGGTGTCGGTACCCAGATGACGTCCTTGCCCTCCTGTCCGACGCGGGGCTTGAACGTGTCGGCGCTGCCAGGCGCCGGGGCTGTCTGCGCGCCGCTTAATGCGGGCAAGGCTGAAAGCGGTGCTGCAGCAATCCATTGCAGGACTGAACGACGCAGTGGGGCGACTGGTTGGCTGTGATCGGTCACGGTATTCATGGGGTGATGGGTGGTGGATGAAGGGTCACTGAGGGGACGCGCTTGCCGATCTTAGTCCAAACGCTGTGACGCTTGGTCACAATCGCTCACATCAGCACGATGTCGTACTGCTCCTGGGCGTAGAGGGTCTCGACCCGCAGTGAGATCGGTTTGCCAATCTGATCGCCGAGAGCCGCAAGGTGCTGCGATTCTTCCTCGAGAAACAGGTCGATGACTGCCTGCGAGGCAAGGATCCTGAACTCTCGCGGATTGAACTGGCGCGCTTCGCGCTGGATTTCGCGCATGACCTCGTAGGCGATCGTGCGGGCGGTGCGCACCGAGCCTTGCCCGCGGCAGGTGGCGCAGGGCTCGCAGACGATATGCGCCAGCGATTCACGGGTGCGCTTGCGGGTCATCTCCACCAGCCCGAGCGAGGTAAACCCGTTGACCGTCGATTTGGTGCGGTCGCGAGCGATTTCACGGCGCAACTCGGCCAGCACGGCTTCGCGATGCTCGGTGTTGGTCATATCGATGAAATCGACCAGGATCATGCCGCCGAGGTTGCGCACTCGCAGCTGTCGCGCGATCGAATGCGCGGCTTCGAGGTTGGTCCGAAAGATGGTGTCGTCGAAATTGCGCCCGCCGACATAGCCGCCGGTATTGACGTCGATGGTGTTCATCGCTTCGGTCTGATCGATGATCAGATAGCCGCCCGATTTCAGATCGACCCGCCTGGCCAGCGCCCGCTCGAGCTCCTCTTCGGCGCCATGCAGATCGAAGAGCGGCCGTTCGCCGCCATAGCGGCGAAGCTTGCTCAGGAGCGAAGGCATGTAGGTTGTGGCAAAGGCCTGCAGCTGGTCGAAGACCGAGGGTGAGTCGACGACGATCGAGGTGGTCTGATCGCTGGCGATGTCGCGCAGCACCCGTTCGCGAAGACCGAGTTCCTGATACAGCAGCGACGGGGCAGATTTCGATTTGCTCGCCTCGAGGATCTGGCGCCAGCGCGTGCCGAGATAGCCGATATCGGCGGCCAGTGCATTGTCATCGGCTTCTTCGGCCATGGTCCGCACGATGAATCCGCCCTTCTCATCGGGCGGCATCAGCTGGCGGATGCGCTCTCGCAGCAGGGTGCGTTCGCTTTCGCTGGCAATTCGCTGCGATACGCCGATGTGCGGATCCTGTGGCAGGTAGACCAGCATTCGTCCGGCGATGCTGACCTGGCTCGACAGGCGTGCGCCCTTGGTGCCGATCGGGTCCTTGATCACCTGCACCAGCAGTGCCTGGCCTTCGTACAGCGTTTTTTCGATCGGCGCCGGCTGGCCACCACCGCGCGACTGCCAGAGATCGGCTACATGCAGAAAGGCCGCCCGATCGAGGCCGATGTCGATGAAGGCCGATTGCATGCCCGGCAGCACTCGAGACACCTTGCCGAGGTAGACGTTGCCGGCAAGCCCGCGGGTGACCTCGCGCTCGAGATGAAATTCCTGGACCGCGCCCTGCTGCACCAGCGCGACGCGAACTTCGAAAGGAGTGACGTTGACGAGGATCTCTTCGGTCATGGCTGGCAGGGGTCCGGACGCATCCTCGAGCGGGGCGCGCATCGCCTTCGCGATCAGACAGCGACGCGATCCTGATCATACCTGCGCGATGGGCCCGACCCCCAGCCCGGCAGATCAGGCCATCCTGAAAAACGCCATCGCCTCGACCAGCTCGCGCCCCTGCAGCCGCAGGCTGTCGGCTGCAGCAGCGCTTTGTTCGGCCAGCGCCGCATTTTGCTGCGTGGCGCGATCGAGGTCGGCAACCGCGCCGCCGACTTGCGTCACGCCCTGACTTTGCTCGGCGCTGGCAATTCTGATCTCGGACATGACCTCGGTGACTTTGGCGATCGCACCGACGACATCGCTCATGGTCTGGCCCGCCCGGTCGATCAGTACGCTGCCGCTTTCAATCCGTTCGACGCTGGTGTTGATCAGCTCGCTGATCTGATGCGCGGCATCGGCCGAGCGCTTGGCCAGACCTCTGACCTCGGCAGCGACGACCGCGAAGCCCCGGCCTTCTTCGCCGGCGCGGGCGGCCTCGACCGCTGCGTTGAGCGCGAGGATGTTGGTCTGAAAAGCGATACCGTCAATGACGCTGATGATCTCGGCAATTTTTCTGGAGCTCTCATTGATGCTGCGCATGGTGTCAACAGCCGAATTGACCACCTGGCCTCCCCGGCTCGCCACCTCGCTGGCGTGGTTGGCCAGATCGCTGGCCTGCGAGCTGTTTTGTGCGTTCTGTTTGACGATGGCGCCGAGCTCCTCCATGGTTGCCGCGGTCCGCTCGAGTGCGGCGGCCTGGCTTTCGGTGCGTCGGCTGAGGTCACTGTTGCCGGTGGCGATTTCGTCGGTGCCGGCAGCCAGATTGCCGCTGATCCCTCTGACCCGCGAGACCGTCTCTGCAAGCCCCTCCTTGAGTCGGACCATGGCCTCCATGACGCTGCCCGGGGGCAGTTTGTGGCTCTGGATCGAGACCGTCAGGTCGCCTGATGCCATGGCGCTCGCGACCCGCGCAACCTCGCTCGCATCGGCACCGAGCTGACGCTGCAGACTGTTCAGGGCACGCCAACCGAGCGCCAGACCGAGCGCCACAGCCAGCAGCATGTCGGCCAGTGTCCAGACGGTGGCGGACAGCGTCATGCTTTTGCTTGCGTCAAGCGCATCGGCGGAAGCCTGTGTACTGAGCGAGACCAGTGACCCGATGGCGGCGTTCACGTCGTCATGCGAGGCATCGAGCAGATGAAACGACGGCAGCTCGGTGATTTCAGCGGTGCCGGCGTGTTTGTCGGCCATCGCGAGCCAGCGTGTGATGGCAGTGCTCACGTCAGTTGCGCCTGATTTCAAATCGCCGGGCGCGGCGTCGCTCAGCGATGTCGCCTTGCTGCGCAGGCTCGAGGACGCGGCGACATAGGCGGCACGCAGCCTGTCTGCACCGGCTGCGTCAGTGAAACCGGTCACTTTTCCGAAGGCTGCTTCGGTCTCCAGAAAGGTGGTCCAGAGTTGCCGCGCCTCGACAGACAGTCGCGTGCTCTGGACCACGGCGTCGGTGCTGCCTGCGATTCGGGCGATCTGCCACAAGGATTGGGCGCCCTGCAGCGCGAGCATCAGCAGCAGGCTGCCGATGCACAGATAGAGGCTTTTCTTGACGAGGTTCATCCGTGTCGTCCTGGTTCAGTGCGAGGGCAGATTGGGCATCGCCAGCGTGGCCTGCGGGCTCGACAGACTCTGCAGGAAAGCGATCAGGTCTTTGATGTCGCTGCTGCTCAGATCGACAGGCTTCATCAATGGCGACAGGCTGGATCGCTTCGTACCGCCGCTGATGTAGTGAGCAATGACGGCTTCCAGCGTGGTCACTTCGCCATGGTGCATATAGGGCGCACGCGCGGCGATCTCCCTGAGGCTGGGCGTCTTGAAGGCATGTGCATCGGACGCTGACTTCGTCACGCCCATGCGCCCCGGATCGGGGGTGGCCAGACCGATGTCATGGAATTTGTCATCGGTGAAATTCCAGCCGGTGTGGCAGTTTGCGCAGTTGCCTTTGCCATTGAAGATGGCGAAACCATTGGCAGCACTGGCGCTGAGCGCTTTGGCATTGCCTCTGAGCCAGCGGTCAAAGGGTGTGTCGCCGGTGACGATCGTGCGCTCATACGTGGCGATGGCCTTCAGGATGGTCGACTCGGTCAGGCCTTCTTTCGGGAAGGCCTTGTCGAATGCCGTGCGATAGCCTTCGACCGTCTTCAGGCGCTCGACTGCTTTGGACATCGGCAGATCCATCTCGACCGGTGTCTCGATCGGGCCCCGGGCCTGCGCTTCAAGATTGGCGGCGCGCCCGTCCCAGAACAACTGCCCGCTCCAGGCCAGATTGATCGCGGTCGGGGCATGTCGACCCAGCGGTTTGCCGCCGGCACCGATCGCTTTCGCGAACGGGACTTCCCAACCGAAGGACGGATTGTGGCAACTCGCGCAGCTCAGATTACGATCGCGAGACAGGCGCGTATCGAAGAAGAGCATCTTGCCCAAGGTGGCCTTTTCCGGCGTGTAGGGGTTGTCCTTCGGAAACGGGATGACATCGGGCCGGCGAAAGGCCGCCTTGACCGCCGGGCTGGCCTCATGTGCGGTGGCTGGCGCCGCACCGAGTGCGGTCAACGCGCAGCACAGTGCCCAAAGGGCCGTCCCGACGACACTTGCCGAGGCAGTCGGTCGGGTGGGTTTGTTTGGGCGTTGAGCCATAGATACCTCTTGGACACGATTGTGTCAAAAATGTATCTGAACTGGTCTCGCTCAAAACGATAAAACACAAGCAAAAAACCCCGCTATCAATCCGAGCGGCAGCAAATCCGGCCTGTGCCACCGGGTCAGCGGGTGTCCGCCCCGCAGTTCAGCCCGGCGCGCTTGAGCAGCTTTGCGGTCTCGTGCAGCGGCAGCCCCATGATCCCGGAGTAGCTGCCCTCGATGCGCCGGATGAAGGCTGCCGCCATGCCCTGGATGCCATAGCCGCCGGCCTTGCCGAAGGGCTCCTTGCTGGCGACATAGGCTTCGATGACCGCAGGTGACAGGCGTTCGAAGCGCACCCTCGACACACTGATGGTGTGCTCCAGACGCCCGGCCCGCAACACCGCCACGGCGGTCAATACCCGGTGGCCGCGGCCCGATAAAGCCTCAAGCATGGCGCGCGCCTCGCTGTTGTCGGCCGGCTTGCCGAGCATTCGGCCGCCGATGGCCACCGTCGTGTCGGCCACCAGGATCGGCGCCGCCGGCCCTGATGCCGGTGCGCCGTGGCGACGAAGCAGCCGCTCACTTGCGGCAGCGGCTTTGGCCAGAACGACCCGTTCGACATATTGCGTTGGCGACTCGCCGACCCGAAACGCTTCGAGGGTCTCGGCGTCTTCGTCCGGGCCTGGCGCCAGCAGCTCGAAGCGCACGCCGATCTGGCGAAGCAGTTCCTGGCGGCGGGGGCTTTGAGACGCGAGCCAGACGAAGCCGGGCGGTCGTGCTTCTGGGGTGGTGTTGGCACAGGTGTCGACGGACGTCATCGGGCCGGTCTCATTCGCGGTGATAGGGATGGCCGGCATTGATTGACCAGGCCCGATAGAGCTGCTCGGCCAGCAGCACCCTGGCGAGCGCATGCGGCAGCGTCAGCGACGACAGTCGAAGTGTCTCGGCAGCTTGAGCCCTGACGGCGTCGTCCACGCCGTCCGGGCCGCCGATCACGATCGCCACCGGCTGACCGTCGCGCTGCCAGGCGGACAGCCTCGCTGCCAGTCGGGTGCTGTCGAGATCGGCACCGCGCTCATCGAGCAGCACCATTCGCGCACCCGAGGGCAGGGCGTCCTGGATGCGCTGCGCTTCGCGGCTTTTCCACTGGGCCGCACTGCCACCGGCGGCACGCGGCTCGGCCTTGACCGGTTTCCAGTCGATGCGCAACTCGGCGGGCATGCGGCGCGAAAAATCGTCGACCGCCTGATCGACCCAGGCCGGCATCCGGGTGCCGACTGCAATCACCCGCAGCAGCATGTCAGTGTGAGCCGGGCGAACGCCTGCCGACAGCGGCAATCAGGTCTGGCAATCAGGTGCTGGCGCGCGCGATGCTCGCGGCGGCGAGTTTGACCCGCACCGGCTTGCCGCCCCAGAGTTCTTCCAGGTTGTAGTAGGCCCTGACCGCCGGCTGCATGATGTGGACCACGATGTCGCCGAGATCGACCAGCACCCACTCGCCGGTGTCTTCGCCTTCGACCGAAATCACATGGCCGCCATGGTCCTTGACCTTGTCCCGAACACTTGCGGCAAGCGCTCGACTCTGCCGGTTGGAGGTCGCGCTGACGATGATCACCCGGTCAAAGAGGCCGGTGAGTTTGGTGGTGTCGAAGACCTTGATGTCATGGGCTTTGACATCCTCGAGTGCGTCGACGACCAGGCGTTGCTGTTTGGTGAGATCCATTGTCAGTTCCGTGGCGACCGTCGATAGAGGCGGTGCGATTGAATATAGTCGAGAACCGCAGGGGGTGACAGCGCATCGGGGCGCTCGCCTGCAGCCAGTTGGGCACGAAGTCCGGTGGCCGACACGGCCACCGCGGGCATTCTGAAAAAGACGATGCTGCCGGCCGGCGCGTCGGGCAGGGCATCACGGCCGCGTCTGGCGACCTCGGCCTCGACCTCGAAGGGCAGATGATCCAGGGCGATCAGCTCGCGTTGAGTCGCCGCGATATGGGCCAGATCGAAGAGCCCGTGCCAGTGTCGCCAGGTGGCCAGGTTGCGCAGCTGATCGCTGCCGACGATCAGCACCAGCATGACATCGGGGCCCAGTTCGTTGCGCAATGCTTCCAGCGTATCGACGGTGTAGGTCTGGCCGCCGCGAACCACTTCGCGGTCGTCGACCGTCAGGCCTTCAGACGGACTGACATCACGCAGCGCGAGCCGGACCATGTCGAGTCGCTGCTGCGCGCTGGCGCCAGCCTCGCTCTTTTGCCATGAATGGCCGGTCGGCGTCAGGCGCACTTCATCAAGCTGCATGGCATCCCGTGCCGATCTCGCCAGCGCGAGGTGGCCGACATGCGGGGGATCGAAGGTGCCGCCGAGGATGCCGATACGCCTGCGCCTATCGGAGCTCATGACGACTCAGACCCATTCGCGTGCCGGCAGGAAGTGCTCATAGAGCCGCGCTTCGGGCGACCCGGCTTCCGGCTGCCAGTGGTATCGCCATTTCACGATCGGTGGCATCGAGACCAGGATCGATTCGGTACGCCCGCCCGACTGAAGCCCGAAGAGGGTGCCGCGGTCGAAGACCAGATTGAACTCGACATAACGCCCCCGGCGATAGGCCTGGAAATCGCGCTCGCGCTCGGAATAAGGCCGATCGACATTGCGCTGGACGATCGGCAGATAGGCATCGAGAAACGCATCGCCGACACTGCGGGTCAATGCGAATGACTTCTCGAAGCCGAGTTCGGAGAAGTCGTCGAAGAAGATGCCGCCAATGCCGCGCGCCTCACCCCGGTGCTTCAGAAAGAAGTACTGGTCGCAGGCTTTCTTGAAGCGCGGATGGAACTCGGGGCCGAAAGGCGCGAGTGCCGATTTGCAGGTGGCATGGAAATGGACCACGTCTTCATCGACGCCGTAATAGGGCGTGAGGTCCATGCCGCCGCCGAACCACCAGACCGGCAGGCCATCGGGGCTGTCGGGCGCAGCACCGGCATGCGGCGCGGCAATGAAACAGCGCACGTTCAGATGCACCGTCGGCACATACGGATTGCGCGGATGCAGCACCAGCGACACGCCCATCGCTTCGAAGGATCGTCCGGCCATGCCGGGGCGGGTCGCCGAGGCTGTGGGGGGAAGATGATTGCCGGTGACATGCGAAAACAGCACGCCGGCGCGCTCGAAGACATGGCTGTCTTCGATGACGCGGCTGATGCCGCCGCCGCCTTCTGCGCGCTCCCAGGCATCGGTTGCGAAGCTGCCGCCATCAACCGACTCAAGACCGGTGACGATCCGCTGCTGCAGGCCTTGCAGGTAGTGACGCACGGCTGCGGTATCGACCGCCTCGGCCGATGACGATGTCGGATGATTCATGAGGCCTCCTGAAACCTGGCTCGCCATTCAGGCTTTCTTTGACGGGCGCCGGCGCGCGATCGCACGGTGACCGATGTCATGGCGGTACTGCATGCCGTCGAACCGGATGGTGTCGACCATGGCGTAAGCGCGCGACTGCGCGACCTTGACCGAGTCGCCCATGGCGGTCACGCACAGTACACGCCCGCCGGCGGTTGTCACCACCCCGTCGTTCAGTTGCGTGCCGGCGTGAAAGACCAGGCAATCGTCGGTCGGTGCGGTGCGGGCACTGAGCCCGTCAATAACGTCGCCTTTGCGCGGTGCATCGGGATAGCCGTGGGAAGCCAGCACGACACCGAGCGCGGTGCGTCGGTCCCAGTCGATCTCGACCTGGTCGAGGGTCCCGGCGATCGCGTGTTCGAAGACTTCGGTGAGGTCACTCTTGACGCGCGCCATGATCGGCTGTGTTTCGGGGTCGCCCATGCGGCAGTTGAATTCGAGTGCCTTGACAGTGCCCCGCGGGTCGATCATCAGCCCGGCATAGAGAAAGCCGGTGTAGGTGATGCCCTCGGCGGCCATGCCCTGCACCGTCGGCATGATGATCTCGCGAAGCACCCGCGCATGCACTTCGGGTGTGACCACCGGTGCCGGCGAATAAGCCCCCATGCCGCCGGTGTTCGGGCCGGTATCGTTGTCGCCCAGGCGCTTGTGATCCTGACTTGAAGCCAGTGCCAGTACATTTCGGCCATCGCACATCACGATGAAGCTCGCCTCTTCGCCCGCCAGGAAGTCTTCGATGACCACGCGCGCGCCGGCTGCGCCCATGCGATTGTCGAGCAGCATCATGTCGATCGCGGCATGGGCCTCATCGAGGGTCTGCGCCACGACCACGCCCTTGCCTGCTGCCAGACCGTCGGCTTTCACGACGATCGGGGCACCGCGCTCGCTCACATAGTCATGCGCTGCCGCGGCATCGGTGAAGGTGCGGTACTGGGCAGTGGGAATGCCATGGCGCGTCATGAAGGCCTTGGCGAAATCCTTGGAGGATTCGAGCTGGGCCGCAGCCTGCGTGGGGCCGAAGATCTTGAGCCCGCGACTGCGAAACAGATCGACGATGCCTTCTGACAAGGGGGTTTCGGGGCCGACCACGGTGAAGGCGATCGATTCGCGCTCGGCAAACGCTGCCAGCACCTCGATGTCGGTCACCGGAAAATTCTGCAGGCCGCGCTCGCGGGCGGTCCCGCCGTTGCCGGGCGCCACGAACACCGTCTGCACCCGACCCGATTGGGCAATCCGCCAGGCAATCGCGTGTTCTCGTCCTCCCGAACCAACGACCAGGATCTTCATTCGTCGATCACGGCGCTGGTGTAAACCTGTTGCACATCATCGAGATTTTCGATGGCATCGAGGAGCTTTTGCATGCGGGCAGCATCGTCGCCCTCGAGAACGGTCTCGTTCATCGGTTTCATGGTGATCTCGGCGACCTCGGCCTTCAGGCCGGCCTGCTCGAGCGCGGACTTGACCTGCGCATAGACCGGCGGCTCGCACAGCACCTCGATACCCCCTTCGTCGTCGGTCACCACATCATCGGCGCCGGCCTCGATCGCGACTTCCATGACCTTGTCTTCGGAGGTGCCCGGGGCAAACAGGAATTGCCCGCAATGCCGGAACATGAAGGCCACCGAGCCGTCAGTTCCCAGGTTGCCGCCGTATTTCGAGAAGGCATGGCGAACTTCGGCAACCGTGCGGACGCGGTTGTCGGTCAGGGTGTCGACGATGACCGATGCGCCGGCGATGCCATAGCCTTCATAGCGGATTTCTTCATAGTTGACGCCGTCGAGTCCGCCGATGCCTTTCTGGATCGCGCGCTGCAAGGTGTCCTTGGCCATATTCGCGTCGGAGGCCTTGTCGATGGCCAGGCGCAGCCGCGGATTGGCCGACACATCGCCCCCGCCCATCCGCGCGGCCACGGTGATCTCCTTGATCAGGCGCGTGAAGAGCTTGCCCCGCTTTTCGTCCTGGCGGTTCTTGCGGTGCTGGATATTGGCCCATTTGGAATGACCGGCCATAACGATTGAGACCTCATGCTGATGGCTGTCTTGCGCTGCGAGCCAGATGCCGACATCGGGATGCGCGATTGGCGCAGGCGGCTTGCCGCTGCCGCGGCAATCATGTTGCAATGCGCGATCGACAAGCGGTGGGATCTTACCATCGCCGGTTTCTCCCAAACCCCATCAGAGTACCCATGCCCGATCCCCTACTGATTGCTCGCACCGTCGATACCGATCTGTGCCTCCTGCCGGCCCTGGCCAATCGGCATGGTCTGATCACCGGCGCGACCGGGACCGGCAAGACCGTGACTCTGCAGGTCATGGCCGAGAAATTCTCGTCGATCGGCGTGCCGGTCTTCATGGCCGACGTCAAAGGCGACCTGGTCGGCATTTCGCAAAAAGGCATGGCGACAGAACGGCTCACCAAGCATATCGCCGCCCATGGCCTGCCGGAGCCAAGCTTCGCGGCCAGCCCGGTGACGCTGTGGGATGTCTATGGCGAGGCGGGGCATCCGCTGCGGGCGACCGTCTCCGACATGGGACCGATGCTGCTGTCACGCATGCTCAGCCTCAACGAGACTCAGGAAGGGGTGCTCAACCTGGTGTTCAAGATTGCCGATGATCGTGGCCTGCTGCTGCTTGATGCCAAGGATCTGCGGGCGATGCTTCAGCACGTCGGCGATAACGCCAAGCAGTTCACCACCGAATACGGCAACATTTCTGCCGCCTCGATCGGCGCGATCCAGCGCGGGCTGGTCTCGCTCGATCAGCAGGGCGCCGATCGTTTTTTCGGCGAACCGATGCTCAATTTTGATGATCTGATGCAGACCGACGCGAATGGCCGGGGCATCATCAACATCCTGGCAGCCGATCGGCTGCTCAATGCGCCCAGGCTTTATGCCGCCTTTTTGCTCTGGCTGCTGTCTGATCTCTTCGAGAAACTGCCCGAGGTCGGCGATCGCGACAAACCCAAGCTGGTGTTCTTTTTTGACGAGGCGCATCTGCTGTTTGCCGAGGCGCCGCGGGCCCTCCTTGAAAAAGTCGAGCAGGTGGTCAGGCTGGTGCGCTCCAAGGGCGTGGGCGTCTATTTCGTGACCCAGAATCCGCTCGATATTCCTGATTCGGTCCTCGGGCAGCTCGGCAACCGGGTCCAGCATGCGCTGCGCGCTTTCACGCCGCGCGATCAGAAGGCGGTCAAGGCGGCCGCGCAGACCATGCGCGCCAATCCGGCCTTCAATGTCGAGACTGCGATTTCCGAACTGGGCGTGGGCGAGGCGCTGGTGTCGATGCTCGACGAGAAAGGGCGGCCGTCGATCGTCGAGCGCGGCTTCGTCGTGTCGCCCGGTTCGCGCATCGGCCCGGTCGATGCCGCCGAGCGAAAGGCGCTGATTGCCTCATCGGTGGTGGCCGGGGTCTATGACACCGCGGAGGATCGTGAATCGGCTTATGAGTTGTTGACGGCGCGATCCGCTGCCTCTGCGCCGAGCGCTGGCCGGACCGGTGCCAGTCGTGGTGGGCCGGCGCCCACTGACCCGATACCGAACGAGAGCAACTGGACCGAATCGCTGCGCGGTTCGCTCGATGATCTGTCGAAATCGACCGGACGCAAGGATTCGATCGTCGAGGCGATGGCCAAGAGCGCTGCGCGCTCGATCGGCTCGGCTGCCGGGCGCGAATTGTTGCGCGGCGTGCTTGGCACGCTGCTGGGCGGGGGGTCACGTCGGCGCTGATTCTGCAGGGTTGCGCCGGTGACCGATGGGCGCGCCGCGACGGCGCCCGACCTGTCGGCGCGGGCCACCTGGCTGGCCGGGGTCGCGCTGGCCACGACGGGTGCGGTGCTGTTTGCCGGCAAGGGCATCGTGGCCAAGCTCATCTACCGGCATGGGGTCGATACGCAGACCCTGATTGCCTTGCGGATGGTTTTTTCGCTGCCGTTTTTCGTGATTGCCGCGGCCTGGGTCGCTTATCGGACGCCCGATGACGGTCCTGACAGCCAATCACCCTGGCAACCCAATGACGCCTGGCGGGTGATCGGCCTGGGCCTGCTTGGCTATTACCTCGCCAGTTATCTCGATTTTCTGGGCCTGCAATATGTCAGCGTCGGGCTCGAGCGCGTCATCCTCTATCTGAATCCGACGCTCGTGCTGCTGATTTCGGCGATCGCCCTGCGACGCCCGATCAGCCGGCGCCAATGGCTGGCCATGTCGATCGCCTATTGCGGTGTCATCCTGGTCTTCTGGCACGACCTGTCGGCAAGTGGTGCCGATGTGCCGTTGGGCAGCGCGCTGATCTTCGCCAGCACGGTTGCCTATTCGATCTATCTGGTGTCCTGCGGCGAGATGGTCAGACGGCTGGGCGCGATCCGGCTGATGGCCTGGGCGATGATTGTCTCGTGCATTGCCTGCATCGCGCAGGCGCTGATCCTGTCGCCGGCGGCGCTGTTTTCGCAACCCCCGGCGGTGTATCAGCTGTCGATGATGAATGCGGTGCTGTGTACCGTCATGCCGGTGTTTCTCACGATGATGGGCGTCGAGCGGATCGGCACGCCGGTGGCCTCGCAACTCGGCATGATCGGACCGGCTGCTACCATCGGCATGGGTGCGATTTTTCTGGGCGAAGCGGTCGATCCGGTGCAACTGATCGGCACCGCCATCGTGATTGCAGGCATCTTTGTCCTGACAGCGCGATCGCGCTGAACTGACCCTCACCGGAGACGATTCATGGATTTGGGCATTGCTGGCAGATGGGCGCTGGTTTGCGGCGCGAGCAAGGGCTTGGGATATGGCTGCGCGCTGGCGCTGGCGCGTGAAGGCGTCAATCTGGTGATCAATGCACGCACCGCCGAGGCGCTGTCTGCAGCGGGTGCGGCCATTGCGGCCGAGACTGGCGTTGAGGTGAGGACGGTGGCCTGCGACATCACCACCGAGGCCGGGCGCATCGCAGCGCTGGCCGCCTGCCCGCAGGTCGATATCCTGGTCAACAATGCCGGCGGACCGCCACCGGGTGACTTTCGCAACTGGACGCGCGAGCACTGGATCGCGGCACTCGATGCCAATATGCTCACCCCGATCGAACTGATCAAGGCGACCGTCGACCCGATGATCGCCCGGGGATTCGGGCGCATCGTCAACATCACCTCAAGTTCGGTCAAGGCCCCGATCGAGATCCTCGGTTTGTCCAACGGCGCACGCAGCGGCCTCACCGGCTTTGTTGCTGGTCTGGCCCGCAAGACCGTCGAGCACAATGTGACCATCAACAATCTGCTGCCCGGCCAGTTCGACACCGATCGGCTGCGCAACACCACCGCTGCAGCGGCGAAGAATCTCGGCAAGTCGACTGATGAGATCGCCGCGCAGCGCCGCCAGCTGATTCCGGCAAAGCGCTTCGGCAATGCGCTCGAATTCGGCCAGATGTGCGCCTACCTGTGCAGCGAACAGGCGTCCTATTTCACCGGCCAGAATGTGCTGCTCGACGGCGGCGCTTACCCTGGAACCTACTGATCCCTCTTTCCCCACCTCGCATTGGAGTTGTCATGTCAAAAGCCATCCGAATCCAGAAGAACGGCGGTCCCGACGTCATGGAATATGTCGACGTCGAGGTCGGTGCACCCGGCCCCGGCGAAGCGCAGGTGCGCCATCAGGCGATCGGCCTCAACTTCATCGACTGCTACTTTCGCAGCGGCCTGTATCCGATGGCGCTGCCCTCCGGTCTGGGCCAGGAAGGCGCGGGCGATGTGGTGGCGGTCGGCGCCGGTGTGACCGACGTCAAGGTGGGCGATCGGGTCGCCTATGCCGGCGGCGCGGCCGGCTCCTACGCCGAAGTCCGCAATATGCCGGCCAACCGGCTGGTCAGGCTGCCCGGCAAGATCAGCTACGAGACCGGCGCGGCCATGATGCTCAAGGGCATGACGGTGCAATACCTGTTTCGTCGCACCTACAAGCTGCAAAAAGGCCAGACCATCCTGTTTCATGCAGCCGCAGGCGGTGTCGGCCTGATCGCGATGCAGTGGGCCAAGGCGCTTGGCGTGACCGTGATCGGCACGGTCGGCTCGCCCGAGAAAGCCGCGCTCGCTCGCAAGTATGGTGCCGACCATGTGATCCTCTACAAGCAGGAGAACATCGTCGAGCGGGTGCGCGAGATCACCAAGGGCGCAATGGTGCCGGTGGTCTATGACTCGGTGGGCAAGGACACCTTTGCAGCCTCGATTGATTGCCTGCAGCCTTTCGGCCTGATGGTGAGCTTTGGCAATGCCTCGGGTCCGGTGCCGCCGCTGCCGCTGACCGCGCTCAAGGGCACGCTCTACATCACCCGCCCGTCGCTGGCGCCGCATACCGAAAAGCGCGAGAACCTGCTCGAGATTGCCGGCGACCTGATGAAGATGGTGTCGTCGGGCAAGGTCAGCATCGAGATCGATCAGCGCTACAAGCTCGCCGATGTGGTCCAGGCGCACCGCGATCTCGAAGGTCGCAAGACCACCGGGTCGACCATCCTGCTGCCCTGAGCCTTGTCTGACTCAGCCGGCGAGTCGGATCGCCGCTTTGGCGGCGTGGCTCGCCTGTATGGCGATGCGGCGGCCGACCGCATTCGCGCCGCCCATATCGTCGTCATCGGTATCGGCGGGGTGGGTTCCTGGGCGGCCGAGGCGCTCGCCCGCTGCGGCGTGAGCCGGCTGACCCTGATCGACATGGACCATGTCGCCGAGTCGAATGTCAATCGCCAGGTGCATGCCCTGGGTTCGACCCTGGGTGCCTCGAAGATCGAGGTGATGGCGGCGCGAATCGCCGATATTTCATCGGATATCCGCATTGATCTGATCGACGACTTCGTGACCGTCGACAATGCGCAGGCGATGATCACACCGCTCGCCGATGGGGTGATCGATGCGATCGATGCGCCGCGCGCCAAGGCGGCGGTGATCGCGCTGTGCGCGGCGCGCGCGCAGCCGATCATTGTGTGCGGTGCGGCCGGTGGACGCGTCGATCCGCTGGCGCTTCGGCGCGCCGACCTCACCGAAGTGCGCGGCGATCCGCTGGTGGCGTCAGTGCGCGCGCGACTGCGACGCGAGCATGGTTTCACCCGCGAAAAGGCCCGACTGTTTGGTGTCGAGGCGATCTGGTCACCGTCGCCGCCTGGGGCCGCAAGCCGCGCGGTCGGTGTCGAAGGCGAGGGGAGCACTGCGCCCGGCGCGCCACTGGCCTGCTCGGGCTATGGCTCGACCGTCATGGTGACCGCAGCGATGGGGCTGGCTGCCGCGGCCTGGGCGGTGGAAGCGATCAGCGCCAGGTCAAGGCGCCCTTAGTCCTTGCCGCCGTGATAGCCGGTCACGCGCTCGACTTCATTACGTGAGCCCATGAACACCGCCACCCGTTCGTGCAGGGCGGCCGGCTGGATATCGAGAATCCGCTCAAAGCCGTTGGTGGCCATGCCGCCAGCCTGCTCAACCAGAAAGCCCATCGGATTGGCTTCATAAAGCAGGCGAAGCTTGCCGGGTTTGCCCGGCTCGCGGCCGTCGGCCGGATACATGAAAATGCCGCCGCGGGTCATGATCCGGTGAATGTCGGCGACCATCGACGCGACCCAGCGCATGTTGTAGTCCTTGCCGAGCGGACCGTCGCGACCCGCATTCAGATCGGCGACATATCGTTTGACCGGCTCGTGCCAATGCCTCGCGTTCGACGCATTGATCGCATATTCCTTGGTGTCGGGCGGAATCTTCATGCCGTCGGTGGTCAGCCACCATGATCCGGTTTCGCGATCGAGCGTAAAGCACGCCACACCGTCGCCGACGGTCAGCACCAGCAGGGTTGAGGGGCCATAGACCGCGTAGCCCGCGGCAAGCTGATGCGAACCGGTCTGCAAGAACGATTTTTCTTCGGGAACATGGACGCCCTCTGGCAATCGCAGCACCGAGAAGATCGTGCCGATCGAGACATTGACATCGATGTTGGACGAACCATCGAGCGGATCGAAAAGCAGCAGAAACTCACCCTTCGGATAACGGTTCGGGATGGTGTAGGGATGGTCCATTTCTTCGGAGGCCATCGCGGCCAGATGGCCGCCCCATTCGTTGGCTTCGAGCAGGGTTTCGTTGGCGATGACATCGAGCTTCTTTTGCACTTCGCCCTGAATGTTCTCGGAGCCGGCCTCGCCCAGGATGCCGGCCAGGTCACCCTTGCCCACGCCATAGCTGATCCGCTTGCAGGCGCGAGCCACCACCTCGAGCAATAGCCGCAATTCGGCCGGGATCAGGTTTTTTTCGCGCTGCCTTTCGACCAGGTATTGCGTGAGGCTGATCTGCTTTTTCATCTTGGGTTCCTTGTGGGCGCCATCAGGAGAGTGCCTTGCCGACGACTTCACGAACGTCGGGTGATTGGGCATTGGCCGCGACCTGTTCGAGTGCCGCCCGCATCAGCGGCTGGCGCTGCGCGTCGAACTTTCGCCATCGGTCGAGTGCTCGTGCAAGGCGGGCCGCGATCTGGGGGTTGACCGCATCGAGCGCCACCACCTGTTCGGCCCAGAAACGATAGCCCGAGCCGTCTGCGGCATGAAACTCGGCCAGGTTGCCACTGCAGAAACTCGTGATCAGCGAGCGGATCCGATTGGGGTTGCGAAGCGAAAACAAGGGGTGCGCCATCAGCGTGCGGACCCGCTCGAGCACTGGCGCATCGTTCGGCTGCCGGTGCATGGTGGCCTGCAGCGTGAACCACTTGTCCATCGCCAGCGGCTCGGCATCGAAGAGACTGGCATAGGCCGATAACGCTGGCTCGCGCAGCGGTGAGGCGCTTTGCACCAGTGCCGCAAGTGCCCCCAGCCGGTCGGTCATGTTGTCGGCCTGGTCGATCTGGGCCTGGGCCAGCCGGTCGGCGCCCTCGATGCCGGCTTCGACCAGCAGCGCGAGCGCGGCATTGTGCAGACTGCGTCGGCCGGCCGAGACCGGGTCGGGCGAATAGGGGGCCCGCTGGTGCGGCGTATCGAGCTGCGAGCGCAGCTCGGTGGCAAGTGTGCGCGCCATTGCATCGCGCACCGCATTGCGTGCCGCACGCAGTGCCACCGGGTCGACGATTTCCAGTTGCTCGGCGATGAAGCCTTCGGAGGGCAGCGCCAGCAACTGCGCTCGCAGGGCCGGGTCGAGACCCGGATCGGCAACGGCTCGCGCGAGCGCCCGACTGAGTGCGCTGCTTGCCTCGGTGACCGGCATGCCTTCGAGCACGCGCAGGATGGCGGAGATGGCGAGCCGCTGGGCCGCCTCCCAGCGATTGAAGGCGTCGGTGTCGTGAGCGACCTGAAACGCGAGGACGGCGTCGTCGGCCTGGTGTTCGAGGATGACCGGCGCGCTGAAATCGCGCAGCAGCGAGGCGACCACCCTGACATGGCCGTCAGCATCGGCATGCGGCACGATGTTGTCGAACACGAAGGTCTGCGAGGGTTCGGTGAGTTCGAGGGTGGCTTGTGCGAGTTCGGCGCCGTCGCCGCCCATCAGCCCGAGGGCCACCGGAATGTGAAAGGGCAGCTTGTCGGGCTGCCCGGGCGAGGGCGGGCACCACTGGTCAAGCGTCAGGGTGTAGCGCCGGCTTTGCGCGTTGTAGTCGCCGTGAGCACGGACTCGCGGCGTGCCGGCCTGCGAATACCAGCGCTTGAACTGATCGAGGTCGCGGCCGTTGGCATCGGCCACGCAGGCAACGAAGTCGTCGCAGGTGACTGCCTGCCCGTCGTGGCGCTCGAAATAGAGCGCCATCGCGCGCCTGAATCCTTCGCGACCGACCAGGGTCTGCAGCATCCGGATGACCTCGGCGCCCTTCTCGTAGACAGTGACCGTGTAGAAATTGTTGATTTCCTGATAGCTGTCGGGGCGGATCGGATGCGCCATCGGGCCCGCGTCTTCCGCGAACTGCATGGCACGCAGGATGCGGACGTCGGCGATGCGCTTGACCGCCCGCGCGCTTCGCGCGGTGGTCTCGTTGGGGCAGGCAGCCGCCATGACGTCGGCCGAAAATTCCTGGTCGCGAAAAACCGTCAGGCCTTCCTTGAGGGTGAGCTGGAACCAGTCGCGGCAGGTCACACGGTTGCCGGTCCAGTTGTGAAAGTACTCATGCGCCACCACCGACTCGACATGGGCGAAATCGGCATCGGTGGCGATATGCGGATGGGCGAACACATACTTTGTGTTGAAGATGTTCAGGCCCTTGTTTTCCATTGCGCCCATGTTGAAGTCGCCGACTGCCACGATCATGAAGCGATCAAGATCGAGCTCCAGCCCATAGCGCTCTTCATCCCATCGGATTGATCGGATCAGCGAAGCCATGGCGTGTTCGGTGCGATCAAGCATGCCCGGCTCGACCCAGACCTGCAGCAGGGCATCGCGCCCGGAGGCGGTCAGGATGCGCTCTTCACGGGCCTGCAGATTGCCGGCGACCAGGGCAAAGAGATAGCTCGGTTTTGGAAACGGATCGACCCATCGCACGCGTTGGCGGCCATCGGGCAGGGTTTGCGTGTCGACCAGATTGCCATTGGACAGCAGCACCGGCCAGCGCGAGGTGTCCGCCACGATATCGACGGTATAGCGCGCCATGACATCGGGGCGGTCGGGGAAATAGGTGATGCGCCGAAACCCATGCGCCTCGCACTGGGTGTAGAAGCTGCCATTGGACACATACAGCCCGTTGAGGGCGGTGTTGTCGGCCGGGCAGATCATCACTTCGGTGACCAGCGTGAAGACCGCCGGCGGCGCGTCGATGCGCAGTCCGTGGGCATCGGCATGCAGCCGCTCGGCACTGACCGGCTGCCCGTCGATCGAGGCGCTCAGCAATGTCAGGCTGTCGCCATCCAGCCAGAGCGGCGCGTCTGCTGCAGCGTCGGGCTGGCGCCGCAACTGCATCGTGGCAGTGACCCGGGTTTTTTGCGGATCGAGATCGAACACCAGTGCGATCGTGTCGACCGTGTGGGCCGGGGGCGTGTAGTCGAGGCGGCGAATCGTGACCGGCTGGTCGGTGCGCATGATCGAGTGTCCTGCAGTCGGCAAGCGCTCGATTGTAGTCCGCCGCAGCCTGAGCGCCGCTACAGCCCTACTTGAGGGTTCGGGGCATCCACCAGTTGGGCTGGGCCGATTCGAACAGGCCCCCCGCCTGCAATTGATTGGCGAGTGTGAGCGACCCCAGGCCGACCGGCCCCTGGACCAGCCAGAGCCTGTTGGACAGGGCATGCAGGGGAACGGCGCCTGCCTGACTGATCAGCGCGCGTGCGCCGGTCTCGTTCATCGGGGTCTTGAGCACCACCACCACCCCGCCGGGCAGGCTGCGCGGTCGCCCGGATTCATCGCGCAACACCGGCGAGATTTGAGCGGCCTGTGCGCGATCGGTGCTGCCCGCGGGACGCAGCACGCTGCCCTCCGGTCGAAGCACGCGGTCTTGTGGCAGCAGGCCGGTCGCGAAGTACGCCTCGAGCGACGGGTCGAGGCTCAGCATCCGCAGGGCGGTACCGTCATGCCAGGCATGGGTGGGCTGCACCGACTTGACCGCCACCGAGGCCCGCTTGCTCACGGTGTCGATGCGCGAGGGGTCGATCGGGCCGGGCGCGGGCTGGGCCATGGCAGCCGTCATGCCGAGCAGGGCAGCCGAGACGCACACAGACGAGCGCCTGAGCAAGGCGGCCACCCGCAGCCCGATCCGGGCGGCAACCAGTGTGCCGGCGCAGCGGCGCACGATTCGGTCAGCGGCCATAGATTTTCAGGCTCCATGCATCGAATCGTCCGGTGTCGCCCGCTCCCATGTCGGTCACGGTCATGGTCCAGTTGCCGTTGGCGGCTTCGCCAAGATGGCGCATCGAGCCGAAGCGCCAGTTGTTGTAGGCCCCGCAGGCATCGCCGCTGCCCTTGCAGATGCGCGCATTGGCGAGCTGGCTGACCGCGGCCGCCGGGCTGCTGACGCTCACCTTCAGGTCCCCGCTGTAAGCATGCGAGGCAGTCAAAAAGATTTCGACGAACTCGATGCTGGTGATGGCGCAGCCGGCAATCGACAGGCTGTCGGAGACAGGCGTCGACTTGCCGTCTGACCCGGCATCGGGCAGCGGCAGATTGGGGGTGCGCAGCGGCGATTCACAGGTCTTCATGGCTGCGCTCCCGCCGACCGAGGACCAGGTGCTTGCCAGGGCGACTGCTGCTTGGGCATTGGCCACACCGAAGCCGTATTTGTGGTTGAACTGCAGACCGCCTGCGGCCGGCAGCCAGCCCGAGTCGGTCGGGTCATTGCGTCGGGCCGACCGCGCGAGGATGATCCGCACGTCGCGCCAGGTGAGGGTCGGATTGGCCGACAGCATCAGGGCGATCACGCCCGAGACCATTGGTGTGCTGGCCGAGGTGCCGCTGAAGGTCGATTCGTAAGTGCCGTTGATGGCGGTGGTGGTGACGCCCACCGGGTTGGATCCGGATGACGGCGCGCAGACCGTCAGTGTTGCGCCCGGTTCGCCATACCAGGGGCTTTTGCCGTTGTCGTCGACCGCGCAGACGGTCACGATGCCGAGCTGATTGACGAAGCCATCGAAATTCGAATTGTCGACCTGACATTCGCCGGTCTCCGAAAACTCGAGGCAGCGACCGTTGCCGCCTGCAAAGACATAGATCGACCCCTTGCCCTGGCGACCGCTGAGCAGCCCGCTTGTGATGGCGGCGGTGAAAACCGCATCGGCTGGATGCAGTTTGCGATCGTCGGGAGATCCCCAGCTGTTCTGGTAGATCGCGTTGAGTTGGCTGTCGCGCGTCAGCGCATCGGCGATATCGATGTCGTAGGAGGTCGAGAGCGCATCGTAAGCCACCAGCGATGCGCGGGGTGCCACCCCCACCACACCGATGGCGTTGCCGTCTCGCGCGAGCACCAGACCGGCGACCGCGGTGCCGTGCCTGTCGTCGGCTGTGATGCACGGCACCGGCCAGACGCTGCCCCGATTGCCGTTGCGATAGCTGCGGCTCGCACCCTCGACCAGGTTGGGATAGAGGTCGGGATGCGTCACTTCGATGGCGTCGTCGATGACTGCCACCCGCACGCCGCTGCCACGGGTGACCGACCAGGCGCCCGACGCGCGCAGGTCTTCGCCCGGCGTGCCGCGGTTCTGTCCGGTGTTGATGAGATGCCACTGATCGCCGAGCAGCGGGTCAGGCCCGGTGAGCACCGGGTTTTGCGTGAGGGAGTAGCTCAGGTCGCAGTTGCTGCCGGCCGAGATCGTGTTGCCGGGCTGAGCGGCGCTGCTGCCGCTGTCGTTACTGCAGCCCGCAAGGCAGGCCGCGATCAGTGCGATCAGACCGGGCAGCACGATGGCGCGCCGCGCGGCGCCCGGACGCATCAGCAAAAGAAGGACCCCCGCTCGCGACATTTCATTATCGGGCGCAGTTTAACTGGAATGCGGTGGGCTCATGCCGAGGTCCAGCGCATGCTGCAGGTCGGCAATCAGGTCGTCCGGATGTTCAAGTCCGATCGAGAGGCGAACCAGGTTTGGCTCGATGCCGCTCTGACGCATCTGCTCGTCATCGAGGCTGCCGGCCCACATCGCTGCGGCATGCACCACCAGCGTATCGACGCCGCCCAGGCTGACCGCCTGCTGGGCGAGGGCGAGCTTGCTCACGAATGCCGCGGTGCCGGCATAGTCGAAGGTCAGCCTCACTCCCATCACGCCACCGAAGCCGGTCATCTGCTCAAGCGCCAGCGCATGTTGCGGATGATCGGACAGGCCCGGGTAAGACACTGATGCCACCGCGGGGTGGGCGGCCAGCGCACGTGCGACCGTCAGGGCCGAGGCATTGATGCGCTGCATCCTGACCGACAGTGTTCGCAAGCCACGCAGCAGCAACCAGGCGTCCATCGGCGACAGGGTGGCGCCGATCACGATTTGCGTCGACCACAGGCGTTCGATGAGTGCCTCGCTGCCGACCACAACGCCTGCGGTCAGATCGTGATGGCCGCCGAGGTATTTGGTCGCGCTGTGCACCACCAGGTCAGCACCCAGGGAAAGTGGCTGCTGGTTCAAGGGCGTGGCAAAGGTGTTGTCGACCACCACCAGCGCACCGCTGGCATGCGCCAGACGCGTGGCTGTGGCGATGTCGGTCAGGCTGCAGTCGGGATTGGTCGGGCTCTCGAGCATGACGACCGCGGTGGGGTGTTGCAGCGCCCGCGCGAAGGCCTGATTGTCGGTCTGATCGACGAACTCGCAGGTGACCGCAAAGCGCTCGAGCAGATCGGACAACAGCCGGGTGGTGCCCATGTAGTGATTGCGTTGCGCCACGACATGGTCACCGGCGCGCAGCAGGCCAAGCAGCGTCGTCGAGATCGCCCCCATGCCACTTGCGGTCACCAGTCCGGTGGCGGCACCTTCGAGGTCGGCCACGATGCGGGCCACTCGCTGGTGCAAGGGATTGCCGTAACGGGTGTAGTAGCGCGGGTGCATCGGCGTCGAGGCCATCTGCGCGAAGGCGCTTGCATCGTCTGCCAGAAAAGTCGCTGACCAGGGGATCGGCGGCGTGAGTGAACTGCCTTCATGCAGTGCGTCATCGGCATGCAGCAGGCGTGAATCGGTATGCAGAGGCGGTTTGGAATTCATGATGTGAACGCATGTGATTGTTGAGCCTTCGGAGCTGTCTTTCTTTTGCCTCACCGCCCTGGAATGCCCTCGTTGCGGGCTTCTTTGTGACAGAATGCCCGATCCGCGGTCCGCTTGGACGGCGGCGTTTGTAATATTTCGGCAGGTCCGTCTCCCAGAGGTTGTCATTGCGCCCTGCGTTGCAGCCGTTTCCTGTCAATGTTGAAGCCCATCGCCCAATAACGTTCGAACACCAGGAGGTGACTGCATGAATAAGAGTGAACTGATCGAAACCGTTTCAACGGAGGCTGATATCAGCAAGGCTGCGGCCGAGCGTGCCCTCAATTCGATCATCGAAACCGTGACCAAGGCTGTGACCAAGGGCGATCGCGTCACGCTGGTAGGCTTTGGCACCTTCTTTTCGAGCAAGCGTCTGGCGCGAGTCGGAAAAAATCCTCGCACCGGCGAAAAAATCAAGATTGCAGCGGCCACCGTCCCCAAGTTCTCGGCTGGCACAGCCTTCAAGGCTTCGGTCAACAAGAAGAAAGCAAAGTAAGCCCAAAGCAAGCCAT
The DNA here is from genome assembly GCA_945883285.1 of Bordetella parapertussis. GTDB lineage: Bacteria > Pseudomonadota > Gammaproteobacteria > Burkholderiales > Burkholderiaceae_E > UBA4615. The sequence continues at coordinate 2,883 of CAMCXH010000005.1, read as the reverse complement.
TTGCCCGCTGGCATGCCCGGGCTGTCCGGCTGCTTGCAAACACAGCGATCTTGTCGGGCTGGCGACTGTCTCGCCGACCTGCAACGCCCCGTGAATCGGGGCGTTCGTAATTTCTGAACCCGATAATGGTCAGGGTTACAAAAAATAAATTTTTCGGGTGTGGCTCAGAGATCTTTCAGACGCGCGTCGACGCGTTTCAGTTGTGCCTCATCGACCACCCCACTCGCCGATGTGCGCCGCGCTCGGCTGATGCGCCACATCAGAAAGGCACCGAGCGCGAGCAGGACCGCAGGCCCCGCCCAGAGCGCCAGATTGCGGCCCGAAAAAGTGGGTCGATAGAGCACGAATTCGCCGTAGCGCGCGACCAGGTTGTTCTTGATCTGCGTGTCGTCGCGACCTGCTGACATCTGGCGCAGGACTTCGTTTCGCAAATCGGTGGCCAGGTCGGCATTTGAATCGGCCAGCGTCTGATTCTGGCAGACCAGGCAGCGCAGCTCGGCGGCGAGTCGGCGAAAGCGATCGCTTTGCAGCAGCTCGCGAGCCTGCTCAGGCGACGGGTCGGCCAGAGTGCTGCTTGGGGCGTCGGCCGGTGTTGCGGCAGGGTCGGCGGCACTGGCCAGGCTGCAAACCAGCAGGCCGGCGATCAGGGCTGCCGCACCGTGCTTGTGCAAGCCCTTGCCGATTGCGCCTGATCGATTGGCGATGACGGTGAAGGCGCTCATCGGGCCAGTGCCTGAGCCATGGGCAAGAGCTTGTCCGAAATCACATCGACCGTGAGCGGGCCGACATGCTTGTAGCGGATGGTCCCGTTGCGATCGATCAGAAAGGTCTCCGGCACGCCGTAGACACCGTAATCGAAGCCGGCGCGACCGTTGCGGTCGGCGACGATCGTCGTGTAGGGGTTGCCATGCTTGTCGAGCCAGGCGCTTGCTGCAGCCGGCTCATCCTTGTAATTGAATCCGATCACCGGCAGCGTTCTGGCTCGCGCCAGCTTCAAAAGTTCAGGATGCTCGACCAGGCAGGGCGCGCACCACGAGGCCCACACATTAAGCAGCCAGACCTGTCCGCGCATCTTTTCGGGCGACCAGCTCTGATCGGCCTGCGCGAGCAGGGGCAGCGTGAAGGCCGGTGCCGGTTTGCCGATCAGCGGGGAAGGAATTTCCTTGGGATCGCGCCCGGAGGTGAGCGCTACCAGCATGAAGGCGGCAACGACCGCAAAAACGATTGCCGGCAGGATAAAGCGAAGCGATCGCATGCCGGCAAGCCTCAGGCCGAAGCCACGACCTTGTTGTCATCGGACGCAGTGCGCCGCACTGTGCGATAGCGACGGTCGCTGATCGCGACGAATCCGCCGATGGCCATCATGAAGCAGCCGCCCCAGATCCAGTCGATGAAGGGCTTGACCCAGGTCTTGAGCGTCCAGCGACCGTCGGGCAATTGCTCTCCCAGTGAGACGTAAAGGTCGCGGGTGATGCTGGAGTCAATGGCAGCTTCGGTCATCACCGATTGCGTGGTCGGATAAAAGCGCTTTTCGGGGTTGAGTTCGAACAGCGGCTTGCCGTCTTGCGAGACCTGAACGATGCCCTTCACGCCCGTGTAGTTGGGGCCGGTCATCTCGCGGATGTCCTGCAGCGTCAGCGTGTAGCCGCCGATTTCCATTGACTGGTTGGCGCCGAGCGCGGCATCGACTTCGACTTCCAGCGCCTTGACACAGGCCACGCCGATGCAAAAGACGCCGACCCCGGCATGCGCGATGATCATGCCCCAGAAGCCGCCCGGCATCGACCGCAGGCGCGCTGGCCAGCTTGCCGCCTTGACCTGTCCGGCCCGCTCGTAGACGGCCACGCAGCTCGCCGCGATCAGCCACAGACCCAGAAAGATGCCGATGGCAAACCCCAGGGTGCCCAGGACCGAGGCCTTCGGGCCGATGCTCCCGGAGGTCAGGGTGATCAGTACGGCCGCGGCCACAGCAATGCCAAAGGCCCATTTGAGTCGTGCGGCCAGCTGTGGCACGGGTGACTCGCGCCATCGCGAAATCGGCCCGATGCCCATCAGGAAGGCGGCCGGTGCCATCAGCGGAAAGAACACTGCTTCGAAATAGGGTGGCCCGACCGAGATCTTGCCAAGGTCCAGGGTGTCGAGCACCAGCGGATAGAGCGTGCCGAGCAGGACCGAGCCGGCTGCGGTCACCATCAGCAGGTTGTTGGCGAGCAGATAGCCTTCGCGCGAACTCGGCGCGAAGGTCACCGGCGTGTGGTTGCCGGCGATGCCGGGTCCGCGCAGCGCAAAGAGGATCAGCGAGCCGCCGACCACCACGACCAGAAAGGCGAGGATGAAGATCCCGCGGGTCGGGTCGGTGGCAAAGGCATGCACCGACGTGAGCACGCCCGATCGAACGAGAAAGGTACCGAGCAGCGAAAGGCTGAACGCGGCGATCGCCAGCAGCATGGTCCAGGCCCGAAAGCCGCCGCGCCGCTCGGTCACGATGAGCGAATGGATGAGGGCCGTGCCGACCAGCCAGGGCATGAACGAGGCGTTCTCGACCGGGTCCCAGAACCACCATCCGCCCCAGCCGAGCTCGTAGTAGGCCCAGGCACTGCCCAGCGCGATGCCGATCGTGAGAAAGCACCAGGCGGCGGTGGTCCAGGGACGCGCCCAGCGCGTCCAGGCGGCATCAACCCGACCGCCGAGCATCGCGGCCACCGCAAACGCGAAGGCCACCGAGAAGCCGACATAACCCATGTAGAGCATCGGCGGATGGATGACCATGCCCGGATCCTGCAGCAGCGGATTGAGGTCGCGACCATCGACCGGCCCGGGCAACTGGCGCATGAAAGGGTTGGAGGTAAAGAGCATGAAAGCCAGAAAACCGGTGGCCACCAG
>CAMCXH010000004.1 GCA_945883285.1 Bordetella parapertussis | reverse complement strand
GATGCGAAACAATGTTGATTCAAACTTTGGGTGTTGCCGATGGCGGCATCAACTGACGACTGAGGATCCTATGAGACTGTCATTCAACCTTGCCGCGAAAATCGCCGTTGGCGTTTTGACGTCCGGGATTTCTGTTTTTGCGTCTGCAGAGATAACGGCTGTGCTGCCGTCGGATACACCGAGCCCGATCCTGAAGTTCAATATCGTCGGCACCGAGTCGGGGATCAACTGGACCAGCGCCGACATCAGTTTTGCGCTTGATCGCAATAGCGGTGATTTTTCGTTGGCCTCACCCTTTTCCTACTCGGCCAATCGCAGGGTCACGGTCGATGGCGTCGAGTTGCCGGCCTTCGTGGTCAAGGTCGATCCGACCGATTCGCAGGGCAACCGGATCTTCGAGCGCACGACCGGTGGCAATGTCGACCCGTTCATGAGCTACGCCTACAGCATCGCCAACAACACATCGGGGGCTTTGGCGGTCAGTGCCTACTTCACATCGCCGATCATTCCCTCAATCAATGGACAGGCCAACACCGTGAGTGCTCGCGCATCCGGCATCCTGGTCGATGCCACCGGCAACGGTGCTGCGCTGACCTACAGCCCGGGCGCCACGAGCTTTCAGAGTTTCGCGCTGTCTTCGATGGTCAACGCGCCGCAGGGTGACGCTTCATTCGTGAATGCAGGCGTGAATGTCGGTGCAGTGCAGTCGATTGCGGCGGGCGCTCCCGGTTCCGTGGCCTTCATCAACACGGTTGAGTCAGGTGTCACCACAGGCCCGCTGGGTGTCTGGAACACCATGCAGATGTATGCGCACTTCACGCTGTCGGGCAGCGGCGACATTGCGCTGGTGACCGGTTATGGCGAGATCATCCCGGTTCCCGAGCCTTCGGATCTGGCCTTCATGCTTTCCGGGCTGGTCGTCACCGCGTCGATGATGGCGCGCCGTCGTCGGGCATCCGCCAACCGCGGATGATCAGGGTTGGTCGGTTGCGCAGACTCGGAAGATGATCCGGGTCTGGGCGGGCTTCGTCCCGAAATGTGACGCCTTCGAGCGGATTGCTGCGCCATTGGTGGCATGATTCAAGGCTGTCCTCTACCCAGACCAGGAGACTTCCCATGGCTGAAGCCCTCATCATCGACGCCTGCCGCACACCGCGCGGCATCGGCAAGGTTGGCAAAGGCGCACTCGCCGACATGCATCCCCAGCATGTGGCTGCCAATGTGCTCAAGGCACTGGCCGCGCGCAACGACCTCAAGACCGCCGAGATCGACGACATCATCTGGGGCACCAGCTCGCAGCGCGGTTCGCAGTCGATGGACCTGGCTCGCATGGCCGCACTCGATGCCGGCTTCGATGTCCGCGCAAGCGGCGTGACCCTCGATCGCTTCTGTGGCTCGGGCATCACCTCGGTCAGCATGGCGGCGGCCTCGATCATGGCCGGCATGGAAGACCTGATGATCGCAGGCGGCTCAGAGATGATGTCGATGACCGGGCGTCGCGCGCCCGATGAGGGCCCGGCCCTGATGGATGCCGGCAATCTGCGTCTGCGCGCCTCGCACCCGCAGTCGCACCAGGGCGTGTGTGCCGATGCCATCGCCACCATGGAAGGCATCTCGCGCCAGGCGCTCGACGAGCTCGCCCTGGTCAGCCAGCAGCGTGCCGCGCACGCGATCGCCAACGGTCATTTCAAGAAGAGCCTGATCCCGACCTTCAAGGCCGACGGCAGCCTGGCGCTCGACCATGAAGAGTTTCCGCGCCCCCAGACCACGCTGCAGGGCCTGTCCGAGATCAAGGCGGCCTTCCCGGCGCTGGCCGATGTGCCGCTTGACGACCAGGGCAATACCTTCCGCAGCCTGATCCTGGCGAAGTATCCCGGCCTCGATATCAAGCATGTCCATCACGCCGGCAATTCGTCGGGTGTGGTCGACGGCGCGGGTGCCGTGCTGCTGGCGTCGCCCGCCTATGCCAAAGCCAAGGGCTTGAAGCCGCGCGCGCGCATCGTGGCGATGGCCAATGTCGGCGATTGCCCCACGCTGATGCTCAATGCGCCGGTGCCGGCGGCACGCAAGGTCCTGGCCAAGGCCGGTCTGACCCTCGATGACATTGATCTCTTCGAGATCAACGAGGCGTTTTCGGTGGTGGCCGAAAAGTTCATCCGCGACCTCAAGCTCGATCGCGACAAGGTCAATGTGAATGGCGGCGCGATGGCGCTGGGCCACCCGATTGGCGGTACCGGTTCGATCCTGATCGGCACCATCCTCGACGAACTCGAGCGTCGCGATCTGCGTCGCGGTCTGGTCACGATGTGTGCCGCCGGCGGCATGGCGCCGGCGATCATCATCGAGCGTCTTTGAGTCGCCTGATCCCACACTGATCCCAAAGGACCCGCAAGATGGGCGCAGCACTGGTTTTCGACGAAGCACAACTGATGTCCGAGCATCCCTATGCCCGCCCGCTCGAGGCGGTGGGGCATCGGCTGCATGGCGGCTTCGATGCGGCAGGCGCCTACCAGTCGCCGCGCACGCTCGGGCGCTGGCCGGCGGTGCGGGGCTGGCAGCAGGCGCTGGCCGCGCGTGGCTGGCCCCTGATCGATGCCTCGGGTGCCCTGCTGACCATGGGCAACTATCCGAGTTTCGAGCAGCAGCGCCTGCTGCTGCAGTGGGGGTGCGGGCAGACGCTCTGGAATTCGCTGACGGTCACCGGCGTGGTCGAAGCCCGCGGGCGCATCCTGGCGACGATTCCAGTGCCGAATTTTCAGGCCATCATTGAAGAAGACCTCAGCCAGACCACCGTCGGCCATCTGGGCAAGGGGCTGTTCAGGGCCCACGGCTTCGATGAGGGCGGCGTGCCCGAATCGGGCATCGGCGGACACGACACCATGTGGTTTGCGGTGCGCGACATGCTCTTCGGGCGCGATGCCTGGCCGATGCCCGAGGTGCCGCCGTCGCTGGCGCGGCCCGCCGGCGACCGGCTGCTGCCGATGATCGATGCGCCCTATGAGCAGATCATCGTCATGATGATGAACGTGCTCATGATCGAGATTCGCGCCGAGGCCTTCTTCAGCTTTTGCACCCGGGTCATGCGCGATCCGGCCTGCTTTGCCGATCGCCGCGACACGGCCGAGCAGGCCGCGGTCATGGTCGAGCGAATCCGCGAAGACGAGCAGATCCATGTGGCCTATCTGCAGTCGGCGATTTCGGAGTTGCGCAGCTTCACCTTCAAGGCCAATGACGGTCGGCGCATTCCGGGTGAGCGCCTGCTCGATCCGCTGTGGCAGGGCTTCGTGCGCTGGCATTCGGTTGATACCGTGCAGCACACGCGCGCGCAGGCACGCGCTGCGATCGAGGCCACGCTGCGCGCTTTGCCGCAGGGCGAGGCAAAGCTGCAGGCATTTCTGGCGCTGGAAACGTCCGGCGCCTGAGCATCGGTTTGCAGACCCCGGCGCAGTTCGGGGCTGACCCCAATACGAGGATGAGGAGGAGACCCCATGACTTATGAAGATGTGCTGTACCGGGTTGAGGACGGTATTGCCGTCATCACGCTCAATCGCCCCGACAGGCTCAATGCCTGGCGTGCCGAGATGGACCGAGATGTGCGGGCCGCGATGAGGGCTGCGTCGTCGGATGAGGCAGTGCGGGTGATCGTGCTGACCGGTGCCGGGCGCGGTTTTTGCGCTGGCGCCGACATGAACAACCTGCAGTCGCTGGCCGGCAGCGGTGGTGGTGACGCCGCGGCGCGCCCGCGTCCTGCGGTGCCTGAGCCCTTCGATGCATCAGCGAGCGAGGACTTCAAGCGCCAGTACTCCTGGTTTCCGTCGGTGCCGCGGCCAATCATTGCGGCGATCAATGGCCCCTGTGCGGGACTTGGCCTGATCATGTCGCTCTATGCCGACATGCGTTTTGCGTCCGACAAAGCGGTGTTCACCACCGCCTTCGCACGACGCGGCCTGATCGCCGAGCATGGTGTGTCATGGCTGCTGCCGCGCCTGGTCGGCATGGCGCACGCCTGCGATCTGCTCTATTCGGCGCGCACCGTGCGTGCGCCCGAGGCGCTGGCCATGGGCCTGGTGAGCCGGGTCATCCCGGAAGACCAGTTCATGCCTGAAGTCATGGCCTATGCCCGCATGCTGGCGACCGAGACCTCGCCGCGCTCGATGCGCGAGATGAAGCGCGAGATGTGGCACGCGCAGTTCCAGACGCTTGCTCAGGCGATCGACGAGGCCAACGCCGACATGGCCGGCAGCTTCGCCTCGGCAGACTTCAAGGAGGGCGTGGCCCACTTCGTCGAGAAGCGCAAACCGCAGTTCACCGGCCGCTGAAGCGCGCCTCGATGAGCGCGATGAACGCACCGGTCGATGTACTGATCATCGGCGCGGGTGCGTCGGGCGCGGCTGTGGCCTGGAGCCTTGCCGAGACACGGATGCGCATCCTGTGTCTGGAGCAGGGTGACTGGGTCAAACCCACCGACTATCCGAGCAATGGCCGCGACTATGAGGCGCGGCAGATGGGCGAGTTCCATTTCAGCCCCAACCGGCGCGCCAGCGATGTCGACTATCCGGTCAACGACGACGACTCGCCGATCAAGGTCGCCAACTTCAACGGCGTGGGCGGTGGCACGGTGCTTTATGCCGGTCACTTTCCGCGTTTTCATCCCTCTGATTTCCGGGTGCGCAGCCTCGATGGCGTGGCTGACGACTGGCCGATCGACTACCGCACGCTGGAGCCTTATTACGCTGAAAACGACCGGATGATGGGCGTCTCGGGGCTGGCGGGCGATCCGGCCTATCCGCCCAAGACGCCGGTGATGCCACCGCTGCCGCTGGGTCGCACCGGCATGGCACTCGGCCGGGGCTTCAACGATCTCGGCTGGCACTGGTGGCCGTCCGACAGCACCATCGCCACGCAGGAGTACGGCGGGCGTGCACCCTGCATCAATCTCGGCCAGTGCATCGCCGGCTGCGCCCAGGGCGCCAAGGCCAGCACCGACATCACCTACTGGCCCGAGGCACTGCGGGCCGGCGTGATGCTGCGAACCCGCTGCCGGGTGCGCGAGATCACCACCAACGAGGCCGGCATGGCCAGCGGGGTGATCTATTACGACGAGCACGGCATCGAGCAGTTTCAGCCGGCCGAGGTGGTGATCGTGGCCTGCAACGGCATCGGCACGCCGCGCATCCTGCTCAATTCGGCGTCTTCACGCCACCCCGATGGGCTGGCCAATTCGAGCGGCATGGTCGGTCGCAACCTGATGTTCCATCCCTATGCCGGCGTCTATGGCCGCTTCGAGGCGGCGCTCGATGGCCATCGTGGCCCGATCGATGCGGTCTGGAGCCAGCAGTTTTATGAGACCGACCCATCGCGCGGTTTCGTGCGCGGCTATACCTTCGAGACCACCCGCGGACGCGGCCCGGTGCAGACCGCCCTGATCGGCATGCTCTCGGGCAAGCTGCCGATGGGTGCCGGCCACCACGCCGCCTATCGCGGCCTCTTCGATCGCATCGCCGGGCTGGTCGCCATCTGCGAAGACCTGCCCGAAGTCCACAACCGGGTCACGCTCGATCCGGTGCTGAAAGACTCAAGCGGCATCCCGGCACCGAGAGTGTCCTACACCCTGAGCGAGAACAGCCTGAAGATGCTGGCGCACAGCGTGACGAGGGCCGGCGAGGTGCTGCGCGCAGCCGGTGCGGTCGATGTCTCGGTGACCTCGCCGCTGTCGATCGGCGGCTGGCACAACATGGGCACGGCGCGCATGGGAACCGACCCCGAACGTTCGGTGGTCAATGAATGGGGCCGCAGCCATGATGTGAAGAATCTCTTCATCGTCGACGGCAGCATTTTCGTAACCTCGGCCGGCGTCAATCCGACCAGCACGATCCAGGCGCTGGCCCTTTATGTCGCCGACAACATCAAGCGCCGTCTGGCCAATCTTTTCGACTGAGCTGTTCTGTCGGTGCCCACCCTGTACTTGCCCACCTGTATTCGCCCACCTGTCTTCGCCCACCTGTCTTCGCCCACCTGTCTTCGCCCACCATGAATGTGTCCACCCCGCCTGTTGCCATTCAAAGCGCCGCGATCGATTCGCCGTTGTCACCGGGTCAGCGCCGCTCGCTGCTGGCGGTGCTGGGATGCATGATTCCGGCAAGCGAGGCCTTTGAGGTGCCAGGCGCCGATGATCCGCTGATCGTGGCCGACCTCCTCAATTCGCTCAAGGCGCAGGCCGCAGCACTCGTCACCGCACTCGATCGGCTTGATGCGTTGTGCGGGCAGACCTTTCACACACTGGCTGCCGATGCGCAGCCGCAGGCGCTCGATGATTTCAGGCGCGCCGACATGAAGCACTTCGCGCTGCTGGTGACCCTGTGCGTGCAGTGCTACTACCGCGATGATCGGGTGATGCGATCGCTTGGCATGGAAGCGCGCGCGCCCTTTCCCAAGGGCTTCGAGGTGCCGGCCGGCGACTACCGCCTGCTGGATCCGGTGCGTGCACGCGGCCCGATCTGGCGTGACCCGACCAGCTGATCAGTTCGACTCAGGTCACCGCATGGCGCTGGGCAAAACGCGCCTCGCGCCACTGGCCGCTTTGCATCACCTGATGCAGCTGATCGACCGCCTGCCAGACATCGGCATGACCGGTGTAGAGCGGGGCAAATCCGAATCGCAGGATGTCTTGCTGATGCTTGCCGTCGCCGGCGCGAAAGTCGCCGATCACACCGCGCTCGATCAGGGCCTGCACGATGGCCCAGGCGCCTTCTGCGCGCGTCAGGCTGACCTGCGATCCGCGCCGTGTCTCATCGGCGGGCGTGGCGATCGCAAAGCCGTGGCCCTGCAGCCGGTCCTGCACGAGGGCCATGAAGAGCGAGGTCAGCGCGAGCGATTTGCGCCGTAATGCCACCATGCCGCCGAGGCCTTCGGCGGCGAGCAGGGTGTCGAGTCCGCAATCGAGTGCGGCAAGGCCCAGGATCGACGGCGTGCCGCTCTGAAATCCATTGACGCCGGCAGCAGGGATGTAATCGGTCGTGAACGCAAAGGGTGCTGCATGGCCCCACCAGCCGGTCAGCGGCTGCCTGATGCGATCGGCATGACGCGGATGCATCCACAAAAAGGCCGGGGCGCCGGGGCCGCCATTGAGGTACTTGTAGCCGCAACCGACCGCAAAGTCGGCCCCCGCCGCATGCAGGTCGACCGGCACCGCGCCGGCGCTGTGGGCCAGATCCCAGACGGTCAGCATGCCGGCTTCATGAGCCTGGGCGCACACGGCGGCCATATCGTGCATCGTGCCGGTCCGGTAATCGACATGGGTGAGCATCAGCACAGCGACATCGTCGCGCAATGCCGCGTCCAGCTCATCATGTTCGACCAGGCGCAGCGTCAGCCCGCGATCCCGGCACAGCGACTGCGCGATATAGAGGTCGGTCGGGAAATTGCCGCGTTCGCTCACGATCGCGGTTCGGCGCGGATCATCCGCGGCGATGTTCAGCGCTGCACTGAGGATCTTGTAAAGATTGATCGAGGTGCTGTCGGCGGCCACCACCTCGCCGGGGTGCGCGCCGATCAGACGCGCGATCTTGTCGCCGACCTGCTGCGGCAGATCAAGCCAGCCAGCGGTGTTCCAGCTGGTGATCAGGCCCTTGCCCCATTCTTCGTTCAGCGTCTGTGCGATCCGCCCGGGGGTGGCCACCGGCAGCGGTCCGAGCGAATTGCCGTCGAGGTAGACGACGCCCTCGGGCAGCGAAAACTGCGCCCGCAGCCCGGCGAGCGGGTCCTGGCCGTCGAGGGCTTCGCAGTTGTTAAGGGTGCGAGGCGTCAGCGGCACAGCCTTCGCCGTCGCTGAATCCCGATCGCTGCGATCTCTGCGGCAGTGATGGACTCCCAGTGCTGGCGAGTCGCATGGATAAAGTTGGGAAATGATCCAAGCACCACGGCTCAATCCTCAAACAGGTCGGAGTGGCTGCCGGCACGAACGAAGATGATGGTGCTGCCCTCTAATCGGTAGATCAGCAGGAAGTCGCCACCGATATGACATTCGCGGTGGTCGTCCCAATCACCCTTGAGCGGGTGGTCAAGCCATTCAGGCCCCAGCGACGCATCGTTGCCAATGAGCAGCAGCATCGCCTCTTTCAGGCGTTTAAGGTCGTAGCGACCCGAATGCGAGAGCCGATCCCAGTCTTTGAGGAAGGTTTTGGTGTAATCGCTGGCCGTGGGTGGTGTGGTCCGCTTACTGGCGGCGGGCTTTTTCGAGGTCATCGATCAGGGCCTCGGTCGACTCAAAACGCGCCGTGTGTGATTTGGCAATGGCGCGGGCCTCTTCCATCGCTGCCCGAGTCTGGGCGTTGGGCACCTTCAACTCCAAGGGGAAGGCCTGGTCGGTCACCACGCGCTTGAGCAGAATGCGTACCGCATCTGACAAAGACAGCCCCATGGCTGCCAATGCCTCGCTGGCTTGCGTCTTGATTTCGTCGTCCACCCGGACGTGCAACATCGAGGAATGCGCCATGCTCAGATCCTCCATTTCTACAATAATGTATCTCAATTGAGATGCGGTCAAGTGATCAAATGACGTTCCCGCGCAACGGCGTGGCCTGACTCATCCCGCGCCATTTCGCGGCACGTCGCGATACGGTTTGTCGCTGTCGATGCTTGGCTCCTTTGGCATGCCGAGCACTCGCTCGGCAATGATGTTGCGCTGGATTTCGTCGGTGCCGCCGGCGATCGAGGTGGCCGGCACCGAGATCAGGATTTCGGCGATCGTGCCCTCGTGCGGGCCATCAGCCCCGGCCAGCAGGGAGTCGGCACCACTCAGCAGGGTATGCACCCGAGCCGCAGCGCGCGCGATATGGCTCGCGGCGAGTTTGCCGAGCGAGCCTTCGGGGCCTTGCGGTCGGCCCTGTTCCTGCGCGCTGCGCGCACGGCGCGCGGTCCATTCGGCGGTTTTCGACAGGGTCAGCAGACGGGCGATCTCCTGGCGTACCGCCGGGTCATCAAGCTTGCCGGTTTCTTTCGCCCGCGGAATGATCAGATCGATCCGGCCTGCGCGATTGGGATACCACTTGTAGGGCGCGAGCGCGATTTCGGCTTCGGCGCGCTCCTCGTCATAGATGCGACCCGGGCGATCTGATTTCGCTGCACCCCAGGAGCGCAGCGAATCGGCGGCGCGCCGCTCGTGCATCAGCGTGGTGGTGGCAACCGCCCAGCCCTTGCCTTCGCCGGCCACCAGCCAGTTGGCAGGCACGGTCGCGTCGGTGATGAAGACCTGGTTGAAGGTGGCGTGCCCGTTCATTTGCTTGAGCGGCTGAACCGTGACGCCGGGCTGGTGCATGTCGATGATGAAAAAGGACAGGCCGGCATGCTTGGTCTTGTCCCAGTCGGTGCGTGCCAGCAGCAGAGCGAAGTCGGCTTTCTGCGCGCCCGAGGTCCAGAGTTTCTGGCCGTTGATGATGTAGTGGTCGCCCTTGCGATCGGCGCGGGTGACCGCACCGGCGGCGTCCGACCCGCTGCCGGGTTCACTGAAGAGCTGGCACCAGGCTTCTTCGCCGGTCATGCTGGGTCGCAAAAAACGTTTTTTCTGCTCGTCGGTGCCATGCGCGAGAATGGTCGCGGCCGCCAGCACGCGAATGCCGACCCGGGCCACGCCCACCGCACCGATGCGCTTGAACTCTTCTTCGACGATCGGCTGCAGCCCGACCGGCAGGTTGCGGCCATACCACTCGGTCGGCCAGTGTGGCGTGCCCCAGCCGGCGTCCATCAGCTTGTTGCGCCATTCGACCAGGCCGCTGTCGGGGTTCCAGTTGGCTTCGAGCCAGCCACGCACTTCGGCGCGCACGGAGGATTCTGTCTGTTCGGTCATGTCTGGTGTCTCCTCAGGCGGCAACGTTGCTGGCAGGGGTGAGCGCGGCCATCTGCGCCATCATGCGTTCGCGGTGCAGATGGGCATCGCCGAACAGCGCCTCCGAACTCTTGGCCCGCTTGAACCACAGGTGCGTGTCGTTGTCCCAGGTAAAGCCGATGCCGCCATGAATCTGGATGGCGTGGATGGCGGTCTGCAGATAGGTGTCGCTCGCGCAGGCCTTGGTGAGCGATGCGGTGACCGCGATGTCGGCATCCTGCTCATCGAGCGCGGCGGCTGCGAAATAGGCCGCCGATTTGGCGAGCTCGACCTCCAGCAGCATATCGGCCTGCTTGTGCTTCATCGACTGGAAGGCGCCGATCACGCGGCCGAACTGCATGCGCATCATCGCGTAGGCCAGCGCGTCTTCGCGAAGGCGCGCCGCACCGCCGACCATCTCGTTGGCCAGGCAGATCGCGGCTTCGATCATGGTTTTTTCAAAGGGGGCAGCACCCTTGCCTTCCTCGCCGAGCAACTGAGCCTCGACATTGCTGAAGGTGAGGTGCGCAAGCTTGCGGGTCGGGTCGAGCGTGGTGAGCGCGCGGCGCGACAGCCCTGATGCCGTGCCCTGAACGGTAAAGAGCGACAGGCCGTCGTTGCCCGATGTGCCGGGGGCTCGGGCCAGCACCACGATCAGGTCGGCGCTGTGGCCATCGAGCACGAAGCGCTTGTGGCCGTCGAGCTGCCAGCGGTTGCCCGACTGGGTGGCGGTGAGCGTTGTGGCGGCGGCGTCCCAGGAGCCGCTGTCTTCGGTGCTTGCCAGGGTGGCAATGGTTTCGCCCGAGGCGATCCCGGGGAGAAGCGCCTGCTGCTGCATCGGTGTGCCGGCATTGAGGATGGCGCCGGCGCCCAGCACGGTGGACGCGAAGTAGGGTGCGCACAGCAGGGCGCGGCCCATTTCTTCGAGCACGATGCAGTGCTCGCCAAAGCCGAAGCCGTGGCCGCCCATTGATTCGGGGATGCGCACCGCGCATAAGCCGAGTTCGCTGTTGAGCGCCCTCCAGGCGTCGCGATCGAAGCCCGATTCGGTCTCCATCAGACGGCGGACTTCCTTGGTCGGCGAGCGATCGGCAAGAAAGCGGCGCACTGCCGCCCGGAATTCTTCCTGTTCGGATGAAAAGCTGAATTTCATGAGGTGTCCTGTGGCAAGCCCGTCGCGCATCATGGCCCATGCGTCGAGGCAGCGCTCGGACGCGCAGGGAAAGTCGGAACACCCCTCATTGAAAACCCCCTTAGCCTTCGAGCCGCCCGATGCCGTCGCGGACATCAAAGCTGCGCAGATCCCGCACACCGGTGTCGGCCCGGGTCGGGTCGTCGATGCCACGCATCGTGACCCGCGCCCGACCCGAGTCGATCTGGATCAGGCCATAGCCGCGAAAGCGGCCCTCGCCGTATTTCAGCTGGGGGTTCTCGGCCAGCATGCTGTCGATGCGGCTCTGGGCCCGGGCCTGCGAGGTGATCGAGCCGCCGACGAACTCGACCATGGCGGGCTTGTCGCCCGGGCGGTCGGGGTCCTCATGCAACTCGCCGGCATAGAAGATGTGGACGTCGCCTCCGAGCGCGATCGGGTTGGCGGCGCCACTGCCGCGAATCATCTCGAGCATTCGCCGTCTTGCCAGCGGATAGCCGTCCCAGCCGTCGGTCCACCAGGCCTGCTCGGGGCCGGGTTTCGTGTCGGCGCGCGAGATGAGGGTTTGCTGCGCCAGCAGATTCCAGCGCGCCTTGCTGCTGACGAAGGCGCGCGTGAGCCAGGCTTCCTGTTCGGCGCCCAGCAGGGTGCGGTTCGGGTCGGCAAGCGCGAGGCAGTCGTTGCCGACCACACGTGATCCGGCAAACCCCGGCGCCGAGCAGGCCTGCGGCGAGCGGTACTGGCGGATGTCGATCAGGTGGAGTCTGACCATCGAGCCCCAGTCGAGGGTGCCGAAGATCGGCATCGACGAGCCCTTGGGGGCCATCGACCAGGGCAGGGGCATATGCTCGAAATAGGCCTGGTAGGCCGCGGCCCTGCGCAGCAGGAAGCGATCGGATGGGGTGCCGCGTTCGGACAGCTCGTTGGCGTAATCGTTCTCGACCTCATGGTCGTCCCAGGTGGGCAGCCAGGCGCAGGCAGCGTGCGCTGCCTGCAGGTCGGGGTCGCCGCGATAGAGCGCATGACGCCGGCGATAGGCATCGAGGGTTTGCGGCACGCCGGCATCGTGCTTGCGAACATGGTTGCGGCCCCAGGACGACTCGTAGATGTAGTCGCCCAGGAAGGCCACCAGATCGGGCGAATCGGCGACCGCATGTCGCCATGCACCAAAGAAGCCCTGCTCGTATTGCTGGCACGAGGCAAAGACCAGTCGAAGACTCTGAGCCTGGTCGGCAGCCGGTGCGGTGCGAAATCGACCCTGCGGGCTGACCGCGCCGCCGCACATGAAGCGGTAGCGATAGATGCGATGGGGTTTCAATCCCTTGAGCTCGACCCGCACCGAATGCGCCCACTGGGGCAATGCGTCGACCGCCCCGCTTTGCACCGGCGATGTTGCGCCTTCTTCGGTGAGTTCCCAGCGAACCGTGATGGGTAGCGGGTCGAGCCCGGCGTTGTCCTGCATCGGCTGCGGGGCGAGTCGCGTCCAGATCACCGCACCTTGATCATTCGGCCAGCCGCTGGCCACGCCGAGGGTGAAGGGGTCTGAGGTGAAGGGGGTCTTGGTGTCGGCTGCAGAGGTGCTCGCCGAGGCAGGGGCCAGCGCGAATGTGCTGCCAGCCAGGCCGAGGGTTTGTGCCATCCAGCGGCGACGTGACGAAATCGGTTTCACGAAAGAAATAATCCTGGCGCAGGCGGTCGGGTGGACGCTGATCGGCCTTCAGACAAGCAGGCCGGCAGCGGGCATGGGTATCATCACGGTGGCTTCACCAACCCTCATTCAAAGGACACCGACAATGGCTTTCAGCATCGAATCAACCGTGGGCGACCTGCTCGACAATCCTGGCCCGCGCGCCGTGCTCGACAAGATCATGCCGCAACTGGCGACCAATCCGCAGATCGACATGGCCCGCGGCATGTCGCTGAAGATGGTGGCCGGCTTTTCCGGCGGCAAAATCACCGACGCACTGCTGGCCGAGGTCGATGCCGCGCTCGCCAAGCTCTGATCTTTCCCAGGCAGGGATCGGTCGAATGGCGTTTCCTGACTATCCTGTCAGTGAACGCACGATCGGCCGAATCCTCGCCGACAAGGCAAGGCGCATCCCCGACCGTCCTTTTTTGCTCTGGCAAGGCCAGCGCTACACCTACGCCGAGCTCGAAGCGATCACCAATCGCTATGCCAACGGATTCGCCGCTCATGGCATCGGTCATGGCGATCATGTCGCGGTACTGCTTCCGAATTGCCCCGAGTTTTTATGGGTGGTGTGGGGCCTTGGCAAGCTCGGTGCAGTGGCGGTGCCACTGAACACCGCCGCCAAGGGCGACATGCTGGCCTATTTCATCCGCCAGTCCGATTCGAAGATGCTGATCGCCGACAGCGAGTGGGCTGATCGCATTTCGGCGGTTGCCGGCGCACTGCCCGAGCTCGGCACCTATGTGTTCATGGGCCCGATACCGAGCGAGCTGCCGGTGGCCGTCGGGTCGGCCGCGCAGGTGCTGTCGCTGCAGGCCTTCGAATCCGACAATGACACCGCGCCGCCGCTTGACCATGTACGCCCCGACGACGCCCATCTGATCGTCTACACCTCGGGCACCACCGGCCCATCCAAGGGCGTGCTGTGTCCGCATTCGCAGGGGCTGGGGGTAGGGCGTTCGATCAGCACCGACTACCGCTATCGATCCGATGATGTGATTTATGCCTGCCTGCCGCTTTTTCATGTGAATGCGCTGTGGTACTCCTGCACCGCGGCGCTGTGGGCCGAAGCCAGCTTTGCGCTGTCGCCGAGGTTTTCGGCGACCCGGTTCTGGGATGAAATCCGCGCCTGTGGCGCGACCCAGTTCAATTCGCTGGGCGCTATGACCAATATCCTGCTGCAGCTGCCCAAGGGCCCGGCTGATCGCGACCATGCCCTGCGTCAGATCATGGCGGTCCCGATGCAGCAGGCGCTCTACGCCGAACTGAATAGCCGGTATGGGGTGGCGGTCACCTCGCTGTTTGCGATGTCGGAAAACTATGCGGTGACCACGTTTGTGCCCGACGACCGACCCGACAAGGCCGGCTCGGCAGGCTCGGCCAGGGGCGCGTCGGACCTGCAGATTGTTGATGATGACGGCCGCATCATGGAGCCCGGCGAAGTGGGTGAAATCCGGATGCGCCCCCGCCATGAAGGCTCGATGATGAACGGCTACTACAAGATGCCTGAGGCGACCGCGGGCGCCTTCGTCGAAGGCTGGTTCTGTACTGGCGATCGGGGCTATCTTGATGCCGACGGCTATCTCTACTTCATCGATCGAAAGAAGGAAGCCATCCGGCGACGCGGCGAGAACATCTCGGCCTATGAGGTCGAACTGATCCTGTCGCGGCATCCGGCCATTCTCGAGGTGGCCGCGGTGCCGGTGCCGTCCGAGATGAGCGAAGACGAGGTGATGGTCTATGTGGTGCTCAATGCCGGTATGTCCATGACCCATGCCGAGGTGGTGCACTTCGCCGCCGAGCACATGAACTACTACATGGTGCCGCGCTTCGTTGAGTTCATCGCCGAACTGCCCAAGACCGCGACCGAGAAAATCGAGAAGTACAAGCTCAAGCAGGACGCGCTAGAGCGCCGAAGCGCGCTCTGGGATCGCGAGCGTGAGGGTATTCACGTTGCGCGATAGGTCACATCGGTGACGAGCCGCAGGGCCGCCGTCCTCGGCTACGGTGCGGTGCCGGTTGGCACCTATCAGCGGGCCGCTGAGGGCCGCGAGGTGCTCGAGCATGAGCTGGCCACCGGCGTGGTGCTTGAGGCCGCGGCGATGGCGGGGCTCTCGAAAGCCGACATCGACGGGGTGGTGGTGGCCCATCCGGGCGACCACACGCGGCAGGGTTATTTCCATACCTTTCTGACGGCGCATCTGGGCATCCGTGCGCATGCCACGGTCATTCAGGTGCTGGGCAACGGCATGACCGGTGGGCACGCCTTTGATATGGCCTTGCAGCAGGTCACCTCGGGTCAGGCCGATTGCATGCTGTCGGTCGGGGTGCATTTCGAGACCGGTGTGCCGACCGCGCAGCATCTGGACTACAGCATCCGGCTGACCGGCGATGTCGATTTTCAGTCGGTGTTCGGCGCAGTCCCGATCGCCTGGTATGCCATGGACGCCCAGCGTTATCTGCATGAGCATCGGGTCAGTCGGGCGACGCTCGCCTCGATTGCGGTGAAGAACCGGGCTCATGCGATGGCCAATCCGCTGGCGCAGTTTCGCGAGCCGATCACGATCGATCAGGTGCTCAATGCCCGGCCGATCGTCGAGCCGCTCGGATTGCTCGAGGTCCCGGGTCGCGCCGATGGCGCAGTCGCATTGATGATCGTCTCCGAAGACATGGCCCGTGCCAGTGGCCGGCCTTATGCGCTGGTGCGCGGTCGGGGCTTCGAGCATGAAGGCCTGCATCAGGTCTCGGATCGGCCGGGTGACAGTCTGTCGTATGGCAGCCTGCGAGCGGCGGGCAGTCGTGCGCTCGAGTCGGCGGGTGTGACGCTCGCCGATATCGGCACCTTCCAGGTCTATTCGCCCTGCACGATTGTCGAGGCGCTGGGCACCGAATCGCTCGGGATGTTTGCGCGCGGGCGGGGCGCCGATGCGGCGGCGGCCGGCGAAACCCGTTTCGATGGGCGCTTTCCGGTCAATACCTGCGGCGGGTGCCTGTCGCGCGGCCATCCGCCGGAAGTCACGCCGCTCTATGACGTGGTGGAGGCGGTGACGCAGTTGCATGGCCGTGCACAAGGCCGGCAGGTGGCCCGACGCGGGCTTGCGATGACGGTGTGCGAACTGGGCAACTACAACGCTGCGCTGGTGCATGTACTGGAGGCGCGGGCATGAGGCTTGCGCGGGTGTCGATGCCGGGTGGGCGGCCGTTTGCGCCACGCGTGTCGGCCTTTTCGCGCCGGTTCTGGGAGGAGCTGGGCGAGGGGCGACTGCTGAGTACGCAGTGCGCCCAGTGCGGCGTGGTGAGTTTTCCGCCGCGCAATCTGTGTCGTGCCTGCTGGGCCACCGACGTGCCCTGGGTCGAACTCGCCTCCCGCGGCACGCTTTACAGCTTTACCCGCGTGCATGTGGCGCCCGGCGCTTTCAGAGGCGATACGCCTTATGCAATCGGCATCGTCGATCTCGATGACGGCCCGCGCCTGATGTGCCGGATGATCGGCGAGGTGGATACGCAGCACCTGGACCAG
This sequence comes from Bordetella parapertussis, assembly GCA_945883285.1. GTDB lineage: Bacteria > Pseudomonadota > Gammaproteobacteria > Burkholderiales > Burkholderiaceae_E > UBA4615. The sequence goes on along the minus strand of CAMCXH010000004.1, from coordinate 33,129 downwards.
CCGGTGGAGATGCTGGTGCTCGACTATCAGGATGGACCGTTGTTTGGCGCGCGTGTGCTGCCGACTGCACGATGAGATGAGGCGATCGGTTGAGACCTTCCCTTGAATCGCAAAGCGCCGAAAAAGCATCGCTCTCCAGGTCACAGGCACGCCGGGGGCTGATCGCCATCTTCGGATCAACGCTGTTTGAGATGTCCGGCGTCATGATGCTGTCGCCGCTGTTGATTCTGCTGCTCAAGCAGGCGGACGTGTCGACCACCGTGGCCGGACTCTTCGCGGCGTGCGCGTGGCTGGGAATATTTCTGGTGACGCCGTTTGCTTCGATGATCACCCAGGCGCTCGGACGCCGCAGATGCCTGTGGATTGCCACGCTTTTGCCCTTGCTGACATCGACCGGGTTTTTGCTGACCGACAATCTGGCGGTCTGGTTTGCGCTGAAACTGATCGCCAGTGTCGCCGGCGGATTGCGCTGGGTATTGGCCGAGTCCTACATCGCCGAATTTGCACCGCCCGACCAGATGGGGCGATATGTCGGCATGTATGCCACGCTGATGGGCCTGACTTTCGTCATCGGTCCGGCCGTTCTGGCCTGGGTGGGAACCGCCGATCACACCGCGTTCTGGATTGTGATCGGACTGCTTGCAGCGGGCACCGCGCTGATGCCGCTGGTGCCGGCGATTGCGCCAGCGGCGGATCAGCACACCACACTGGTTGGCTTCAAGGGCTTGTGGCATGCGCTGTCCTTGCATCCGCTCATCATGCTGGCGGGCTTTGTCGGCGGCTTTTTTGAGCTCGGACTATCGTCAATTCTTCCGTTGGTTGGCTTGAACCTGAATCTGGACGCCAGGGCATCGGCGCTTCTGGTGGCGGTGAGCGGTCTCGGCGTCATCCTGCTGGCGATTCCATCGGGCATGCTGGCCGACCGCTTCGCCGACCCCGAGCGCGGACGGCGCTTTTTCATGGGCACGCTTGCGTTTGCGTTGCTGGTTTCAGCGATCCTCGTCTTTGCACTACCAGGCTTTCCCGAGCTTGTCTGGCCGACGGCGTTGATCTGGGGCGGTGCCGGCGGAACCCTCTATACCCTGACGATGACCGACATCGCCGCTCGCGAAAAGGGCATCACCCTGGTCAACAGCACCTCGGTTCTGGTGCTGAGTTATACGCTCGGTGCGCTGCTTGCTTCGTCCATGAGTGGTGCGCTGATCGATTGGTCACCGGATTTTGCATTTCCGGTGATGCTGATCGCAGTGGCCCTCACCGGACTGCTGGCGATCGTCCGGCCGACCAGTCGCTGATGAGGTTTCAATGGTCGGCACTCTCCCGTCGCTCGCTGTAGCGATCGACCAGGTAAGGCGCCGAATCACGCGTCAGCAGCGTGAATTTCATTAACTCTTCCATCACGTCGACCACGCGCTCGTAGTACGCCGATGGCTTCATGCGCCCAGCGTCATCGAATTCCAAGAAGGCCTTGGCCACGGATGACTGGTTAGGAATCGTGATCATGCGCATCCAGCGGCCAAGAACGCGCAGCTGGTTCACCGCATTGAATGACTGCGACCCGCCTGACACCTCCATGACTGCCAGTGTTTTGCCTTGCGTCGGCCGGACCGCGCCGATGCTGAGCGGAATCCAGTCGATCTGCGCCTTCATGATGCCGGTCATTGCGCCGTGGCGCTCGGGTGAGGTCCAGACCATCCCTTCGGCCCAGGCCGCAGCCTCGCGCAGTTCCTGCACCTTGGGGTGGGTCTGCGGTGCAGCGTCAGGCAGTGGCAGGCCGGCCGGATCGAACACCCGTACCTCACCGCCCATTGCGACCAGCAGGCGCGCTGCTTCAAGCGTGAGCAGTTTGCTGTAGGAACGGTCACGCAGCGATCCGTAGAGCAGCAGAAAGCGTGGCGCGTGCGATGAAGTGCCCGCGCTTGCGAAGCGACCACCGGTGGGTGAGTCGAGCAGCGTGCTGTCAACGTTGGGCAGGCTCAGGTCAGGGATCGACACGGTGAATGGTCCCTTTTCCATTGGCAGCGATGACCTGTTTTCCATCTTCGTTGCCTGCGGTGACACGGACCGGATGCAATGCATGGTGAATGCCCAGCCCGACTGCCGCGCCGATGAACTGTGCAATGACGAAGCCAGGAGCACTTGCCGGGGCGATGCCGGCAAAGCTGTCGCTGAACATTCGCCCGAAAGCTGCCGCCGGATTCGCAAACGAGGTTGAGGCGGTGAACCAGTAGGCTGCGCCGATGTACGCGGCGACCATCGGGGCGACCCTTGCCGCCGGTGCGCGCAGGATGACCAGCAGCAACCCGGCTGTGGCGACCGCCTCGGCGATCCACTGGCCGGTCCCGCTGCGCACCTTGGTCGAGAACTGCAGAATCGTCATGTCGAACATGGCATGGGCCAACCAGGCACCCAGCATTGCCCCGACCAGTTGTGCAACGACGTAAGGCGCCAGCATGGCTTTGGGCAATTCGCCGCGCCAGGCCATCACGGCACTGACCGCCGGATTGAAGTGGGCACCGCTGACCGGGCCAAACACCTCGATCAGAATGAAAAGGCCGCCGACGGTTGCCAGGGTGTTGGCAAGCAATGCGACAGCGACATTGCCCCCGCTCAGCCGCTCGGCCATGATGCCCGAGCCAATGACGACCGCCAGCAGCAATGCGGTGCCGAGGGCCTCGGAAAACAGCTTTCGGGGCAGATCAACCATGCCTCAGCGCTGCCCGATGGCGACAAGTTCGGATTGAAGGTCGACCTTGCTCAGGGTCTCCAGCGGCAGTTGAAGCAGTTGCAGCATTCGATAGCCGATGGCCTGGCGAGTGAGTTCGAAGGCGCGGCGCTTGCCTGCATCGCCGCCCTCTGCGTTGGAGGGGTCGGGATAGCCCCAATGCACCTTCACAGGTTGACCGCCGCGGCCGCCGAAGAACACCGGGCAGGTCTCTGCCGCGGCGCTGTCGCAGACGGTGATCACGATGGACAGCGCCGGTGCATCGTCGCGGCTGAACTCATCCCAGCTCTTGCTGCGACAGGCGCTGGTGTCGACGCCGGCGTTTTGCAGCGCCTCGATCGCAAACGGGTTGATGCGACCGCTCGGGGCGCTGCCGGCGCTGTGGGCCCTGACGTCGCGGCCAAGCCGCGCCGCCCAGTGATTGAGCATGCCTTCAGAGAGCACGCTGCGCGCCGAGTTGTGTGTGCACAGGATCAGGACGTGGGAAGTCATGGTTGCGGGCCTTCAGGTGATGGTTTTGCCGATCTGATCGATCTCGCGTTGCAGTGACATTCCCGAAAGCGAATTGATGGGCAGCGCGAGCATCAGTTCGATGCGCCGTTTCAGCGTCATGCCGATGTGCAGGAACACTTTTTCCTTCTGTTCGTCGCTGCCTTCCACGGCAGCCGGATCCGGCACGCCCCAATGTGCTGTCATCGGCTGGCCCGGCCACACCGGACAGACCTCGCCGGCAGCGTTGTCGCAGACAGTGAACGCGAAGTCGAGCTTTGGCGCGTCAGGCTGGGCAAACTCGTCCCAGCTCTTGCTTCGGTACGCCGTCGTCGGGACTTGCAAGGTGGCCAAAGTCTTCAGTGCGAGGGGGTTGACGGTGCCGGTTGGATGGCTGCCAGCGGACCAGGCCTTGAATCGCCCGCCACCCATCTTGTTCATCAAACCCTCGGCCATGATGGAGCGGGCGGAATTGCCGGTGCAGATGAAGAGGATGTTGTAGATCTTGTCGCTCATGGATGACCTCGACGGCAGGAGTTCAAGGAATAGACTGGATTTCAGATGGGCCTGCGGTGTGACACGCGCGCGCCGCAGCCGGGGGTGGCGACAATCTCGCAGCTCGCACCGTGGCAACAGTGCGCAGTGAGGTAGGCCAGCAAGTCATTCATCTGCCCGATTGATGGCCGGTAGATGAGGTTGCGGCCATCGCGCTCCTGGGTGACCAGGCCGGCGTGCATCAGTTCTTTCAGATGGAAGGACAGCGTCGAACCGGGCACGTCGAGCGTGGCAGACAGTTCACCGGGGGTCATGCCTTGCGTTGCAGCGCCAATCAGCACGCGAAAGATGCGCAGGCGCATGCCCTGTGCGAGGGCAGCGAGGGAGATCACGGCGACTTTTTCTTCCATAATTCTATTATTATGGAAATGTAAACAGCAGTCAATACAGCCGAATGGCGTTGGCGGCCCGCAGTTCGCGGGACTTCGGCCTGCCGATTGCTGGCGCCGCAAGCCGTGCACCCGGTCAATGCCGAAGCCCTCATCCCAGCCACCGATTGCGGCATGAACGACCTGCCCCGCGAGGTGGCCGTCGGCAAGCTCAAGGCGCTGGCCGACGGCGCGCGCATCGTGCTGGCCGAACTGAGCTTGAGCTTGAGGTGAGCTGAGCTTGAGCTGAGCTGAGCTGAGCTGAATCAGCGACCGACTAAGCCGCCTGCGCGCCCCACGCCAGAATCGCATCCTGCATGGCGTTCAGTCGGGCGGGCTTTTCGATGTAATCGTTCATCCCGGCATCCAGGCACCGGTCACGGTCCGACAGCAGCGCATCGGCTGTGACCGCCACGATCCAGGGTTTGTCGGGCGACCTGAAACGCCGCCTGATCTCATGCGTGACATCGAGCCCGTTCATCCCGGGCATGTGCACATCCATGAACACGATGTCGTAGGCCTTGCGTGACAGCGCATCGAGCACATCGACGCCGCTACCCACCGCATCAACCGAATAGCCCATGCGCTCGAGCACTATCTGCGAGAGCAGGCGATTGGTCGGATTGTCCTCGGCCAGCAGCACACTGGCCGGCAAACGCGCAGCCAGACCGGCGTCGAGCCGATCGCCTGTCGGCACGCTCACCGGCCTGCTCGGCAACGCCGCCGGCTGGTCGGCCGGCAGTGCCAGCATGGTGAAGGTGAAGGTGGTCCCGACACCCGGCACGCTGCTCACGCTGATCTCGCCGCCCATCAGCTCGATCAGTCGCTTGCTGATCACCAGGCCGAGCCCCGTGCCGCCATGGCGTCGCGTGCGCGAGGCATCGATCTGCGAAAACGCACTGAACAGCCGCGTGATGCCTTCGGCCGAGATACCGATCCCGGAATCGACCACCTCGATGCGCAGCGATTGCGCCGGCACGGCACTGACCCGCACCACCACTTCACCCGACTCGGTGAACTTCACCGCATTGGCGATCAGATTGAGCAGGACCTGCCGCAGCCGTCCGGCATCGCCCATGATCCAGATCGGCACCGTCGGCGCCACCTCGCAACGCAGACCAATTCCTTTGCCGGCCGCCTCATTGGCCAGGACTTGAATGGCTTCATCCAGACAGCGGCGCAGCGCCAGCGGGTTCGATTCGAGGCGGATGCGACCGGCATCGATCGACGAAAAATCGAGAATGTCGTTGATGACCGCGAGCAGCGCATTGCCGCTCAACTGGATTGTCTCGAGGTAGTCGCGCTGCTCCTCGCTCAGGTCGGTGGAAAACATCAGCTCGGTCATGCCGATGACCCCATTCATGGGGGTGCGAAGCTCATGGCTCATCACCGCCAGAAAATCGGCGCGCGCCTTGGCAGCCGCCGTCGCGGTCTCGCGCTCGATCTCGGCGCGGCGGCGATCGGCCACTTCCTGCTCGACCTGGCGGCGCAGCACAACCAGGTTGCGGCGCAATTCCATCTGCGCCACGATCTGCCGGCCGAGCACCTCGAGCGCATCACGCTGCGCCTCGGACAACTGGCGCGAGACATGGTCGATCACGCACAGCGCGCCCACCGCATGGCCGGTGGACGACACCAGCGGCGCCCCGGCATAAAACCGCAGTTTGAAATCGCCGGTCACCAGGGGATTGTCGGCAAAGCGCGGATCTTTCGTGGCATCGGGCACCGTCATCACATGGTGCTGATCGAGGATCGCGTGCGCGCAGAACGAGACTTCGCGCGAAGTCTCGGTGTCCTCCATACCGATTCGCGACTTGAACCACTGCCGCTCGCCATCGACGAGGCTCACCAGCACGATCGGCGTCTGGCAGATATGCGCCGCGAGCCGCGTCAGATCGTCGAAGGACTTCTCGGGCAGGGTATCGAGGATGTCGTAGGCCTGCAGCGCAGCCAGGCGCTCAGCCTCGTTCAAAGGAATGGGTGCAGACGGCATTCAGATCAGGAGAGCATCAGATTGGAGGGATTCTAGGGCACAGGCCATTGCGCTGGTCACAAATCTGACACCAATTTAGCGCAAATCGGATCGTACCCGACTCGCAGCCATGGTCGATTCGGCTGCAAGGCCAATAGCCGCTAGGCCATCGCCCCTGCTCTGGCCCCTGCTCTGGCTTCTTCCCGAAGCCGCTTCGACTCGTCCAGCAGATAGCGCTGATAGTCGTCGAGGTCGCCATCGAAGGGCGAGATCGCACCGCGCCCGACCAGCCAGAACTCGTCGCACACGCTGCGCAGCAGGGCCCGGTCATGGCTCACCAGCATCAGCGTGCCTTCGAAGCCGTTGAGCGCCATGGCAAGCGCCTCGCGGGTCACCAGATCGAGGTGATTGGTTGGCTCATCGAGCAGCAGCAGGTTCGGGCGCTGCCAGACCATCATCGCCAGCACCAGCCGCGCTTTCTCGCCACCGCTCATCGTGCCCACCGGCTGGCGGATCATGTCAGCCCCGAAATTGAAGCTGCCCAGGTAGCCGCGCAGCGCCTGCTCGCCGGTAGCCTCGCGCGCCGACGCGCCGACCTCGCGGGCCAGGCGCACCATGTGCTCGAGCGGCGTGTCCTGCGGATGCAGCACATCGAGCTCCTGCTGCGCAAAATAGCCGATCGACAAGCCCTTGCCCTCGGTGATCGTGCCACCAAGCGGTGCCAGATCGCGGGCAATGGTCTTGACCACCGTCGACTTGCCCTGGCCGTTGGCCCCCAGGATGCCGATGCGCTGACCGGCAAGCACCGAGCGGCTGACATTGCGCACGATCACACGCTCCTCGCCGTCGACGGTGTAGCCGAATTTCGCAGCCGTGATCGAGAGCATCGGATTCGGCAGGTGGCTGGGCTCCTTGAACTCGAATTCGAAGTCGGCCGAGGCCAGCATCGGCGCCACCTTCTCCATGCGCTCGATCGCCTTGACGCGGCTTTGCGCCTGCTTGGCCTTGCTCGCCTTGGCCTTGAAGCGGTCGATGAACTTCTGCAGATGCGCGATCTTGTCCTGCTGCTTTGCAAAGGCGGCCTGCTGCAGCAGCATCTGCTCCGACCGAAGCTCCTCGAACTTGCTGTAGTTGCCGCCGTAGCGGGTGATCTGCGCGTTGTCCAGATGCAGGGTCACTGCGGTCACTGCATCGAGAAACTCGCGGTCGTGGCTGATGACGATCATGGTGCCGGCATAGGACTTCAGCCAGGCCTCGAGCCAGACCAGCGCATCAAGGTCGAGGTGATTGGTCGGCTCATCGAGCAGCAGCAGATCGCTCGGGCACATCAGTGCCCGCGCCAGTTGCAGCCGCATGCGCCAGCCGCCCGAAAAACTGTTGACCGGGCTGTCGACCTCGTCCGCGCCGAAACCCAGACCCAGGATCAGCGCCTGGGCACGCGCGGTCGCATCATGTTCGCCGGCATCAGCCAGTTCGATATAAGCGTGGGCGATGGCCATCCCGGCTTCTTCGTCGTCGGGGTCGGCGGCAAAGCGTGCCTCGGCTTGCGCGAGCGACTCGCGAACCTCGGCAAGCCGGCTGTCGCCGCCCACCACGAAGTCGGTCGCCGACTCGTCGGTTTCGGGCATGTCCTGTGCCACCTGCGCCAGACGCCACTGCTTCGGATACGAAAAGTCGCCACCGTCTTCATGCAGGCTGCCATTGAGCAGACCGAAAAGCGTCGACTTGCCCACGCCGTTGCGACCCACCAGCCCGACCTTTTCGCCGGGGGTGATGGTGACCGAGGCTTTATCGAGCAGGACCTTGGCGCTGCGGCGCAGGACGAGATTCTTGAGAATGATCAAAACAGCTGCGCTCCAGGACCTGAAAATGCCAAACCGGGCGCGATGATCACACGAATCACTGCATCGACACCGGTACAGTCCTGTGACAGCCTTGATCGACGTCATGATCGCGGCTCCGGTAAATCGCCATCGGGGCGAAAATTCCCGCGCGCACTAGAATCGCGGGATGCCTGCCCTCATCCTGCCCCGCGCCATCACCCTCGACCTCGACGACACCCTCTGGCCGGTCGGCCCGACGCTGGTGGCCGCCGAGAAAACCCTCACCGAGTGGCTGCAGTCCCATGCGCCGCGCACCGGCAGCACGCTCACGCCCGATGCGCGGGCGAGCCTGCGCAAGGCGGTGCTCACCGATCATCCCGATCAGTCGCACGACCTGGGCTTTTTGCGCCACGAAGTGCTGCGCCGGGCAATGGCGCTGGCGGGCGATGACATTGCGCTGGCCGATCAGGCCTATGCGGTGTTTCTGGCAGCCCGCCAACGGGTCGAGTTTTTCGACGATGTCCTGCCGGTCCTTGAGCGCTGGTCATCGCGCTATCGGCTGGTCGCCATCAGCAACGGCAACGCCGATCTCGAGCGCGTCGGCCTTGCGCGCTTTTTTGCAGGCGCCATCAGCGCGCATGAAATCGGCTTTGCCAAGCCCGATCCGCGCATGTTCCATGAAGCCTGCCGGCTTGCTGGCGTAGGCCACACCGAGGTGCTGCATATTGGCGATGACCCGCATCTCGATGTGATCGCGGCCCGCAAGGCCGGGCTGCAGGCGGCCTGGATCCGCCGGCCGATGTTTGCGCATCGCCATGCGGCTGACGCCTGCGGCCTGGAGGCGGGCGCGCCCTTCGAAGACCTGCATGCCATCGATGCCGCGCTCCATGCGCCCGACACACCGCGATGACACGGTCGATCCACACCACCCAGCTCACTGGAGACACCGCATGAGCCTTGCTGCCGCCTCGTTTGCGTCGCCGCACTTCAATCCCTTCGCCGGCCAGGACATCCGCACGCTGGTCAGCGCACAGGCCGCCCTGCGCGCCGATCATCCCTATCTGGTGTGGCGACCCTTCGATGGCGCACGCCGCGTCTGGACCTATGCCCAGTTCGAAAACACCGTGGCCCGCTTCGCGGCGGGCCTGCATGCGCGCGGGATTCGCGCCGGCGACCGGGTGCTGGTCCATCTGGACAACTGCCCCGAGGCGATCATCTCCTGGTTCGGATGCGCCTGGATGGGCGCGATTGCGGTCACCACCAACGCCCGCTCGAGCGCCGACGAACTGAGCTACTTTGCCGACCATGCCGAGGTGGTGGCCGGCATCACGCAGCCGCGCTTTGCGCCGCTGGTCGCGGCCTCCTGCAAACGACTGCGGTGGCTGGCGATCACCACCACCGACAACGGCGACGATGCCGGTGCGGCTCGCCCGTCGGCAGCCGATGCCTTCGATGCGATTGATGGCGATCCGGCGATCCTGCCCGCCCGTTCTCACGATCCGCTCGCACCCTTCAGCGTGCAGTACACCTCGGGCACCACCTCGCGGCCCAAGGGCGTGCTCTGGACCCATGCCAATGCGCTCTGGGGTGCCCGCGTCAATGCCAGCCACCAGACGCTGAGACCCGATGACATCCACATGGTCACGCTGCCGCTCTTTCACACCAATGCACAGGCCTACTCGATGCTCGCCACGATGTGGGCGGGCGCCACCGCAGTGGTCAATCCGCGCTTTTCGGCCAGCCGCTTCTGGCCGGTTTCACTCGAAGAGGGCTGCACCTGGGCCTCGGTGATCGGCTTCATCCCGAAAGCGCTGATGGACCAGCCGGTGCCCGACCATCGCTATCGGCTGTGGGGCACCGGCGTGTGCGAACCGCCCTGGGATGCGCATTTTCGCGTCAAGACGCTTGGCTGGTGGGGCATGACCGAGACCATCACCCACGGCACGGTGGGGCTGGTCGAACTCCCCAATGCCACGCTCTCGATGGGGCTGTGCGCGCCGGAATACAGTGTTCGCATCGATGTTGACGGCCGCGACGCCGAGCCGGGCGAGACCGGCGACTTCCTGATCCGGGGCGTACGCGGTCTGTCGCTCTTTGCCGAATACCTCAACAATCCGCAGGCCACGGCCGACGCCTTCGATGAGCAGGGCTGGTTCATCACCGGCGACCGGGTCACGCTCGGGCAAGACGGCTGGCTCTACTTCGCCGACCGCTCAAAGGACATGCTCAAGGTGGGCGGCGAAAACGTCGCCGCCTCCGAAATCGAACGGGTGATTGCGCTGGTGCCGGGCGTGCTTGAAGTGGCGGTGGTGGCCAAACGCCATCCGATGCTCGACGAGGTGCCGGTGGCCTTTTTGCGCTGCACGCCGACCGGTGAGGCCGAGCGTGGCGCCCTGACGCAGGCGATTGACGCCGCCTGCGCGAGCGAGCTGGCCGGCTTCAAACGCCCGCGCGAGCTGCACATCGTCGAAGAGCTGCCGCGATCGACGCTTGAAAAGATCAACAAGGCCACGCTGCGGGCGATGCTTAAAGCGGCGGAGTGAGCAGCTGACTGAGTGGTCAACTGAGTGGTCAACCGAGCTGCCAACTGAGTGGCCAACTCGATGGCCAACCGAGTGGTCAGCTCAGCGTCCGACTGCGGCGCCGCGCTCAGCCCACGCCGCGCGTTTTGCCGGCCCAGTAAGGCACGCGCAGATCGCGCTTGAGCACCTTGCCCACCGGGCTGCGCGGCAGCGAGTCGATGAAGTCCACCGATTTGGGCGCCTTCATCGAGCCGACCAGCTCCTTGGCCCAGGCGATCAGGGCCTCGGCACTGACATCGGCGCCCGGCTTGAGCTGCACGCAGGCCTTCACTGCCTCGCCCCATTTCTCATCGGGCACGCCGATCACCGCGCAGTCCTGCACCGCCGGATGCTTCATCAGGGCGCTCTCGACTTCGAAGGGAAAGATGTTGAAGCCGCCCGAGATGATCAGATCGCGCTTGCGGTCGGTGATGTAGAAATAGCCATCCTCATCGAACTGGCCGATGTCGCCGGTGTGATGCCAGCCGAACTGGCTGATCTCGGCGCTCGCCGCCTCATCGTCGAGATAGCCGTCCATGACGGTCGGCCCGCGCAGCACCACCTCGCCGGCCTCATTTGCACCAAGCAGTCGCCCGCTCTCGTCCATGACGCCCATGTCCTCGACGATCACCGTGGGCCGTCCGCATGACAGCAGACGATGACGAAAGGCCGGATCGCGCGCCGCCTGCGCCATCTCGACGGGCGACATGAAGGTGGTCGGAAAACCCGACTCGGTCTGACCGAAGGCCTGACACACCACCGGGCCGAAACGCTGCACCGCTTCGACAATTTTTTCGGGCGCAAAGGGCGAGGCGGCCGCAATCAGATAACGCAGCGATGAGAAATCGGCGGTCGGTGTCTGCGGATACGCCAGCAGCACATAAATGAGCGTGGGCGGCAAAAACAGCGTGTCGACCCGATGCTTGCCGATCAGATCGATCATGGCCCCGACATCGGGCGTCGACATCATGATCGTGGTGCCACCGAACTGGCCCATGCCGAGCGCCACGAAACCGCCGGCGTGCGTGATCGGCGCGACCGCCAGGTTCACTGGCGGCTCGTCGTAGTGCAGACAGGTCGCCCAGGCCATCACCGCGGTCAGCATCATCCGGTTGCTGCCGACCGTCAGCTTGGAGCGGCCGGTGGTGCCGCCGGTGGCGCCCTGAAAGCCCTGCGCGTCCTCGGCAATCCGCAGATCGAGCGGCTCGTCGCTGATCTCGCCCAGCCAGTCTTCGAGCGAGGGTGCCCGGGCATCGGTGCCGTTGATGCACACCAACCGAGCCAGGCTGGGCACGCCCGCCCGGATCTCATCGATCATGCCGGCGGCCGAGGCATCGAAAAAAAGCACGTCGCAACGGCCGGCCGCAAGAATGTGCAGGATGTCTGGCAAGGCCGCGCGCAGGTTCAGATTGCACCAGGCCATGCCTGAGCGCATGCCACCGAGCATGGCCACGAAGGCGCGGGTCGAATTGGGGCTGAGCACCGCAAAGCGCTGACCCGATCCGAAGCCCGACTCGTTCAGGCGCCGCGCAATGCGGTGGGTCGTGCGCCAGGCCTCGAGATAGGTGTAGTCGCCGCCGTCGCCGGTCAGCGCCAGACGATTGGGGTGCGTGCGAACGCCGCGAAAGTAGAGGTCGGTGATGTGCATGATGTCTCCTGGCTGGCATCGGTTGGCCTGGCTCAGGATTGACGATACCGGATCAGCGCCCCGTATCGACGAGTGCGGTGGGCCTGACTGTCCATCCGACGATGCCTGCCTGTGCGGCTGGACAGCGTCGGGTCCGACAGTTGACAATCAGTCACAAGCGCCGCATTGCAAGCCCATGCAGACACCCCATCAGCGGCGCACCGATGACCCAGGAGACCTCATGAACACTCACCAGACCGTGATCCGCGGCGGCACCGTCATCGACGGCAGCGGCGCGCCGCGTCAGCAGGCCGACGTTGCCATCAACGACGGGCGCATCACTGAAGTCGGCGTGGTCAAAGGCAAAGGCCATCGCGAAATCGATGCACGAGGCTGTCTGGTGACGCCCGGCTTCGTCGACATCCATACCCACTACGACGGCCAGGCCGCCTGGGACCCGCATCTGGCGCCCTCGAGCTGGCATGGCGTCACCACTGCGGTGATGGGCAACTGCGGCGTCGGTTTCGCGCCGGTTCGCTCAACCGATCACGATCGCCTGATCGAACTGATGGAAGGCGTCGAGGACATCCCCGGCACCGCACTGCACGAAGGACTGCCCTGGAAGTGGGAGACCTTCCCCGAATACCTCGATTTTCTCGAGACCCTGCCGCGCGACATCGACCTTGGCGCCCAGCTGCCGCATTCGGCGGTGCGCGTGAATGTGATGGGCTCGCGCGGCGTGGCGCGTGCGCCTGCCACCCCGGAAGACATCGAACAGATGGCCGCCATCGCCCGCGAGGCGATCGAGGCCGGCGCGCTCGGCTTTACCACCTCGCGCACCATCAACCACCGCAGCATCAGCGGCGAGGCGATCCCCACCCTGCGGGCCGGTGCCGACGAACTGCTGGGCATCGCACGCGCGATTGGCAAGACCGGACGCGGCGTGGTGCAGTTCGTGAGTGACCGGCTGCACCATGAAGACGAACTCGACCTGATCGAGCGGATCGCGGCCGAATCGGGCCGACCGCTGTCGCTGTCGGTCGCACAGCACCATGCCAAGCCCGAGCAGTGGCGCATGGTCCTCGACCGGCTGGCCCGCGGCAGCAAGCGTGGCCTCACCCTGCGTGCCCAGGTGGCCGCGCGGGCGGTCGGCATCATGACCGGCCTCGATCTCACCCTCAACCCTTTCATGTACAGCCCGGCCTACAAGGCGATTGCCGACCTGCCGCTGGCGCAGCGTGTGGCTCGGATGCGCGACCCCTCGGTGCGTCGCGCGATCATCGAACAGATGAACATCGATCCCGAAGGCGTGCTGGGCAGCAACACCATCGAATCCTTCGGCCAGATGTTCCGGCTCGGCGATATTCCCAACTACGAGCCGAATCCTGCCGACTCGGTCGCTGCGACCGCGCAGCGCGAAGGCCGTGCGCCGGGCGAGGTGGCCTACGACTGGCTGCTCGACAATGAAGGGCGGGCGTTGCTCTACACGCCCTTCCTGAACTGGCATGGCGGCAACCTCGATGTGGTGCGCGAGATGCTGATGCACCCGGCCGCGATCCCGGGCCTGTCCGACGGCGGCGCGCATGTCGGCACGATCTGCGATGTGAGCTTTCCGACCACCCTGCTGCAGTGGTGGGGCCGCGACCGACCTTACGGGCGCATTCCGCTCGAGCGCCTGGTCTCGCTGCAAAGCCGCAGCACCGCGATGGCGGTGGGTCTGGCCGATCGCGGCCTGCTGGCACCGGGTCACAAGGCCGATGTCAACATCATCGACTTCGACGCGCTGCGACTGCATGCACCCGAAGTGGTTCACGACCTGCCGGCTGGCGGCCGTCGCCTGCTGCAGCGCGCAGACGGCTATCGCCACACCCTGGTCAACGGTATCGAAATCATGTGCAACGGGCAGGCGACCGGCGAGTTGCCCGGCAAGCTGCTGCGAGGCGCCAAGCAGCCGGCGATCGCCTGAGCGATCAGGTCAGCTCAGCGCGGTGCAGGATCTGCGCCGCGCAGGGCTTAGCGCACGCAGCGGAATCCGATGTGCCCGGCCGAACTGTCGGGCGAGGCGCCGTTGCGCGCCGCCACCCTGTAACGAAAGCAGTAGGACGGGTGGCACAGATAACTGCCGCCCCGCAAGGCCCGTACCACGCCGAACTCCGGGCGCCCGGGCTCGACGCGCGGATCGGTTCGCGGCACCTCGGCGCTGGCCCGGCGCAGCATCATCGGATCAAAGGCATCGGCACACCACTGCCAGCAGTTGCCCACCATGTTGTGCAGCCCGAAACCGTTGGGCGCAAAGGCATCGACCGGGGCCAGACCGTAAAAGCCATCGGCGCACTCATTACGATCCGGGAAACTGCCTTGCCAGACATTGCAGCGGTGCTCACCGCCCGGCGTCTCGTCATCGCCCCAAGGAAATCGCGCACCCTCCAGCCCGCCGCGCGCGGCCCGCTCCCACTGCGCCTCGGTCGGCAGACGCTTGCCCGCCCAGGCGGCAAACGCGGCGGCATCGCTCCAGCTCACCTGCACCACCGGCAGCGCATCGCGCGAATCGAGGGTCGAGTGCGGCCCCTCGGGATGTCGCCAGTCGGCGCCCGGCACCTCACGCCACCAAGGCGCCGCCGCCACACCTCGGGTCGGCTCGAAATCGTCGGGCAACAGACCGGCAAACACCATTGAGGCGCCAGCGCGCTCGGCATCGGTGACATAGCCGGTGGCTGCCACGAAGCGTGCAAAGCGCGCATTGCTGACCGCACAGCGATCGATCTCGAAGGCGCTCAGCACCACCGGCCTTGACGGCCCCTCGCCATCGCGCGGATAGCCCTCACGCCGATCGCTGCCCATGCGAAATTCGCCGGCTGCAATCGGCACCATGTCGTCGGTGTCAAGCAGCGGCGAAGGCTCGCCCGCCGAATCGGTCATTGCCGCCCAAGCGTCGTGCTGGCATGCAGCGTGTCGCCCTGGCGCTCGCTGCGGTCGATCTTCTCGGGCAACTCGAACACCAGCCGATCGAAGCCGCCCTCAAAGACAAAGGGCGGCGCGTAGTCGGGGCTGACCGCCGACCCCGGGTTGCGGCCGATATTCAGGCCACTCGACGAGATCATGCGCATCACGCGCGGAATGTCGATGCTGCCGCAATCCTGGCCATCAATGCGAAGCGTTGCGCGCGCAGCCCGATCGAGTCGCTCGAACGCCACCGCCACCTCCGATTTGCCAAGCGGCACCGCAGTGCTCGATTCGACACGGCTGTGGCGACCAAAACAGTTGTAATCAAAGACCAGCCGATCACCGAGCACATAGAGCGCCAGACCACTGGTCTGCTTGCCATAGGCCAGCAAGCAGCCCTGCGTGGTCGCGGTGGCCCGATCGATTGACGCGGTGATCGTGAAGCTGCGATTGCCAAGCGGCGGGGCGATGTCGGAGTTGAGGTAGCTCACCGGCGGATGGAATACGAAGCGGCGCCGATTGCGCGGATTGAAGATTCGCGGCGTCGGGCGCCACAGTTCGGGGCCGCGGTCATCGAGCGGCAGCACGCCGTTGCGACCGGCCTCGGCCCACCAGAGCTCGATCATCTCGCGCAGTTTTTCAGGCTTTTCAAGGGCCAGATCCTTGCTCTCGGAGAAGTCGGTCTCCAGGTGGTAGAGCTCCCACGGGTCGTTGTCGTAGGAGGTGCCGCTCTTGTGAAAAGCGACCGCCTTCCAGCCGCCCGCCCAGATGCCGCGGTGGCCGAACATCTCGAAATACTGGACCGGCTTGCGGGTCGGCTCGTTGCGCGCCTCGGCAGCGAAACTGTAAGCCAGGCTGGTGCCGTGAATCGGTTGCTGCGCCACGCCGTTGACCGAGTCGGGCGGCGTCACACCGATGATCTCGAGCAGGGTCGGCGTGATGTCGGTGACATGATGGAACTGGGTCCGCAC
Organism: Bordetella parapertussis; assembly: GCA_945883285.1. Classification (GTDB taxonomy): domain Bacteria; phylum Pseudomonadota; class Gammaproteobacteria; order Burkholderiales; family Burkholderiaceae_E; genus UBA4615. The sequence goes on along the minus strand of CAMCXH010000004.1, from coordinate 17,095 downwards.
GCCGCCGCGATCGGCAATGCCGGCCGGCCAATGCACCACCAGCGGATCGCGCACACCACCGCCATGGGTGTTCTGCTTGTAGCGCTTGCCTGGCGTGTTGCCGGCCTGCGCCCAGCCCCACGGGTAGTTGCTGTGCGAATTCGGGCCGCCGATGTCGTCGAGGCGGGCCATCGACTCCTCGATGGTGGCCGGGATGCCGTTGTAGTAACGCATCGAGTCGATCACGCCCATCGGGCCACCTTCCTGACTGGCGCCATTGTCAGACATCACCAGGAACACGGTGTTGTCGAGCTCGCCGATGGTCTGCAGGAACGACGCCACCCGGCCGATGTGGTGATCGGTGTGATCGAGGAACCCGGCAAAGGCCTCCTGCAGGCGCAGCGCCAGCGTCTGCTCCGGCGCACTCAGTTCGGCCCAGGGCTTGACGCCGGGATTGCGTGGCGCGAGTTCGGTATCAGCCGGCACGATGCCCATTTCCTTCTGGCGCGCAAACCACTGCTCGCGGATCGCGTCCCAGCCGGCATCGAAGCGGCCGCGGTACTTGGCGATGTATTCGGGCGGTGCCTGGTGCGGCGAGTGGGTTGCACCGAATGCGAGATAAAGAAAAAAAGGTTTTTCCGGGATCAGCGATTTCTGGTCGCGCACAAAACCGATTGCATGATCGACCAGGTCTTCGGTGAGGTGATAGCCGTCTTCCGGGCTCTTGGGCTGATCGACCGAATGGTTGTCGTAGTAGAGCTCGGGCACGAACTGGTCGGTCTCGCCCTGCTGAAAGCCATAGAAGCGATCGAAGCCGCGACCCAGCGGCCACTGATCGTAGGGGCCGGCAGGCGAGGTCTCTTCCATCGGCGTCAGGTGCCATTTGCCGACCGCAAACGTGGCATAGCCCGCCGGGCGCAGCATTTCGGCAAGGGTGGCGGCGCTGCGTGCGACCGTACCGGTGCAGTTGGGATAGCCAGTGTTCCAGTTCGACAGGCCGCGCATGCCAACCGAATGGTGATTGCGCCCGGTGAGCAGTGCCGCGCGCGTCGGCGAGCACAGCGCAGTGGTGTGAAAGTTCGAATAGCGCAATCCGCCGGCGGCGAGCTTGTCGATATTGGGGGTATCGATGGTCGACCCGTAGCAGCCGAAGTGCGAAAAGCCGGTGTCATCGAGCAGCACCACGACGACATTGGGCGCGCCCTTGCGAGGCATCGGCATTTCAGGCCAGAAGGGTTTGGAGTCGGCGACCGTACGGCCGATTTTTCCTTTGAATGCGTTGCTCATTGGAATTGTCTCGATGTTGTGATGGGTTAAAAAATTCAACGATGCAGTTTGAGGATATCGACTTGAAGCAGCACGCTTGCTACAACCTGAATGGTGACGGCATGCCGACTCAGCGGCGCTCGAATCGCGGCAGGCTGAATGCCTGTGTGGGCGGCGCCTCGCCAAGATGCCGCTCGATTTGAACCAGGCAGCTTTGCGCGCTGCAGCCCTGCGAGAGCATCGATGCGCCGGCATCGCGGGTAAGGGTATTCGGGTTGCCGTGAAGATCCAGCGAGCTCGAATCGCCCGGCACCTGCGGATCCCACCAGGCACCGGTCGACAGCCGCACCACACCCGGCAGCAGACGCGCATCGAGCCTCGCCCCCGCCAGGCAGGCACCGCGGTCGTTAAAGACCCTCACCAGATCGCCGTCAACAATCCCCCGGCTTGCGGCATCAGTCGGATGAATCGCGATCGGCTCGCGACCAGCCACCTTGTTGGCGAGGCTGAGCGCCGAGTGATCGAGCTGGCTGTGCAGCTTGGTATGGGGCTGATCGGACAGCATGTGCAGCGGATAGCGTGCCGCCAAAGGGGCACCAAGCCATTCAAGCGGCTCGAACCAGACCGGATGCCCCGGGCAATCGGCATAGCCGAAGCTGTCGATGCGCTCAGAGAAGAGTTCGATGCGCCCGGAGGGCGTTGCCAGCGGATGGGCCAGCGGATCGGCGCGGAACTCGGCAAAGGCCACCACCGGATGCTCATTGGCCGGAAAGCGCACGCCGCCGGCCTGCCAGAAGGTCTCGAAGTCGGGCAACTCGACGCAGGCTTTGGCGCACTGCGCCACCGACGCGGTATACAGATGCTCCAGCCACGCGTGCACGCTTCGGCCTTCGGTGAAGACCTCAGCGCAACCGAGGCGCTGCGCGATGTCGGCAAAGATCGCATAGTCGTCGCGCGCCTCACCCGGCGGATCGCAGACGCGGCGCATCGCGATCATCAAGGGATCGCGGGTGGCATGGCCGATGTCGTCGCGCTCGAGTGTGGAGGTGGCCGGCAGCACGATGTCGGCCATTTTCGAATGCGCGTTCCAGAACTGCTCATGCACCACGATGGTCTCGGGGCGCTGCCAGGCAAGCGCAAGCCGGTGCAGATCCTGATGATGATGAAAGGGATTGCCGCCGGCCCAATAGACCAGCCGGATATCGGGATAGCGGCGACGCTGCCCGTTGTAGTCGAATTCGCCGCCCGGCGTGAGCAGCATGTCGGTGATCCGGGCCACCGGGATAAACGCCTCGACCGGGTTGCGACCCTGCGGCAGGGTCGGCCCGGGCAGCAGCCGATAAGGGCTGCCGATATTGTTGGTCGGACCATACGCGAGCGAGAGACCGCCTCCGGGCAGTCCGATCTGCCCGAGCACCGAGGCCAGACCCACCGCCGCCCAGAAGGGCTGCTCGCCATGGTCGGCACGCTGCAATCCCCAAGCGACATTGATCAGACTGCGGTTCGAGGCAAGTTCGACCGCCAGATCACGCAGGCGCTGCGCCGGGACACCGGCGATCGGTGCGGCCCACTCGGCGTCCTTCACGACACCATCGGTTTTCCCGAGCAGATAGGCCTGCCAGCGCTCAAAGCCCACGCAATGGCTGGCCAGAAACGCCCGGTCGTGGCGATCGGTGCGCACGATCTCGCAAGCCAGGGCCAGCATGACCGCGGTGTCAGTGCCCGGGCGTATTGCGATCCATTCGAGTGACTCGGCCGGCGCCTGCAGGTCGGCCCCCACCGGGCTGAAGTTGACGAAACGACAGCCCGCTTGCGCGAGCTTTGCCATGCCGTCTTCAAGGTAGTGCTCGGAGGCACCACCCGCACCGACCTGCGAGTTCTTGATCGGCGCACCGCCGAAACTCAAAAACAGTCGGGTGTGCGCTGCCAGCGTGCCCCAGTCGTGCTGATTGCCCAGAAAGTATTCCATCGGGCAGATCACATGCGGCAGCAGTACCCGCCCCGCGCCCAGGCTGTAGCTGTCGGTATGGCGCACATAGCCGCCGGCGGCATTCAGAAAGCGGTGGACCTGGCTCTGCGCATGATGAAAGCGACCGGCGCTCGACCAGCCATACGAGCCGCCGAAAATCGAGGCATTGCCGTGAGCATCGATGACCCGCCGCATCTCGGTGGCCACCAGATCGGCGGCCTCGTCCCACGAGACTTCGACGAAGGGCTCACGACCGCGTCCTACTCCTCGACGGGGATCGCCGGCAGGCCGATCGAGCCAGCCTTTGCGGACCGCCGGGCGCTGCACCCGAAGCGGCGAACGATAGGCCTCGAACATCGACAGCCCGATCGGCGACGGCGCACGATCGCCGCGAAACCGGCCAAGACCGCGGGCGGCGGTCCCGGTGCGCTCAACTTCGTAGGCGCCCCAATGCGAGGAAGTGAGCTCGAGTCCGAGCAGGGTGGCACGCGCCATGTCGAATGTCTCCAGCCGAGGGTCTCAAGCCTGGTTGACTGCTTGGTTGACCGTTTTTGGGAACTCTAGCATCATTCCCAAAGACAAACCCATCGTTCCAGAATACAGAACAACAATGAACAACACGCTGATCAAAGGGCTGGGGCTGCTCGAAACCCTCTCACACGCCGATCAGCCGATGGGCGTCACCGAGCTCGCCAACCGGCTCGAGATCGGCAAGAGCACGGTGCATCGCCTGTTGCAGGCGCTGGTCGAGCAAGGCTATGTCAGGCGCAACGAAGCGAGCGGTTCGTATGCCGCCTCGATCAAGCTCTGGGAGCTCGGCTCGGCGGTGCTGTCCAACCTCGACCTGAGCCATGCCTCGCAGTCATGGATGGCCTGGCTGCTCGAGCGCACCCGCGAGACGGTCCATCTGTCGGTGCTCGACGGCGACGAAGTGGTCTATGTCCACAAACTCGACAGTCCCGAGCCGGTGCGCGCTTACAGCGCTATTGGCGGGCGCGCGCCTGCGCATTGCGTAGCCACCGGCAAGGCCATGCTCGCCTTCGAGCCGATGGCACAGCTCACCTCGCTCAGCCGTCACCTTTCGGCCTGCTCACCCCGAACGCTGACCGTGCCCGCCGAGTTCCTGCGCGAGATGGAGCGCGTTCGAGAGCAGGGCTATGCGGTCAACCGCGGCGAGTGGCGCGAAAGCGTGGGCGGCGTGGCGGCACCGGTGCGCGACCCGGGCGGCGCCGTGATTGCCGCGATCGGAGTCTCAGGCCCGATCGAACGGCTGCGGGCTGCCCGACTCAAGATCCTGTCGGCCGACCTGATTCAGGCCGCCGACGGCATCACCACAGCGCTGCGCGGTGATGCCAGGCCCACGCTGCGCACCAAGCCTTCCAGCGCCCCTTCCGGCGCCCATCTCAACGCCCCTCTCCGTCAGACTCCCAAAAAGGCCAGGCTGCAATGATCGACCGTGTCCCCCCGTCCTCAGGTAGCCCCTCAGACGCCCCCTCAGGCACTGCCCCGGGCACCCACTTCGACCCACCTCATCCCGCCGCACAGGCGCTGACCGGGCGGCGAGGCGCCCTGCTCACCGGCCTGCGTGCCACCGGCGCGGCCATCGCCCTGGCCAGCACGCCACTGCACGCACAAAGCAAATGGCCCGACAAGCCGATCCGCTTCGTCGTCCCGTTTCCGCCCGGCGGCAACAGCGACGCGCTCGGACGCGTGCTCGCCGACCGCCTCAAAGACGTGCTCAAGACCAATGTGGTGGTCGACAACCGCCCGGGTGGTACGACCCAGGTCGGCACCGAAGCGGTGGCCCGCGCCGAGCCCGACGGCTACACCATGCTGCTGGCTGCCGCCACCGCGTTCACCGTGCTGCCCAATCTGCGCAAGCTGAATTTCGATCTCGACAGCAGCTTCGAGATGGCGGGCGGGGTCGCCGACTACATCGCGATTGCCACCGCCCGCAAGGGGCTGGGCGTCAAGACCCTGCCCGAATTCATCGCACTCGCGCGCCGCCAGCCGGGCAAGCTGACCTGGGGCTCAGCCGGACAGGCCTCGGCCGGTCATATCTATGGCGAGATCCTCAAGCGCGAAACCGGCATCGACATGCTGCATGTCCCGTTCAAGGGCTCGGCTGAACTGGTCACCGCGCTGCTGGGCGATCAGATCGATCTGATCATCGACGGTGTCGGGCTGGGTCTGGCGCGCAATGGCAAGGCGGTCGCGCTGGCCGCCTTCTACGATTCGCGCCATCCCGAGCTGCCCGACGTGCCGGCACTCAACGACACCGGCCTGAAGATCAAGCTGCCGGCGGGCGGCTGGGGCGTGACCTTTCCGAAGGGCACACCACGCCCGATCGTCGATCAGACCAGCGCAGCACTCGAGCGCATCCTGGCCGAACCCGAGACCCGCGAAAAACTGCTGCGTGCGAGCGTGGTAGCGGCCTGGCAGACGCCTGCCGACTATCGTCGCGGACTCGACGCCGCGCGCCTTTACTACGCCGATCTGCTCAAGGCGATCGGCATGAAGCAGGAAAACTGATGGCCGATGCGGTGGCCCTGCCGCTTGCCGGCGTTCGCGTGATCGAGTTCTGCCATGTGGCTGCCGGCCCGTTTTGCGGCATGCTGCTGGCCGACTACGGCGCCGAAGTCACCAAGGTCGAGCCACTCGAGGGCGACGCCATGCGGCAGTGGCCTCCGATCACTCATGACGCCAACGACAATGGTTTCAGCGAAAACTTCGCCTCGATCAATCGGGGCAAGCGCTCGATCGCACTCGACCTGAAAGACCCTGCATCGCGCGACCTCGCCCGCGAACTGGTGATGGCGGGTGATGTCGTGATCGAGAACAACCGTCCGGGTGCCATGGCCCGACTGGGCCTGGGATGGGACTGGTTCGGCCCGCGCAAGCCCGCACTCATTTACTGCTCGATCTCGGCCTTCGGCCAGGACGGCCCGCGCGGCGCCGAAGGCGGCTTCGATCTCACCATCCAGGCGGCTGCAGGCGTCATGAGCGTGACCGGCGAGCCTGAGGGCGCACCGGTCAAGGCCGGTGTGCCGCTGGTGGATTTCGGCGCCGGCCTGTATGGCGCCTATTCGATCGCGGCAATGGTTGCCCGCGTGCGGGCGGGTGGGCCCGGCGGCCATCTGGATGTGCCGATGTTCGCCACCACGATCGCGATGTCGGCGCTGCAGACGAGCGAGTATTTCGGCACCGGGCGCAACCCCCGCAAGCTCGGCTCGGCCCATCCGCGCAATGCGCCCTATCAGGCCTTTCGCTCGCAGGACGGCTGGTTTGCGATTGCCGCCGGCAACAACAAGCTCTGGCAGCAGGTCTGCGAAATCGCCGGCACCCCTGAGCTGCTGACTGACGCGCGCTTTACCTCGCCCACCCTGCGAGCCGCCAATCAGGCCGCCCTGCGCGATCTGCTCGAGGCGCGCTTTGCCGATGACACGACCACGAGCTGGCTCGGGCGCTTTGCGCCGGCCGGGGTGCCCTGCGCGCCGATCAACGGCTATGAGCAGGCACTGTCCGATCCGCAGGCCACCCACCTGCAGCTCGTGCAGCCGATGACCCTGCCCAATGGCGTGCAGACCCACACGGTGGGTTGTCCGGTGCGTTTTGATGGCGAGGTCGTGACACTCGACACCCGCCCGCCGGCGATCGGCGAACACACCACGCGCGTGATCGATGCCCTCAAGCTCGGACATCCCGCGCCTGCCGCGCCGATCACGCTGCAGATCAGCGATGGCATCGCGAGCATCGAACTCAACCGGGCGCAGCGAGGCAACGCCCTGAGCAGCGCGCTGGTCGAAGCGGCGCTCGACGCGGTGCACAGCGCCTGCCGCGATCCCTCGGTCCACACCCTGTTGCTCGCAGGCGCCGGGCGGAATTTTTGCACCGGCTTCGATCTGGATGGGCTCGAATCGCAGTCCGATGGCGACCTGCTGCTGCGCTTTGCGCGGATCGAGGCGCTGCTTGATGCGCTCTGGCGGGCGCCGGTGCGCACCGTGGCGATCGCACACGGTCGCACCTGGGGGGCCGGCGCCGATCTCTTTGCCGCCTGCGACCTGAGGATTGCACTGAGCGGTGCGAGCTTTCGATTTCCTGGCGCAGGCTTTGGCATCGTGCTGGGCACGCGCCGGCTTGCCGAACGGGTCGGCACTGAACGCGCGCGGGCCTGGGTGAGCGATGGCGCCACCGTCGCTGCCGAGCAGGCGCTTGCCTGCGGGCTGGCGAGCCAGTTGATCGATCCGGCGCACAGTGCGGCGCAGGCTGCCCAGCCCGCACTCTCCATGCTGCAGGGTGAGAGCACTGAGGGCAGTGAGCGCACCGAGCGCACGACCGACGACTGGCGACGCCTGGCCTGCGGCCCGGCACCCGCGATCGATCGCGATACCCTTGCGATGATCCGGGCGGCCAGCCGCAGCACCGGCGGGCCGGGCGGCGACATGCTGGCAGACGCCGACCTTGCCGCGCTGGTCAGGTCGGCCACAAGCGCCACCATCCGCTCGAGCACGACAGGCAAAACAGGGCCGGGGCTGAGAGATCGGATCGCCGCCTACCGCGATCGCACCCGAGCCGCGCGATAGGCGCGGCCCTCACGAGAACGCATCACAACGCATCACACTGCGCATCACACAACGACACATCACAGGAGAGAGCACGATGGAAATGGTCCAGGTGAGTAACAACCCCGATGGCACGACGCTGATCACGATCAACCGGCCCGCCCGCAAGAACGCGATCTGCGCGACCACCGCGCGCGAGCTGCAGCAGGCCTTCGCCGAATTCGATCAGTCGGAGCAGCGGGTAGCGGTCCTCACCGGCGCCGGCAATGATGCCTTCTCGGCCGGCGCCGACGTGACCAACCTGCCCGAGCTCTGGCGCTGCGTGCCCACGGTGGGCATCACCACCGAAAAGCCGGTGATCGCCGCGGTCGGCGGCTGGTGCGTGGGCGGCGCGCTGGTGGTCGCCATGATGTGCGACCTGCTGGTGACCGCCGACAACGGCAAGTTCTCCTACCCCGAAGCCAAGCTCGGCTTCACCGGCGGCCTGATCTCGGCGCTGCCCACCCGCATTCCGCACAAGATTGCGATGGAACTGATCATGCTGTGCCGCACGATCGATGCCAAGCGCGCCTACGACGTCGGCTTTGCCAATGAAGTCGTCCCGGTGGGCCAGCAGGTCGAGGCGGCGCTCGCGATGGCCCGCGAACTGGCCACCTTCGCACCGCTGGTGCTGCGTACCCTCAAGCGCTTCGTGGTCGACGATGTGATGCCGCAGGGCCCGTCCGAAAAGATGGGCCGCGCGATGCGCGATCTCGGCATGGTGCGCGACAGCCAGGACGGCCAGGAAGGCGCACGGGCCTTCAAGGAAAAACGCGCGCCTAAATGGGTGGGTCGATGAGCCGCAGCCGCGCAACAGGAGGACGCTCATGAATCGCTTTCGACCCGATCGCCGCAACGCGCTTCGCGCCAGCGCCGCCCTGGCGATGATGCTGACCGGTGCCGATCGACTGCAGGCACAAACCGCCTGGCCGTCGCGGCCGATCAAGCTGATCGTGCCCTATCCGGCCGGCGGCAACGCCGATTCAATCGGTCGCCTCCTGGCCGATCGGCTGTCGCAGGCGCTGGGCCAGCAGGTGATCGTCGAGAACCGGGCGGGTGCCGGTGCCACCATCGGCGCCCAGGCGGTGGCACGCTCACCCGCCGACGGCTACACCCTGCTGCTGGCACCCACCGCCGTGGTCGCGATTACCCACCATCTGCGCAAGGTGCCCTACGACCCCGAAAACGATTTCGTGCCGATCGCAAGTCTGTCGAGCAGCTACGGCATCGTTGCCGCACGCAAGGATCTGCCGGCCAACAACATGACCGAGCTGATCGTGCTGGCAAAAAAGTCGCCGGGCAAGCTGACCTTCGGCTCGGCCGGCACGGCCACCGCGACTCACCTGACCGGCGAGATCGTTCATAACAAGGCCGGCATCACGCTGCTGCATGTGCCCTACAAAGGTTCGGCCGAATCACTCGGCGATCTGGTCGGTGGACGCATCGATCTGATCTACGATCCAGTCGCGCTGTCGCAGATCAAGGCCGGCACGGTCAAGGCGCTGGCCACTACCGCCAATGTTCGCCATCCCGAACTGCCCGACATCCCGACCCTGCGCGAGCAGGGTCTCGAGGTGCCGGGCGGCAGCTGGTTTGGCCTGTTTGCGCCGCGCGGCACGCCTCCCGAGATCCTCGATCGGCTCGCGCTCGAAAGCGAAAAAGCCATGACCGCCATCGGCACGCGGGAACTGCTGCTGAAATTCAGTCAATATCCCGACTACAAGGGGCCGGCTGCATTCACGAAACAGATCCAGTCGGACAATGCCGTTTATCGCGATCTCATCCATCGCGCCGGCATCAAGATCGATCCCTGACTCATCCATTCCTCACCGGAGACCCATCATGACCCGCACCCATGCCGAAAACGTCCGCGAGGATGTCCGCAACCTGATCCATCCCTACACCCCGCTGAACACCTTCGGCGCAACCGGCCCGATGGTGATCCGCAAAGGCGATGGCGTCTATGTCGAAGACGACCAGGGCAACCGATTCCTTGAAGGCATGGCCGGTCTGTGGTGCACCGCGCTCGGCTTTTCCGAGCAGCGCCTGGTCGATGCCGCCATCCGGCAGATGAAAGAGTTGCCCTACTACCAGATCTTCGCCGGTCGCTCGAACGAGCCCTCGATCGAGTTGTCCGAACGCCTGCTCGCCATGACCCGCCATCTCGGCATGGACAAGGCGCTCTTTGCCAACTCCGGCTCCGAGGCCAACGATGCCGCTGTCAAGGTGATCTGGTACTACTTCAATGCGCTTGGCAAACCCGAAAAGAAAAAGCTGATTGCACGCGAGCGCGGCTATCACGGCGTGACCGTCATGGCGGCAAGCCTCACCGGACTGCCCTACAACCATGCCGACTTCGACCTGCCTGTCGCACGCGTGCTGCGCACCGGCTGCCCGAGCCTTTATCACTCGACCCATCCCGGCGAGACCGACGAACAGATGGTCGATCGGCTGGTCGCCGACCTTGAAGCCCTGATCGCTCGCGAGGGCGCCAGCACCATTGCGGCGTTTTTCGCCGAGCCGGTGCAGGGTGCCGGCGGCGTCATCGTGCCGCCTGCCGGCTACTTCGCAAAGATCCAGGCGGTGCTCAAGAAGCACGACATCCTGATGGTGGCCGACGAGGTCATCACCGGTTTCGGGCGCACCGGCAACATGTTCGGCTGCGACACCTACGGCATTACGCCTGACATCATGACCGTGGCCAAGGCGCTCTCGAGCTCCTATATGCCGATCTCGGCCACGCTGGTCTCCAAGGCCATCTATGACGGCCTGGTCAAGGGCAGCGAGCGCAACGGCGCCTTCTCGCATGGCGTGACCTATGCCGGCCATCCGGTGGCCTCGGCGGTCGCGGTCGAAGCGCTCAAGATCTATGAAGAGCGCGACATCGTCGGGCATGTCAAGCGCGTCTCGCCGAAGTTCCAGGCACGCCTTGCCGCGCTCTCGGCCCATCCGCTGGTCTCATCCACCCGCGGCGTCGGGCTGATCGGCGCACTTGAAATCGTGCAGGACAAAGACAGCCGCAAGACCTTTGACGCAGCATCGGGCGTCATCGCGCGGCTGGGCAATGCCGTGCTCGAGAACGGCCTGATCACGCGGGCGCTGCGCGACACGATGGCGGTCTGCCCGCCGGTCATCATCACCGAGGCGCAGATCGACGAACTCTTCGACAAGCTCACCCGCGCGCTCGACACCACGCTTGAATTTGCCCGCGGCCTGAAGCTGGTGGCCTGAAGCCAAGGCGGCTGCTACCAACGGTTCAGCCGCCTCAGGTGAGAAAACAGGTTTTCCGGCCTCAGGGGCAATTGCGTTCGAGCAGCGCTGCTCGATTCTGCGGTGGGCAGGCGCTTTGCAGTCGGATAGGATGCCGGCAAGCCGTACGAGGCACACTCTGCAGAGCCAGCCATGCCCCCCATTACTTTGTCTTCCCTGTCTTATGACCACGGCACGTCAGACGCAAAACTGATCGGCGAAACCATCGGGGCGGCCTTCGATCGGACGGTCGCCCGCTATGCCGATCGGGACGCGCTGATCGTGCGCCATCAGGATGTGCGGTGGACCTGGGCGCAACTCGGCGAAAGGGTCGATGCACTGGCGGCGGGTCTGCTCGCGATCGGTCTGGTGCCGGGTGACCGGATCGGCATCTGGGCGCCCAACTGCTCAGAATGGACGTTGATGCAGTTCGCGACCGCCAAGGCCGGCCTCATCCTGGTCAATATCAATCCGGCCTACCGCCGGGCTGAACTCGAGTACGCACTGAACAAAGTCGAATGCAAGGCGCTGGTGCTGGCACCGGCACTCAAGACCAGTGACTACCTGGCAATCGTGCAGGACCTGGCGCCCGAGCTCGCAACCGCAGCACCCCATGACCTGCATGCCGCAGCACTGCCGCACCTGCGCAGCGTGATCCGGCTTGGCGCAGCCTCGACCCCCGGCATGGTGAACTTTGACGAGGTCACGAAGGCAGGCACCGAGGCGCAGCGCGCGCAGCTGGCCGAACTCGCAGGCAGCCTGCAGTTCGACGACCCGATCAACATCCAGTTCACCTCGGGCACCACCGGTTTTCCGAAGGGCGCGACGCTCACGCATCGCAACATCCTGAACAACGGCTTTTTCGTCGGCGAGGCGATCAAGCTGACCCCTGAAGACCGGCTGTGCGCGCCAGTGCCGCTCTATCACTGCTTCGGCATGGTGATGGCCAATCTCGGCTGCATGACCCACGGCGCAGCCATGGTCTATCCGTCTGATGCCTTCGATCCGCTGGCGGTGCTCGAGACGGTGCAGGCCGAGCGCTGCACCGCGCTCTATGGCGTGCCGACGATGTTCATCGCCGAGCTCGACCATCCGCGCTTTGCCGAATTCGACCTGTCGTCACTGCGCACCGGCATCATGGCCGGCTCGCCCTGCCCGATCGAGGTCATGAAGCGCGTGCAGTCGCAGATGCATCTGCGCGAGATGACGATCGCCTACGGCATGACCGAAACCTCGCCGGTCTCCACGCAAAGCTCGGTCGACGATCCGCTGGAGCGACGGGTCTCGACGGTGGGGCGTGTGCAGCCGCATATCGAGGTCAAGATCGTCGATCCGCAGGGTCGCATCGTGCCGCGCGGCGTGACCGGCGAGTTTTGTACCCGGGGCTATTCGGTGATGCGCGGCTACTGGAACGACCCTGAGAAGACCCGCGAGGCGGTCGATGTTGCCGGCTGGATGCACACCGGCGATCTGGCCACCATGGACGAGGAGGGCTACATCAATATCGTGGGGCGCCTGAAGGACATGGTCATTCGCGGGGGTGAGAACGTCTATCCGCGCGAGATCGAGGAGTTCCTCTACCGGCACCCCAAGGTGCAGGACGTCCAGGTGGTTGGCGTGCCCGATCCGAAGTACGGCGAAGAGCTGTGTGCCTGGATCATGCTTCGGAGTGGACAAGCCGCAACGCCAGACGAGATTCGCGAGTTCTGCCGCGGCCAGATCGCGCATTACAAGATTCCGCGTCATGTACGCTTCGTCGAGGCCTTCCCGATGACCATTACGGGTAAGGTCCAGAAATACCTCATGCGCCAGCAGACCATCGACGCCCTCGGGCTGACCGACCAGAAAACCGCCTGATAATCCTTTAGGATTAGGCTATATTTCCGATATGACATCACAACGCAGTAAGTCCAGTGCCACGGCCAAGCCAAGCACTGCAGCCAAGCCCGGTAAGACAGCCAAGCTCGGCCGCAAAACCGCAGAAGCAGCACCCGCTGCGGTACAACCGAGGGCCCTGCCGCCGATACTCGCCGCCGCCGCCCAGATCCTCGACGCGAAGGGTTTCGAAGGCCTGAGCACGACCGCGGTCGCGCATCTTGCACAGGTCAGCACCGCGACCATCTATCGCGACTATCCGGACAAGCTCGCGATCCTGAGAGCGCTGATCGTGCATGTCACGATGTCTCGTCAGGATTTTCTGGTTTCATCCTTTTCGAGGATCGCCGGCGAGCCCGACTGGCGAACGCCGCTTGCCGAGACGCTCCGAAAAGCCTACTACCTCAGGATGCACGCGCCGGGTGGCGGCTCGACACGACGCGCGCTGCAGCATTCGCCTGAGCTTTGGCTATGGGATCAGAAACACACCGAGCAACTCGCCGAGGAATGCGCCAAGTTCATCCGCAAGCGAAAGCCGTCGATGACGCCGGCGACCGCCAAACGCATCATGCTGGTCGGCATCACCGCGTCAGCCTCCCTGCTCGACCTGGCCGGTCTGATGCCTGCGCGCAATGCGAAAGCCGTCGTCGAAGAATGCATCTTGATGGCCGAAACCTATCTCGCGCCCCATCTCGATTGAACCAGGCGCCGCCCGCCTGAGGCGGGCGGATGCCGCTCAGAACGAGCGCGGCAGGCCGAGCACATGCTCGGCCACATACGACAGGATCAGGTTGGTCGAGATCGGCGCGACCTGATAAAGGCGGGTTTCGCGGAACTTTCGCTCGACGTCGTATTCGCAGGCAAAGCCGAAGCCGCCATGGAATTGCAGGCAGGCATTGGCCGCCTCCCATGAGGCCTTGGCCGCCAGATATTTCGCCATATTGGCCTCGGCACCGCAGGGCTTGCGGGCATCGAAAAGCTCGCAAGCCTTCCAGCGCATCAGGTTGGCAGCTTCAACCTCGATATAGGCCTCGGCGATCGGAAACTGCACGCCCTGGTTCTGTCCGATCGGGCGGCCGAACACCACGCGATCCTTGGTATAGGCGGTGACACGATCGATGAACCAGTAGCCGTCGCCGATGCATTCGGCCGCGATCAGCGCGCGCTCGGCGTTCAGGCCATCGAGGATGTACTTGAAGCCCTGCCCTTCTTCGCCGATCAGGTTTTCGGCCGGAATCTCGAGGTTTTCAAAGAACAGCTCATTGGTCTCGTGATTGACCAGATTCGGGATCGGGCGCACGGTCAGGCCATGACCGATGGCATCGCGCAGGTCGACCACGAAGATCGACATGCCTTCGGATTTGCGGGCGACCTGATCGATCGGCGTGGTGCGGGCCAGCAGGATCATCAGGTCGGAATGCTGAACCCGCGAGATCCAGACCTTCTGACCGTTGATGACATAGCGGTCCCCCTGACGCACCGCGGTGGTCTTGATACGGGTGGTGTCGGTGCCGGTGGTGGGCTCGGTCACGCCCATCGACTGCAGGCGCAAGTCGCCGCTCGCGATCTTGGGCAGCCAGCGCTGCTTTTGCTCGGCCGAGCCGTGGCGCAGCAGCGTGCCCATGTTGTACATCTGGCCATGGCAGGCGCCCGAATTGCCGCCGCAGCGGTTGATCTCTTCCATGATCACCGAGGCCTCGACCAGGCCCAGCCCCGAGCCGCCGTACTCCTGCGGAATCAGCGCCGCCATCCAGCCGGCGCGGGTCAGCGCATCGACGAAGGCTTCCGGGTAGGCGCGGGCGGCATCCACCTTGCGGAAGTATTCGTCGGGGTATTGGGCGCACAGGGCGCGTACCGCGTCGCGGATGTCGAGATGGTCGGTGGCAGCAGGCATGGTCGGATCACTCGGAAAGACGGGATTGAAAGGGATTGAACAGGCGCGACTCAGATGCGACTCAGGTGCGACTCAGGTGCGACTCAGGTGCGAAGCGCCATTGTCGGGTTGAATGGTGCGGTGATCAAAGGGCAGCGATCACAGCACGGTGATCAAGCGGCACTTGCCGCCGAGTCGGTCGCGGCGGTCCGCACCGGTCGCGGCGGCGGACTGCCGAAATAGAACAGCAGTGAGCCAAGACCCACCAGCACCGCGAGCACGGTAAAGCCGCTTCGGTAATTGCCGGTGATGTCGGCCATGCCGCCCGCGATCATCGGGCCGCCGATCTGGCCGATGGCCACGATCAGCGTCGACAGACCCATGATCATGCCGATCGAGCGACGCCCGAAATAGTCGGCCCGGATCGCCTGCATCAGCGGCCCGCGCAAACCCCAGGCCGCGCCATGCAGCAGCGCGAATCCGGTCAGCATCACCGGCCCCTGTGCCCAGGCCAGCAGCATCAGCCCCGCGCCATGCATCAGCATGCAAAAGGCCGCCAGCAGCCGCTTGTTGAGCTGATCACCGAAGGCCATGCCGGCCAGTACGCCGACAACCTGCGCGGCGGTCATCAGCGTGATGACCAGCGAGGCCTGGGCCACGGTATAGCCAAGCGACTCCTTGATCAGCGTGATCGCATGCACATTGACTGCGGTGACCGCCAGCAGCGCAAAGCCGTGGCCGAGCGAGACCAGCCAGAAGGCCCGTGTGCGCAGCGCCTCGCGGGCGGTGAACTCGACCGCCTCATCATCGGAGGCCTTGCCGCCGACGGTCTTGGCCGCGGCCCAGTCGCCGTCGATCTCCTGTCCAAGCGCTTGCGGGCGATCCTTGAAGAGCAGCGAAATCGGCCCGCACAGCACAATGATCAGCACACCGGACCACATCGCGGTCGAGCGCCATCCGAAGGTCTGCATCGAGGCGGCCACCAGCGGCACGAACAGGCCGCCGACCGCCATCCCGAGTCCGACAATCGACAGCGCTCTGGCCCGGTAGCGCTCGAACCAGTGAATCACCGCGATGTTGATCGGGAAGTAGCCGGCCAGGCTGGTGCCCAGCGCAATCACGATCAGCGCCGCATAAAAGCTGCCGAGCGAGTCGACCTGGCTCAGAGCGATCATGCCGGCGCCGAAGATCAGCACGCCGGCCCGGATCAGCCGATAGGGTCCGAAACGGTCGCTCAACCAGCCGAGTGCCGGGCCGATCACAGCCGACTCCATCGACTGCAAGGCCGCGCCGCCCGACAACGCAGTCTTGCTCCAGCCTTTTTCAGCTGCGAGCACTGCCACATACGCACCGAAGGCCTGCTGCATCAGGGCGGCCTGAAACAGTTGCAGGGTGGTGCCCGCGGCGACCATGCGCCAACCGTGAAATACCTTCATGAGAGGCCCGATTGTGTCCCACACCGGCCGATCGTGCCGTGTCGGGCGTTCCGGCAATCGCAAACCGGCAAAACAGGTGCCTGCGAGAGCGTCAGGCCTCGAGCCGCAAACTTGACAAGCCATGCACCGCGGCTACCCTGCCAAAGCGCCTGGCGTGCCGATCGCACCAGACAGCTCATCAAAGGAGACAGGACATGTCAGACGAACAGGAACTGCCGGATATGGCGCCACTGTGGGACGTCCCTGTCCCGTATATCCGCCGCACGCACGACTGGTATAACGCGCTGGGCTATGGCAACCCCTATCGCTATGCGCAGTACACCGACGTGCCCTTCCAGACGCTGGCCAAGCCCCTGTCACGCTCGCGCGTGGCACTGCTCACCACCGCCGCCCCCTTTCAGCCCGACAAGGGCCCGCAGGGCGCCGGCGCGCCTTACAACGCGGGGGCCAAGTTCTACAAGGTCTATACCGGCGACACCTCGATCGATCACGATCTGCGCGTCTCGCATGTCGGCATCGACCGCGATCACCTCACCGATGACGCGAACACCTGGTTCCCGCTGCCGGCGCTGCGGCGCGCGGCGGCCAGCGGACGCATCGGCGAGGTCGCACCGCGCTTTGTCGGTGTGCCGACCAACCGCAGCCAGCGCCACACCCTGACCACCGATGCCACCGAAGTGCTGGCGATCTGCAAGGCTGATCGGGTCGATGTCGCCGTGCTGGTCGCCAACTGCCCGATCTGCCATCAGACGATCAGCCTGACCGCAAGGCATCTCGAGGCCAATGGCATTCCGACGGTGGTGATGGGCGCGGCCAAGGACATCGTCGAGATGTGTGGTGTGCCGCG
>CAMCXH010000003.1 GCA_945883285.1 Bordetella parapertussis | reverse complement strand
TTGGGCTCTACATTGCCCATCCTCGCGGCACGTTCCTGTTTTGGTCTGAGGGCCCTTGTTAACGCTTGTCTGACGGCCGCGGCTTGCGGCTGCGCTACTGCAGCGACCGATCGACGGCTCTCCTGGTGGCTGTTGATTCGACTGTCCAGTCGTCGTATCCCGCCCGAGCCCTGCTCTGTGTGCTGGCGCGCTTGCCGTCACTTAGCCCGCGCGCAGAGGTTTCACGTGAAACATTCCGATTGCGTCTCTGGCGGGAATGTACGCCCCGGTGCATTCTCTTCAGCGCTGTTACCTAAGTCCAAAGTACCGATTCGGCTGTTTCACGTGAAACAGCGCCTATAATTCGCCTCCCCTTGGTTTGATTCCTTGCCCCGACTGCCATGAACTTTCCCGAGCGTTTTGATGTCATCGTCGTCGGTGGCGGCCACGCTGGCACCGAAGCCGCGCTGGTAGCGGCGAGGATGGGCGTCCGCACTTTGCTGCTGACCCACAATATCGAAACTCTCGGCCAGATGTCGTGCAATCCATCGATTGGCGGCATTGGAAAAGGCCATCTGGTCAAGGAAGTCGACGCGCTTGGCGGTGCCATGGCGTCTGCCACAGACGAGGCGGGCATTCAGTTTCGGATCCTCAACTCCAGCAAGGGTCCGGCGGTCAGGGCGACTCGCGCTCAGGCCGACCGCGTGCTTTATCGACAAGCGATTCGTTCGCGTCTTGAAAATCAGCCGAACCTGTGGCTCTTTCAACAAGCCGTTGATGACCTGATTGTTCAGGGAGATCGAGTGGTTGGCGCGATTACCCAGACCGGGATTCGATTCGAGTCCCAAACAGTGGTGGTCACTGCAGGCACCTTTTTGAATGGCCTGATCCATGTTGGTCTGAATCACTATTCAGCAGGCCGGGCCGGTGATCCGCCCGCGTTGTCGCTCGGCGCCCGACTCAAAGATCTGAAATTGCCGCAGGGCCGTCTCAAGACCGGCACGCCGCCTCGCATTGATGGTCGGTCGATTGATTTCGCTCGCCTCGAGATTCAGCCCGGCGACAGTGACCCCATTCCGGTGTTCTCCTTTCTGGGCACTTCCGAGCAGCATCCGCGTCAGATGCCTTGCTGGATCACCCATACCAACGAGCAAACGCACGAGATCATTCGATCGGGCCTCGATCGGTCACCAATGTATACCGGGGTCATTGAGGGCGTGGGGCCACGCTACTGCCCATCGATAGAAGACAAGATTCACCGATTTGCCAGCAAGACATCGCATCAGATCTTCCTTGAGCCTGAGGGCCTGACGACCCACGAGTTCTATCCGAATGGTGTCTCGACCAGCCTGCCCTTCGATGTCCAGATCAATCTCGTCCGGTCGATGGTTGGCCTCGAGAACGCCCACATCCTTCGCCCCGGCTATGCAATCGAATACGACTACTACGACCCGCGCGCACTCAAATCCTCGCTCGAAACCAAGTCGATTAACGGGCTGTTCTTTGCCGGGCAAATCAACGGTACGACCGGTTATGAGGAGGCCGCGGCTCAGGGCTTGCTCGCTGGTATCAATGCCGCCTTGCAGACCCAGTCGCGTGATGCCTGGTGTCCGGCTCGCAACCAGGCCTATCTCGGCGTGCTGGTTGATGACTTGATCACTCGTGGCGTCGCTGAGCCCTATCGGATGTTCACCAGCAGGGCGGAGTATCGACTCAGTCTGCGCGAAGACAATGCCGACCTGCGTCTGACCGAGATCGGTCGAACGCTTGGTTGCGTTGACGATGGGCGCTGGGATGCGTTCTGCCGTAAACGGGACGCGATCGATGCCGAGCTGCAGCGCCTGCGCAGTACCTGGGTCAATCCCAAAGTGCTCGATGAGGCGCGTGCCACCGCTCTGCTTGGCGCCCCAATCGAGCGCGAATACTCGCTCGCTGATCTGGTCCGCCGCCCTGATGTCGCATATCGCGCGGTGATCGAAGCGACCGGGCCCGGCGCGACCGATCCGGCGGTTGCCGAGCAGGTCGAGATCCAGCTCAAGTATCAAGGCTATATCGTTCGGCAGCAGGCAGAGGTCGACCGTGTCAGTCATCAGGAGCATCAGCCGATTCCGACTGAAATCGTGTACGACGATGTTCGGGGGCTCTCGGTCGAGGTGCGCCAGCGACTGGCGCAGCATCGCCCGCAGACCGTCGGGCAAGCCTCACGGATGCAGGGCATTACTCCGGCCGCGGTCTCGCTGCTGCTGGTCCACCTCAAGCGGCTGCGGGCTGGTGCCTCGCACGATGCGGCCTGAACGATCATCGATGACAAGCGCCGGTCAAACTCTCCCCAAGCTCGCGCGGCGACTGCAGGAGGGGGCTGCGCAAGTTGGTCTCGACCTGGCACCGCCTGAGCATGAAAAGCTCCTGGCCTTGCTGTCGCTGATGAGCAAGTGGAACGCGGTTTACAACCTCACCGCTGTCAGGGACCCGGAGCAGATGCTGATCCAGCACCTGCTCGATTCGCTGGCGATCATCACCCCGCTGAGTCGGCATCTCGATCTGTCGGGCGCGACGATCGCCGATGTGGGGTCGGGCGCTGGTCTGCCGGGCTTGCCGCTGGCGATCGTTTTTCCGAGGGCCAAGGTGCTGTCGATTGAACCGGTTGGCAAGAAAGTTGCCTTCCAGAGGCAGTCTTGCGCGGAGCTGGCGCTTACAAACGTCGAGGTCTTTGCCGGGCGGGCCCAAGCGCTGACTCGTCAGGTCGATCTGGTGATCTGCCGGGCCTTCGCGTCGTTGCCCGACTTCGTCGACGCTGCTGCCGGTCTGATCGGGCCGTCGACGCTGGTGGTGGCCATGAAGGGCCAGCGTGCCGGTCTTGAGTCTGAGTGTGCCGAACTGCCCACGCATTGCCAGGTCGAGATCGAAGCGCTGCAGGTCCCCTTTCTCGACGCGCAGCGGCATCTTGTGATCGTCCGACACGCCGGCCGATCGGCTCCGAAGGATGACGCCCGCCACGCCGCGGCAGCTTCGCAAGCAGCACCAGCACCAGCACCAGCATCGCCTCAAGTTCTCTCGCTGGGACCGACGTCTCCCGGTCCTGCGCCGGCGGCGCTACGGCGCTCGGTCTGAACCGCGCCGCGCCGAGCCCACAACCTCCCCTTTCACCCAGACGGAGCCTTGCAGACGTGGCCAGGATCTTCACCATCGCAAATCAGAAGGGCGGCGTCGGCAAGACCACGACGTCGGTGAACCTCGCCGCCGGCCTGGCCAAGCTCGGCCAGCGCGTCCTGCTGGTCGATCTCGACCCGCAGGGCAATGCGACCATGGGCAGCGGCATTGACAAGCGCACGCTCAAGACCACCGTCTACCAGGTCCTCATCGGCATGTCGGATGCGGACGAGACCACCGTCTGGGCCGAGGCCGCCGGCTACCATCTGCTGCCGGCCAACCGCGAACTCGCTGGCGCTGAAATCGACCTGATCGATTTCGAGCAGCGCGAGACTCGCCTGAAAGACGCGCTCGCAGCAGTCGACGACCAGTACGACTTCGTCCTCATCGATGCGCCGCCGGCGCTGTCGCTGCTGACCCTGAATGCCTTGTGCGCCGCTCACGGCGTGGTGATTCCGATGCAGTGCGAATACTTTGCGCTCGAGGGACTGTCGGATCTGGTGGCAACCATCAAGAAAGTTCACGCCAATCTGAACAGCAATCTCAAGGTCATCGGACTGCTGCGAGTGATGTTCGATCCGCGCATGACCCTGTCGCAGCAGGTGTCGGCGCAACTCGAGAAGCATTTCGGCGACAAGGTGTTTCGCACTGTCATTCCCCGCAATGTCAGGCTGGCCGAGGCGCCGAGCCATGGATTGCCGGGCGTGGTCTTCGACCCGGCGTCGCGCGGCGCCAAGGCGTATCTCGAGTTCGGTGCCGAGATGGTCGAGCGCGCAAAGACGATGTGATCCGTTTGCCGCCCCGGTCGACTCCCGTCCCCCCTTACGATCCCAACCAGAACCCCCTCTGAGCATGATTGCGAAAAAACCAAAAGGCCTCGGCCGCGGCCTCGAAAACCTGCTCGGCGAGAGCTTCGAGCCACCGGCCGAGACAGCGGCCGGAGGCATTCGGGCGCCATCGACGCTGCCGCTCGACAAGTTGCAGGCCGGGCGCTATCAGCCACGCACCCGTATGGATGAAAGCTCGCTGCAGGAACTTGCCGCATCGATCCGCCAGCACGGAATGATGCAGCCGATCGTCGTGCGCCCCCTGGGCGCCGATCGCTACGAGATCATCGCCGGCGAGCGTCGCTTTCGGGCAGCCAGGCTGGCCGGACTCGACGAGGTGCCGGTGATGCTGCGCGATGTCTCCGACCAGAATGCGCTCGCCATGGCGCTGATCGAAAACATCCAGCGCGAGGACCTCAATCCCCTCGAAGAAGCGCAGGCAATTCGCCGTCTGCTTGACGAGTTCCAGTACACCCACGAGCAGGCCTCCGAGGCGATCGGACGCTCGCGCAGCGCCACCTCAAACCTGCTGCGGCTGCTGAATCTGGCCGCGCCGGTGCAGACAATGCTGCTGGCCGGCGACCTCGAGATGGGCCACGCCCGAGCCCTGCTGGCGCTCGAGCGCGCCGAGCAGATCCTGGCCGCAAATCAGGTGGTCGAAAAGCGGCTGTCGGTCCGTGAGACCGAGCGGCTGGTGGTGCAGCAGCAGGCACAGCAGTCGCAGTCAGGCGCGAACTCGGGCGGATCGCGGCGCCAGATCGATCCCGACCTGCAGCGGCTGCAGGAGCTGATTGCCGAGCATCTTCAGGCAGCGGTTGAGCTGCAGGCCAATGCCCGTGGCAAGGGCCGAATGGTGATTCGCTTCGATTCGGCAGAGCAGTTCGAGGGTCTGCGCGCCGCAATGGGTCTGGATGCAGATCGGATCGGCGACTAAGCCACCACCAAACCCGCGCCCCAGCCCGGGCGCCCCAATCTGGCGCCCTCAGATACCGGTGGCCTTGCGCAGGAAGTCGGCCCGGTCGATGGATTTGACCGTCACCTCCCGGACATCGCCGTTCTTGAAAAGCCGCAGCGGGATCGGCGTGCCGGCCGGCCCGCTCTTCCAGAGTTTTCGGTAAAACTCGGTCTGATCGGCGACCTTCTCGCCGGCCACGCCCACCACGATGTCGCCCGGCGTCACGCCGGCCTCGTCGGCCGGCCCTCGTGGTGCCACACGAACCACCATCAGAAAGCCGCGAACCGTCTCGGTGGTGATGCCAAGCCAGGGATGGATATCGTCGCTGCGCCGGCCTCGTGCAAGGAGCTCGGCCATGATCGGCTTGAGCAGATTGACCGGCACCCAAAGGTTGCCCGGCACGCTGCGCTGGGCGCTTGCTGCATCGTCGACGATCAGTGAACCGACGCCGACCAGCTTGCCTTCATCGCTGATGAGCGCCGCACCGCTCCAGTTGTTGACCGGCGGAAAGGTGTAGATCGGGCGCTCGATCAGGTATTCCCACCCGCCTGTGAAAACCTTGCGCGAGACCACCAGCAACTCGGTCGCCTCGGGCTCACCATGGCCGAGAGTGAGTACCCGCTGACGCTCAGTGACCCGATCTGAGTCACCCAGCGCCATCGGTGTGCCGTCGAGCGGCACGAGCGCACGCACCAGTCCGAAACCGGTGGCATGGTCGTAGCCGGCAACCGATGCCGGGATCCGCTTGCCCGACGCGGTGGTCACCATCACCGAGTCGGCTTCGACGGTGAGGTAGCCAATGGTCAGGATGGTCTTGTCATCAAGAATGATGCCGGTGCCGACCCGGGAGGTTCCCAGGCCCTTGGCAGAGGTCGCGTCCTCCGGAATGCGGGTGTCGATCCGGACGATCGAGGTGTTGAACCGGGTCAGCTCGCCCATGGTTTTGGCGCCGGACCGCCGGGCAACCGGGGGTTTGCCGGGAGTCGAATCGGCGTCGGCCTGGGCCAGGGCAGGCCCCGATGTCAACAGAGCGCCCATCACACCGCCCAGCAAAGCCGCCCGCAAGATCGCTGACCAAGCTGCACAGAACCCCGCGCGAGCCGTGAACAGTGACCGAACCGGCCGACCGGCCACCGCCTTCGCGGCGGTCACTTCTGATTGCTTGCCCATCGGCCTGCTCCTCAAATCCGCTTGCGTTGCGCCTCGAACGATTGTTCGACGCGTCACGGCAAATTGCAAGAACACTTTGTCGACGCCGCCGATTCAAAATCGCTGACCGCCTGATGCATTGCCGTATCCTTGCACCCTTCGCGTTTTGCTTTGTGCTGTCATGACCTGGTCGATCGTTGCACGTGATCCCGTTACCGGTGCCTTTGGTGTGGCGGTTGCCACGCGGTTTTTTGCGGTCGGTGCGCTCTGCGCCCATGCCGACGGTGGCGTCGGCGCTCTGGCGTCGCAGGCCCTGATCAACCCCACCTTCGGCGCGCGCGGCCTGCGCCTGCTGCGCGAAGGCGTGCCGGCGCAAGTCGTGATCGACATGCTGCTCGCCGCCGACCCGGGCCGTGAGTCGCGTCAGGTCCATCTGCAGGACAGCGGCGGCGCGATTGCTACCCATACCGGCGCCGACTGCATCCCCTGGTGCGGCCATGCCGTCCATGAGGGGTTTTCGGTCGCCGGCAATATGCTGGCCGGTCCGCAGGTGATTGCCGAAACCGCTCGTGTCTATATCGATGGTGCCGATCTGCCCTTAGCCCGCCGGCTGATCCGGGCCCTGCAGGCTGGCGAGGCGGTGGGCGGCGACAAGCGCGGCAAGCAGTCGGCAGCGCTTCGCATCCACACCACCGAGGAGTATCCGACGCTTGATCTTCGCGTCGACGATCATCCCGACCCGCTGGCCGAGCTCGAGCGTCTCGAGCAGGTGAGCCGCGAACGTTTTGTGCATTTCGCGAAATTCTTCGCCACCCGCGACCTCCCGGGCGGCGTCTTCGACCGGTCGGTCATCGAGGCGGCGATCGCCAAGGCCTCGACCGACTGACCATGCTGCTCGAGGTCGACGATCTGCGGGTCAGCTTCGACACGCCGCGCGGCACGGCGCGTGCGGTCGACGGCGTGAGCTTTTCGGTCGCCGCCGGCCAGACGCTGTGCATCGTCGGCGAATCGGGTTGCGGCAAGAGCGTGACCGCACTGTCGATCATGGGGCTGGTGGCCAGCCCGCCGGCTCGCGTGTCGGGTTCGATCCGTTTCGAGGGGCGTGACCTGCTCGGCCTGGCGCCGCGAGCCCTGGCCGATCTGCGCGGCGACCGGCTGGCGATGATCTTCCAGGAGCCGATGACCTCGCTCAATCCGGCCTTCACCGTGGGCGCGCAGCTTGCCGAGGTGCTGGTGCGCCATCGGGGTCTGTCGATGCCGCAGGCGCGGGCCGCTGCGATCGAGATGCTGCGGCGCGTGCGCATTCCGGCGCCCGAGCAGCGCATCGACGACTATCCGCACCGGATGTCGGGTGGCATGCGCCAGCGGGTGATGATCGCCATGGCGCTGCTGTGCCAGCCGGCGCTGCTGATCGCCGATGAGCCCACTACCGCGCTCGACGTGACCATCCAGGCGCAGGTGCTGGCTCTGATGCGCACGCTGCGCACCGAGACCTCGGCGGCAATCGTGCTGATCACCCACGACCTCGGCGTGGTGGCCGAAATGGCCGACCGCGTGGTGGTGATGTACGCCGGGCAGGTGGTCGAGGAGGCGCCGGTCGAGGCGCTCTTTGCCATGCCGCAGCATCCCTATACCGTCGGACTGATGGGCGCGATGCCGTCGCTTGGCGCCCCGCGCGCCCGGCTGGCCGCTATCGAAGGCATGGTGCCGGCAGCAACCGCCATGCCCGAGGGCTGCCGCTTTGCCAGTCGCTGCCCGTTTGCCGACGCGCAATGCCGCACGCAGGCGCCGCCGCTGCGCACCATCATCGAGGGCCATGCCTCGCGCTGCTGGAAGGCCCCGCTCGAGACCCTGGCTGCGAGCCTTCCGCCGCTCGAGACGGCCTTGCAGCCATGAGCGCCATGCTGCGAGTCAATGGCCTCGTTAAGCACTTCCCGGTGCGACAGGGCCTTTTCGGTCGGTCGACCAGCACGGTGCGGGCGGTCGACGGCGTCTCCTTCGAACTCGCCCCCGGCAGAACCTTCGCCATCGTCGGCGAATCGGGCTGCGGCAAATCCACCGTGGCGCGGCTGCTGCTGCGACTGATCGAGCCAACTGCCGGTCAGCTCGAGCTCGACGGCCATGATCTGATCGCCGCCGACGCATCGGCCATGCGCCGGCTACGCGGCCTGATCCAGCTGATCTTCCAGGATCCCTATGGCTCGCTCAATCCGCGTCTGACCGCCGGCGACATGCTCGCCGAGCCGCTCATGCTGCACGAGACCGTGCCGGCGACAGGGCGCACGGCGCGGGTCGCCGAGTTGCTCGGCATGGTCGGGCTGCCCCCCGAGGCGGCACGCCGCTATCCGCATGAATTCTCGGGCGGGCAGCGCCAGCGCCTGGCGATTGCCCGGGCGCTGGCTGCCGGGCCGCGGGTGATCGTCTGCGACGAGCCGGTCTCGGCGCTCGATGTGTCGATCCAGGCGCAAATCCTGAATCTGCTGGCCGACCTGCAACGCCAACTCGCACTCAGCTATGTTTTTATCTCGCACGACCTCGCGGTGGTGCGCCAGATCGCCACCGACGTGGGTGTGATGTATCTCGGGCGCTTCGTCGAGACCGGACCGGCCTCGATCGTGCTGGGTGCGCCGCGCCATCCCTACACCCGGGCGCTGCTGTCGGCAGTGCCGGTGCCCGACCCGACCCGTCGTGCCGGCGAGCCGGCCATTGGTGGCGATGTGCCCAGGCCGCTTTCGCCGCCTGCCGGCTGCCACTTTCATACCCGCTGTCCGCATGCCGATGAGCGCTGCCGCACCGAGTCGCCGCCGCTTGAGGCCGCAGGCGACGGCACGGCGGTTGCCTGCTGGCACTGGCGTCGGATCGGCCCTGCGCCGATGTCGATCGCTCCACCGACGGCGCCGGGCAACCCCGCGCTCGCCCGCCTCCAGGCAGCCTTCGTGCGCTGATGAGCCCTTTTTCACAAATCCCATTCTGACGACTCCCATTAACCTTGCCCTCCTGATGAGACCGACGCCATGACACTCAAAACCAGGCTCCTGCAAACCTCCCTGCTCGCACTGACGCTGGCCTGCGCCGGCATCGCGCCGGCCAGCGCGCAAAGCACCCTGCGCATCGGCCTGGCCGAGGATCCCGATCTGCTTGATCCGACCATGGCCCGAACCTATGTCGGGCGGATCGTGTTCGCCTCGATCTGCGACAAGCTCTTCGACATCGACGAAAAGCTGAATTTCGTGCCGCAACTCGCGCTGTCGCACCAGACCTCGGCCGACGGCAAGACGGTGACGATCAAGCTGCGCCCGAACGTCAAGTTCCATGATGGCGAGCCCTTCGATGCCGAGGCGGCAAAGTTCAGCCTCGAGCGCCACCTGACCCTGCCTGGGTCGTTCCGGCGCGCCGAGATCTCCCCGATCGACAAGGTTGAGGTGGTCGATCCGCTCACCGTGCGAATCCTGCTCAAAGCGCCGTTTTCGCCGCTGCTCGCCCAGCTCACCGACCGCGCCGGCATGATGGTCTCGCCCAAGGCGGCGCGCACGCTTGGCGACAAGTTCGGCACCGCGCCGGTCTGCGCCGGCCCTTACAAGTTCGTCGAGCGGGTCGCCCAGGACCGCATCGTGGTCGAGCGCTTCCCCGACTACTGGGACAAATCCCGCGTCAATATCGACCGCATCATCTATCGGCCGATCCAGGACTCGACCGTGCGTCTGGCCAACCTGAAATCGGGCCAGCTCGATCTGCTTGAGCGGCTGCTTGCCACCGATATCGCCGAGGTGAAGAAGGATTCGAGGCTGCGCCTGGCGACCGGCTTCGAGCTGGGTTATCAGGGTGTGACCATGAATGTGGCCAACGGCGAGAAGGCCAATAATCCCCTGGGCAAGAATGCCAAGGTTCGACAGGCATTCGAGCTGTCGATCGACCGCGAAGCACTCGACAACGTGGTCTTCAACGGTGTGCAAAACCCCGACAACCAGTGGGTGACCGCCACCAATCCCTACTACCAGTCCAAGTTTCCGATGCCCAAGCGCGATGTCGCCAAGGCGCGCGCCCTGATCAAGGAAGCCGGCGTGGCCACGCCGATCGTCCTCGACTTCATGGTGCCGAACAATCCCGAGACCAAGGCGGTCGCCGAGGTGATGCAGTCGATGGCGGCCGAGGCCGGCTTCGAGCTCAAGCTGCGGGTCACCGAGTTCGCCACCTCGCTCGACGAGGCCGAAAAGGGCAACTTCCAGCTCTATCTGCTGGCCTGGAGCGGACGCACCGACCCGGACGGCAACATCTTCTCGTTTGCCTCATGCAAGGGTCCGCTCAACTACGGCAAGTATTGCGACCCGGCGCTCGACGCCCTGCTCGAGAAGGCCCGCACGGTCACCCCGCAGGCCGAGCGCAAGGCGATCTACGAGCAGGTCGCGGCCAAGTGGCTGACCGAAGGCTCGGTGCTCTATCTCTATCACCGCGCGCTGCTCTTTGCGCACAGCCCGAAGCTTGAGGGCTTCAAGGTCCTGCCCGACGGGCTGATCCGCGTGACCGACCTCAGGCTCAAGCCCTGATCTGTCCCTGATCTGACCTGACCGATGCTTCATTTCCTGCCCCGCCGCCTGCTGCAGCTGCTGCCCACCGTCTTTCTGGTGTCGGTGCTGATCTTCTCGCTGCAGCAGCTGCTGCCGGGTGATCCGGCGCTGGTCATGGCGGGCGAGGAAAAGGATCCGGAGGTCATCGAACAGATCCGTCGGCAATATCACCTCGATGAACCCCTGCCGATGCAGTACGGCCGCTGGATGGCGGGCGTGCTGCAGGGCGACCTCGGCGAGTCGATGCGCATCAAGCAGCCGGTGGCTCAGCTGGTGGCCGAAAAGCTCCCGGTGACGCTGCAGCTGGCGACCATGGCGATGCTGATCGCGCTGCTCATCGGCATTCCGGCGGGCATCCTGTCGGCGGTCAAAAAGGGCAGTGCCTGGGATGTCGGCGCCAATGTCTTTGCCCTGTGGGGCTTGTCCACGCCCAATTTCTGGCTGGGCATCATGCTGATCTTTCTTTTCTCGGTGAAGCTCGGCTGGCTGCCGGCATCGGGCTTCGTGAGTCCGCGCGAAGACCTGATGCAGTCGCTGGCCACCACCATCATGCCGGCCTTCGTGCTCGGCAATGCGATTGCGGCGGTGCTGATGCGACACACCCGCTCGGCGATGCTGCAGGCGATGAACGCCGACTATGTGCGC
Organism: Bordetella parapertussis; assembly: GCA_945883285.1. Lineage (GTDB taxonomy): Bacteria > Pseudomonadota > Gammaproteobacteria > Burkholderiales > Burkholderiaceae_E > UBA4615. The sequence continues at coordinate 48,818 of CAMCXH010000003.1, read as the reverse complement.
ACGGCGCGGGCTAAGGGGCTCTACGAACCCGCGGTGGTGCTGCGCCACGCCCTGCGCAATGCGCTCACGCCGGTGATCACGCTGGGCGCGCTCGAATTCGGCACCTTGCTGTCGGGGGCGGTGCTGACCGAACAGGTCTTCTCGATTCCGGGCTTTGGCAAGCTGATTGTCGATGCGGTCTTCAACCGCGATTACGCAGTCGTCCAGGGCGTGGTGCTGGTGACCGCCACGGTCTACATCCTGCTCAATCTGCTGGCCGATGTGCTCTACGTGCTGGTCAATCCGAGGCTGCGCACATGAGCGTGGTGTCTGCCGGCACGGCGTCCGCGCCCACCGCCCGCATCGACAGCCCCGGGCGCCTTGCGCTTCGTGCGCTGCTGAGCCGCCCGACCGCGGTTTTCGGTGGCGTGGTCCTGATCGGGATGGTCGTTCTGGCACTTTTTGCGCCCTGGATTGCGCCCTATGACCCCCTGGCCACCAGCTGGACGCTGGTGCGCAAGGCGCCAAGTGCCGCGCACTGGTTCGGCACCGACGAGGTCGGTCGTGATCTGCTGTCGCGCATCATCTGGGGCGCCCGGGCCTCGCTGTCGGCAGGTGTGATCGCGGTGGCCATTGCAGTGGGTGTCGGCGTGCCCACCGGGATGGTGGCCGGATATGTCGGCGGCTGGACCGATGCCCTCATCAGCCGCCTCACCGATGCGATGCTGGCCATTCCCTTCCTGATCCTGGCGATCGCACTGGCCGCCTTTCTGGGCCCGAGCCTTGGCAATGCGATGATCGCGATCGGCGTCACCGCCACCCCGATCTTCGTGCGTCTGGCGCGCGGCCAGGTGCTGGCGGCGCGGGCGGAGGACTATGTCGAGGCTGCTCGTGCCGTCGGCAACCCGCCGATTCGCATCCTGCTGCGGCATATCCTTCCCAACATCCTGCCGCCGGTGATGGTGCAGGCCACGCTCGCGGTGGCTGCCGCCATCATCGCCGAGGCGAGTCTGTCGTTTCTGGGGCTTGGTCAGCAGCCGCCCGCGCCAAGCTGGGGGTCGATGCTCAACACCGCCCAGCGCTTTCTGACGCAGGCGCCCTGGATGGCGGTTTTCCCCGGGCTGGCCATCTTCCTGACAGTGCTCGCCTTCAACCTCTTCGGCGATGGCCTGCGGGACGCCTTGGATCCTCGCCGCTGACCGCCGGCCCGCGTCGTTTCCGGCCGGTCATGATGGCCTGGCCTCAGCCGCCCAGCACATTCACCGGGATCCGCAGATAGCTCACCCCGTTGTCGTCGGCCGGTGGCAGATGGCCGGCCCGCACATTCACCTGGATCGACGGCACCAGCAGCATCGGCACATCAAGCGTGGCATCGCGGGCAGTGCGCATCGCCACGAAGGCCTCCTCGTTGATGCCGTCGCGCACATGGATGTTGCCGGCCCGCTGGTCACGCACCGTGGTGCGCCAGGCCGGCGAACGGTCGGTCGGCGGATAGTCGTGACAGACGAACATCGCGGTGTCGGCCGGGAAATCGAGCAGGCGCCGGATCGAGCGATATAGCGCCCGGGCATCTCCGCCCGGAAAGTCGGCCCGCGCCGTGCCGACATCGGGCATGAACAGGGTATCGCCGACATAAAGACTGCCGTCGATCAGAAACGCCATGTCGGCCGGTGTATGACCCGGCACCCAGAGCGCGGTCGCTTCGGTCTCGCCGATCCGGAACGTCTCGTTGTCGGCAAAGAGATGGTCGAACTGACGGCCATCGGGCACAAACGCCGACTCGAAATGAAAGAGCTTGCCGAAGGTGGCCTGCACCGCGCTGATGTGCGCGCCGATTGCCACCCGCCCGCCGGCCTTGCCTTTGAGGTATTGCGCCGCCGACAGGTGATCGGCATGGGCGTGGGTCTCGAGGATCCAGTCGAGGCGCAGATCATGGTCGCGCAGATACGCGAGCACCCGATCGGCCGAGCCGGTGCTGGTGCGCCCGGAGCGAAAGGCGTAGTCAAGCACCGGGTCAATGACCGCGGCCCGGCGGCTGGCATGGTCCCAGACCACATACGAGACGGTGGATGTCCCTGGGTCGAAAAACGCCTGGCTGGTCAACTTGCCGCGGGCTCCGGGCATGGCCGACGCGCTGCTCGGGCCTGACGGGGGCAATCCGCTCGATGCGGTGGTCATGGTGGACTCCTTCAAGGTGAAAACAGAAAGTGAAATCAGTATATTGATTTATAGATTATTTACAAGTATAGTGATTTCATGTTCTCCGTCTTGTCCTCCGTCATGTCCCGCGAATCGATGTCTGCCGAAACACACGCTCCTGTCAGCGGAGCGATGCCGCTCAATACGCCGCCCTTGTCTGCCAACGCGCCCACTGCCGCGGCGATCGACGCGCAGCGCCTGCGCCAGGCGGCCAGCCGTGCGGTGGCCGCGCTCAAGCTGCTCGGCAACGAGGACCGCCTTTTGCTTCTGTGTCAGCTGTCGCAGTCGGAGTGCTGCGTGGGCGACCTCGAATCGCTGCTTGGCATCCGCCAGCCCACGCTCTCCCAGCAACTTGCGGTCCTGCGTGCTGATGGCGTCGTACAAACCCGCCGCGACGGCAAGAAGATTTTCTATCGCATCGCCGACCCTGCGATCCTCGAGATCCTGGCGGTGCTCTACCGGCTCTATTGCCCTGAGGACGAGACGCCATGACCATCGACTGGAATGCCTTCACCCCCGGCGCCTCGCTCACCGGCGGCGTGCTCATCGGCCTGGCTGCGGCGATGTTCGTGCTGCTCAATGGCCGCATCGCCGGCATCAGCGGCATCCTGGGTGGCCTGCTTCGGCCGGTTGCCGGCGACATCGGCTGGCGTGTCGCTTTCGTCGGCGGCCTGGTCGCCGCCCCGCTCGTCTGGCGCCTCTTTGCGGCCGTGCCGACCCCGCACATCGATGCCGGGACTGGCGCGCTGGTGCTCGCAGGCCTGCTGGTCGGTGTTGGCACGCGCTATGGCGGGGGCTGCACCAGCGGACACGGGGTGTGCGGCATCTCGCGCCTGTCGCCTCGTTCGCTGGCTGCAACCGCCACATTCATGGCGGCCGGGTTTGCCACGGTTTATGTCCTTCGTCACTGGCTGGCGGCCTGATTCCGGCCCCGCCCCGTCGACAGCAATCATTTTCCAGGGAGCACCATCATGCAGCGTCTGACGTCCCTCCTTACCGGATTGATCTTTGGCATCGGCCTGATCGCTTCCGGGATGGCTGATCCCGCCAAGGTACTCGGCTTTCTCGACCTCGCCGGTCTGTGGGACCCGTCCCTTGCCCTGGTCATGGCAGGCGCGATCAGCGTCGGCGCGCTGGCCTTTGCGATCGCCGGGCGGCGCAAGACCTCATTGATCGGCCTCGAGATGAAGCTGCCCACATCCCGTCAGCTCGACCGGCGCTTGATGGCGGGTAGCGTCCTGTTCGGTATCGGCTGGGGCATTGCCGGCTTTTGCCCCGGCCCCGGTCTGGTGGCGCTGGGCATGGGTGAGTCCAAGGCGCTGATCTTCGTGCTCGCCATGATCGCCGGCATGGGGCTCTTCGAACTGATCGAGCGCCGGCGGCAGGCGGGTCTTCTGCAGTCAGCGCAGGCTGGCGCCTCGACGCGATGACGACCGTCGGCGTCTGGCTGGCCGTCCTCACGACGGTCATGGCGCTGGTCGCGTACGAACTGGCGCTCGCGCGGCAGCAGCGCCGCGATCCGCTGGGCCTTGCACGCACTGCCCACGCCACGATGCGCGAGGAGTGGTTCATTGCCGTCTCGCATCAGCCGGGCTCCGAGATCCTGGCGGTTCAGACCCTGCGCAATTCGATGATGTCGGCCACCATGATTGCTTCGACGGCAGCGCTCGCCCTGATGGGCACGGCAGCCCTGAGCGTGCCCTCGCTGCATATCGGCCTGCACAGCGCAAATACCGACCCCCTCGCGATCGAGCCGCGAACCGTCCTCGACCTCATGCTGATGACCATGCTCTTCGCGTCGCTGCTGTCGTCGGCCATGGCAATGCGTTATTACAACCATGCCAGCTATATCGGTGCGATGCCTGTGGGAAGCGATGCGCGCGCCCGCTGGCTTGCCGTGGGAGTCCGTTATGTCAGGGCGGCCGGCACGCTCTACAGCTGGGGCCTGCGCCACCTGATCCTGGTGGTGCCGATCGTCGCCGCGATCGCCTACCCGCTCGCCGGGCCGATCATGGCCGTCGCGCTGATCGCGATGTTGCGTCGTTTCGACCGAGTCGGTGTGGCGGTTCCATCGATCGAATAAGGCTTCAAACGGCAGCAATCATGCTGCGACGCGACAAATTCCTCACTGTCTCTCACGATCCTTTTTGACCGGTCCAGTCTGATCGCCTATACTTCGCCGTCTTTGCCGGCCGGCTCTCCGACTGCACGATCAGAATGTTTATCGCTGTCGGTCTGCAAGTCGCCACAGTCGCGTTGCTCGGTCTCTTGACCGGCATCGTTTTCGACTGGCACAGCGCCCTGTTTTTGGTGCTTGGCGGCGTGGCAGCAATTGTCCCGAACGGCCTGTTCGCATTGCGACTGGCAGCCAATCGGGGACGAACCGCCGAGTCGTATCCGGTTGTGTTCTTCCTCGGCGAGTTCGCGAAGATCGGCCTGACGGTCGCGCTGATTGCGCTGATCGCCAGAATGTTCGAGTCGCTGAACTGGCTGCCAATGCTGGTCGGTCTGATTGCTGCATTGCAGGCACCTTTGTTTGCGCTCCTCTGGGCGCCCGAATCGAACAAGTAAAGCAGCAGTACCTCGACGAACCGCAACGCCCTAGCGACAGACTTAGCAGACATGGCCGACGCCGCGCACGCCCCTTCAGCCTCCGAGTACATCGTCCATCACCTGACGCATTTCAATACCTCGGGTCATCCCCAGGAAAAGGTGGTCGACTTTTCGCTCGTGAACCTCGACACGGTGTTCTGGGCAGTGCTGATGGGTCTGGTGTCCTGCGCGCTGATGTACCGCGCCGCCCGATCGGTCACCCCCGGCGTACCCGGGCGCTTCGTCGGTGCCATCGAATCGGTTGTCGAATTCGTCCACGAACAGGCGCGTTCGATTGTCAAGGGCGACATCACCTATATCGCCCCGCTGGCGCTGGTGTCCTTCGTCTGGATCTTCTTCATGAACGCCATGGACTTCATCCCTCTCGATCTGATTCCCAAGATCTGGGAGCAGATTCACGGGGCGGCCGGTGGCGATCCTCACCATGCCTACATGCGGGTCGTCCCGACCGCCGACCTGAACGCCACGTTTGCGATGTCGCTGGTGGTGCTGGGCGCGTCAATCTATTACGGCATCAAGACCAAGGGCTCGGGCGGCTTCCTGCATGAGCTGGTGTCGGCGCCTTTCGGCTCCGGCATCCTGCTCGCCCCGGTCAACCTGCTGATGCAGCTGATCGAATATCTCGCCAGGACCATTTCGCTCGGCATGCGGCTGTTCGGCAACATGTTTGCCGGCGAACTGGTCTTCATGCTGATCGCACTGCTGGGTGCCTCGGCGACCTGGTGGGGAGCCGGCATGCACATCGTCACCGGTTTGGGATGGGCAATATTCCACATCCTGATCGTGGCGCTTCAGGCATTCATCTTCATGATGCTGACGCTGGTCTACATCGGGCAGGCACACGAGCACCACTGACACCGCGCGAGGCGCTCTGCCGGGCGCCGACCGTTTTTCTTTTTCCGTTCCAAGTTTTCATATCAACCTCAACCGCTGGACCTCGGTTCAACCTTAAGGAGTCGTCATGACCAACGTAGCTTTCGTCGCGATCGCCGCCGGCCTGATCATCGGGCTGGGTTCTCTGGGTGCCTGTATCGGCATCGCCATGATGGGTGGCAAATACCTCGAGGCCGCTGCCCGCCAGCCCGAACTCATGGACAAGCTGCAGACCAAGATGTTCCTGCTGGCTGGTCTGATCGACGCCGCCTTCCTGATCGGTGTCGGTATCGCCATGATGTTTGCCTTCGCCAACCCCTTCAAGTGATCCGGGTCAAGCGCAACGTCATGCCCGTCACCGGACTGTCGTACCAGGTCCCCTTCGGAGGAAGCCGTTCGTGAATATCAACGCGACGCTTTTCGTCCAGATCGCCGTCTTTCTGGCACTCTGGTGGTTTACGGCCAAGTATGTCTGGCCGCCGATCGTCAAGGCACTCGACGAACGAAGCAAGAAGATCGCCGACGGTCTGGCTGCGGCCGACAAGGCCAAGTCCGAGCTCGCCGCCGCTGAAAAGCGTGTCGAGGCCGAGATCAAGCAGGCCCGCGCCAGTGCTGCCGAAGTTCGCGCTTCCGGCGAAAAGCAGGCCGCGCACCTGGTTGAAGAGGCGCGTGCCGAAGCCGCCCGCATTCTCGCCGAGGCTCGCAAAGCCGCCGAGGGCGAAGCGGCCCTGGCCGCTCAGCGTGCCAAAGACCAGCTTCGCGAGCAGGTCGCGCTGCTGGCGGTCTCGGGCGCAGAACGCATCCTTCGCCGTGAGATCGATCCTTCGGCTCACGCGCAGCTGCTCGACGGCCTCAAAGCCGAGCTTCGCTAGGACGCCGCCCTGCCATGGCCGAATCGCTCACCATCGCCCGTCCCTACGCCGAAGCCGCCTTCAAGCTGGCTCAGGGTCCTCAAGCGCTGGCGCATTGGTCTGATGCGCTGGCACGGCTGGCAGCAGTCATTGCCAGCCCGGCTGCTCACGGTCTGCTGGGCAACCCGCGGATCAAGCATGAGCAGGTCGCGCAGCTGGTCTCGGAAGTCGCCGGCAACCTGTCGGCTGATCAGCTCGGTTTCCTGAAGCTGCTGGCAGAAAACGAACGTTTGGCGGTCCTGCCCGAAATCGTCAGTCACTTCGAGCGACTCAAGAACCAGGCCGACGACGTGCTTGACGCCCGCATCGACTCCGCCTACCCGCTGACCGAGCAGCAATCGGCGCAGGTGGTCGCCACGCTCGAAGCAAAATACGGCCGAAAGGTCAAGGCAACCGTATCAGTCGATCCCGAACTCATCGGCGGCATCTCGATTCGCATTGGTGATGAGGTGCTCGACACCTCGGTGCGCGGCAAGCTCGCGCAGCTCGCCGATGCGCTGATGAAGTAAGCGCTGAACCAAACTCCACGAGAGAAACGAATGCAGCTCAATCCGGCCGAAATCAGCGAACTGCTGAAGAGCAAGATCCAGAACCTCGATGTTGCCGCCGACGCGCGCAACCAGGGGTCCGTCGTGTCCGTCACCGACGGCATCTGCCGCATCCACGGCCTGTCTGATGTGATGCAGGGCGAGATGATCGAATTCCCCGGCAACGTGTTCGGCCTGGCGCTCAACCTCGAGCGCGACTCGGTCGGCGCGGTGGTGCTCGGTGAATACGAGCAGATCTCCGAAGGCGACGTGGTCAAGGCCACCGGCAAGATTCTGTCGGTGCCGGTTGGCCCCGAGCTGATTGGCCGTGTGGTCAATTCGCTCGGCCAGCCGATCGATGGCAAGGGTCCGATCAACGCCAAGATGACCGACATCATCGAGAAGGTTGCCCCGGGCGTGATCGCCCGGAAATCGGTGTCGCAGCCGGTCCAGACCGGTCTGAAGGCGATCGACTCCATGGTCCCGATCGGCCGCGGCCAGCGCGAACTGATCATCGGCGACCGCCAGACCGGCAAGACCGCGGTCGCGGTCGACACCATCATCAACCAGAAAGGCAAGGGCGTTTTCTGCGTCTATGTCGCGATCGGCCAGAAAGCCTCCACCGTGGCCAACGTCGTGCGTAAGCTCGAAGAAACCGGCGCGATGGCCTACACCATCGTTGTGGCCTCGACCGCCTCCGAATCGGCGGCCATGCAGTTCATCGCCGCCTACTCGGGCTGCACGATGGGCGAATACTTCCGCGATCGCGGCGAAGACGCGCTGATCATCTATGACGACCTGACCAAGCAGGCGGTTGCCTATCGCCAGGTCTCGCTGCTGCTGCGCCGCCCGCCGGGTCGCGAAGCCTATCCCGGCGACGTCTTCTATCTCCACTCGCGTCTGCTCGAGCGCGCTGCCCGCGTCAACGAGGAATATGTCGAGAAGTTCACCAACGGTGAAGTCAAGGGCAAGACTGGCTCGTTGACCGCTCTGCCGATCATCGAGACCCAGGCCGGCGACGTGTCGGCCTTCGTGCCGACCAACGTCATCTCGATTACCGACGGTCAGATCTTCCTCGAGACCGACCTCTTCAACGCCGGTATCCGCCCCGCGATCAACGCCGGTATCTCGGTGTCGCGAGTCGGCGGCGCTGCGCAGACCAAGGTCGTCAAGAAGCTGTCGGGCGGTATCCGGACCGACCTCGCGCAATACCGTGAGCTCGCCGCGTTTGCGCAGTTCGCCTCCGACCTCGACGACGCAACCCGTCGCCAGCTCGAGCGCGGCCGTCGCACGGTCGAAATCCTGAAGCAGCCCCAGTACCAGCCGCTGCAGGTCTGGCAGCTCGCGGTGTCGCTCTTTGCCGTCACCCGTGGCTACCTCGATGAGCTGCCGGTCGACAAAGTGCTGCCCTTCGAGACTGCACTGCACGACCACATGAAGACCCAGCACGCTGCATGGGTCGACCGTGTCGAGACCTCCAAGGACCTGTCGAAAGAAGATGAAGAGGCGCTCAAGGGCGCGGTCGAGTCTTTCCTCAAGACCGGCGCATTCTGACCGCCCTCCCGCGCAAGCGACCACCGCAGACGAAGGCATAGGCCGCCATGGCTGGCTCCAGAGAAATCCGCAACAAGATCAAGAGCGTGCAGAACACGCGCAAGATCACCAAGGCGATGGAAATGGTCGCTGCGTCCAAAATGCGCAAGGCGCAGGAAAGGATGCGGCGTTCGCGCCCCTACGGCGACAAGGTGCGCAATATCGCTGCCCACCTGGCCAACGCCAATCCCGAGTACCGGCACCCCTTTCTGATCCGCCGCGAAACCGTCAAGGCGGTCGGCCTGGTACTGGTCACCACCGACAAGGGACTGTGCGGCGGCCTGAACACCAACATCCTGAGGATGACGGTTCAGCGGCTGCGCGAGCTCGAAAAGTCGGGCGCGAAAGTGCAGGTCAGCGCCATCGGCAACAAGGGACTGGGCTTCATGCAACGTATCGGCGCCAAGGTGGTGTCGCAGGCGGTTCACCTCGGTGACGCACCGCAACTCGACAAGCTCATCGGCCCGATCAAGCTGCAACTCGATGCCTATGCCGCCGGCGAGATCGATGCGGTCTACATCGCTTACACGCGCTTCATCAACACCATGAAGCAGGAATCGGTGATCGAGCAGCTGCTGCCGCTCGATGCACACCGTCTGGAAGAGACCAGCCGCGATTACGCCTGGGATTATCTCTACGAGCCCAATGCTCAGACCGTGCTTGACGACCTCCTGCTGCGGTATGTCGAGGCGCTGGTCTACCAGGCGGTGGCCGAGAACATGGCCTCCGAGCAGTCGGCACGCATGGTGGCCATGAAATCGGCCTCCGACAACGCCAAGAAAGTCATCGGCGAACTGCAGCTGTCCTATAACAAGGCACGGCAGGCAGCCATCACCAAAGAACTCAGCGAGATCGTCAGCGGAGCGGCCGCCGTCTAGGCTGGCGCGACACCGACGACCCCAATCCGAACCCTATCAAAGCGAATCAACGAGGTCCCGACATGCAGCAAGGCCATATTGTTCAGTGCATCGGCGCGGTGGTGGACATCCAGTTCCCGCGCGACTCGATGCCCCGGGTCTATGACGCGCTGGTGCTTGAAGATGCCGGCAACAGTCTGGCCGAGGTCGGCCTGACCTTCGAGGTGCAGCAGCAGCTCGGCGACGGCGTCGTGCGTACCATTGCACTTGGCTCGTCCGACGGCCTGCGTCGCGGCATGCCGGTGACCAATACCGGCAAAGGCATCGAAGTGCCGGTGGGTGAAGCCACCCTGGGCCGAATCATGGACGTGCTGGGTCGCCCGATCGACGAAGCCGGTCCGATCAAGACCGACGAGCGCCGCGCCATCCATCAACCCGCGCCAAAATTCGCCGACCTCTCCCCGTCAGTCGAACTGTTGCCCACCGGCATCAAGGTGATCGACCTGGTCTGCCCGTTTGCCAAGGGCGGCAAGATCGGCCTGTTCGGCGGCGCCGGTGTCGGCAAGACCGTCAACATGATGGAGCTGATCAACAACATCGCGAAGCAGTATTCGGGCTACTCGGTGTTTGCCGGCGTGGGTGAGCGCACTCGCGAGGGCAACGACTTCTATCATGAGATGGACGAGTCCAACGTGCTCGACAAGGTCGCCATGGTGTTCGGCCAGATGAACGAGCCCCCGGGCAACCGTCTGCGCGTGGCCCTCACCGGCCTGACCATGGCCGAGCGTTTCCGCGACGAAGGCAAGGACATCCTCTTTTTCGTCGACAACATCTATCGCTACACCCTGGCCGGCACCGAAGTCTCGGCGCTGCTCGGTCGTATGCCTTCTGCGGTGGGATACCAGCCGACGCTGGCCGAAGAAATGGGCCGCCTGCAGGAGCGCATCACGTCGACCAAGACCGGCTCGATCACCTCGATCCAGGCGGTCTACGTGCCAGCCGACGACTTGACCGACCCCTCGCCTGCCACCACCTTCGCTCACCTTGACGCCACCGTTGTGCTCTCGCGTGACATCGCGGCGCTGGGTATCTACCCTGCGGTCGACCCGCTCGACTCCACCTCGCGTCAGGTCGACCCGTACATCATCGGTGAGGAGCACTACACCATCACCCGACGCGTGCAATCCACGCTGCAGCGCTACAAAGAGCTGCGCGACATCATCGCGATTCTGGGTATGGACGAGCTCTCGCCCGACGACAAGCTTGCTGTGTCCCGCGCCCGCAAGATCCAGCGCTTCCTGTCGCAGCCTTTCCATGTCGCCGAAGTCTTCACCGGTTCGCCCGGCAAGTTCGTGCCGCTTAATGAAACGCTGCGCGGCTTCAAGATGATCGTCGACGGCGAGTGCGATGCGCTGCCCGAGCAGGCCTTCTACATGGTCGGCACGATCGACGAGGCCTTCGAAAAGGCGAAGACCATCAAATGAGCACCATCCAGGTCGACGTCGTCAGCGCCGAAGAATCGATTTTCGAGGGCGAAGCCGAGTTCGTCGTGCTGCCGGGCGAGTCGGGAGAGCTGGGCATTTTTCCTCAGCACATCCCGCTCATCACCCGCATCAGGCCGGGGGCGGTTCGCATCAAACTGGTCGGCAAGGCCGAAGAGACCTTCGTGTTCGTCGCCGGCGGCATCCTCGAAGTGCAGCCCGGTCGCGTGACCGTTCTGGCCGATACCGCAATCCGCGGCCACGATCTCGACGAGGCCAAGGCCGAAGAAGCCCGCAAGAAAGCCGAAGAAGCCCTGCTCAATCGATCGGCCGATATCGACTATGCCAAGGCCCAGGCCGAACTCGCCGAAGCGATGGCCCAGATTCAGGCGATCCGCAAGCTCAGAGGAAGATAGTCGGACATCAGGCGTCAGACCTGAGCCGCAGCAGTATTGACAGATTCGGAGGGAGGAGACCCCGTGCTCTACGAGATGCGCATCTACCACTGTATGCCCGGACGCTTGCCTGACCTCAACAAGCGCTTCGACACGATCACCCTGAAGATCTGGCAAAAGCACGGCATCGTGCCAGTGGGTTTCTGGACCAATGTCATCGGCGACAGCAACAGCACTCTGACCTATATGCTCCAGTGGGAGAGCCTCGCCGAGCGCGAGAGCAAATGGGGCGCTTTTGCAGCCGACCCCGAGTGGCTCTCGGCGCGCGCCGAGACTGAGAAGCATGGCGCGCTGATCACGCATTTCAGCAATGCGATCATGGCCCCGACCGCCTATTCGCCGATGAAATAGTCGGCAAGTTGTCCGCTTGTCCGATTCGGCTGTCGGATATTGACGCACAAGTTCAGTCTTAAAGTCGTCATTAAGACGCAAGTTCTAGTCAAAAGCGGTGAAAACGGCCTGTGGAAGCCGGTGGCGATCCTGGGCGGGTGCATAATGCACGCCCGCTGAGATTGAAATTCAATCGGCGAGCAAACCGAATTCCGATTCATTCAAACTTTTGATAATGAGCCAAAACATGCGCCTCAACAATCGCCTCATCAGCGCCGCCATCGTCTCGTCGCTGGCACTTTTCAGCGTTGCCAACACCGCCACCGCCGCCGATCCGATGGTCGACCAGCGGTCCGCTCTGAGCAAGATCGATCAGGACTACAAGGCCAAAACCAAGGCGCTGCGCAGTGAGCGCAGTGGCGCCATCAAGGCAGCCGGTGACAAAGCGGCCGCCGACGCAAGCGCTGCCGGAAAAGATCCCCTGACCGCTCGTCGCGCAGCCGAAAGCGAAGTCAAAGGCAGCTACAAGCCGAAGATGGACGCGATGGCCAAAGAGTTCAAAGATGCCCGCGCTGGCGTCAAATCGCAGTACGCGGCGCCGGTCAAGGCCGAAGCCCGATCCAGCCAGCCGATCAAGCCCTGATCACGCTGAAACGCCTTTGATTGCCGCTTGCCCGCTGATAAACAGGCAAGCGAACAATCCCCACTGAAAAGCCCTGCTTCCCGGTTTGCCGGCAGCGGGGCTTTTTATCTGATCGACTGACACATCGCAACCTCGGTCCAAGCGCGCGGCTTGAAAGCCGGAACCCGCCAGGACTCTGACCTGAATCCGGCGGAGTCTGCGCCGCTCAGGCCCGTGCGCGCGCCTTGAAAAGCGCTCGCAGATTGACTTCGCGGGGGCCTGCAATCAATTCAATTGGGTCGCCGGCGCTGACTTCGCCGGCCTCAATCACTGCCAGGTAGCTGCCGCAATACCCTGACTGCACCATCAGCTTGCTTGCCTGGACAAACCCCATGCTGGCGTTGAACTTGAAGCATAGAAAGCGAGGTTCGCTGACCGCGAGCAGACAGTGGGGCAGCTTCAGACGGTCGCCGATCCAGAGCTGGTCCTCGAGCAGCCCCTCGACCGTCAGGTTCTCGCCCATCGAGCCGGGCGCCAGCGGTGAATCCCAGAGCGACACTTTGGCCTGCGCACGCACGGTCTGCCAGAACGCAAAGTGCTCCAGCGGATAGGCATAGACGGCTTTGCCAAGCCCGCCATGCACCGACTGGTCGGCCTGCTCATCGCCCTCGAGGCCCAGGCGACGAACCGCAAGGGGACCATCGACCGGCTGCTTGCCAATCGCGGTCAGCACCTTGCGTCCGTTGATGATCACCTCGCGCGCGCTTGCGCGATTGACCGACACCACCCTCATCGTTCTTGCCTGACGAGGCTCACTCGAGTTCGATACCGGCGGCACGCATCGTCTTGCTCCAGGCGCCGAGCTGATCTTTCACCTGTGCCGCAAGCACCTCAGGCGTTGAGGGCGTCGGCAACAGGCCAAGCTTTTCATACTGCTCGGCCACATCCGGTCTGCGCATGACGACATTGAAATCGCGCGAGATGCGCTCGACGATGTCGCGCGGCATGCGTGCCGGGCCGAAGAGCCCGCCCCAGGGCAGGATATTGACCAGCGGTTGCCCTGCCTCAGACATCGTCGGCACATCCGGATAGCTGGTCGTGCGTCGGGGCAGCAGCACGGCGAGCATCTTGAACTTCTCTTTGAGCAGTTGCGGCATCACCGCCGGCGTGGCGAACATCGCCTGCACCCGCCCGCCAACCATATCGATGACCGCCTGTGCCTCGCCCTTGTAAGGCACGTGGGTCATATCGAGCTTGTTGGCCTGCGCGAGCTGCGCAATCGACACGATGCCGGTGCTGTTGCCGGTGGCGTAAGCGATCTTCCCGGGATTGGCCCTCGCATAGGCAACGAACTCGGCCAGGGTGTTCACCGGCAGGCTCGGCTGAACCATCAGATAAAACGTAAAGATGCACAGGTTCGAAATCGGCGTGAAATCGAGCACCGGATCGTAGGGCGGGACTTTCTTGATCGACGGGGTGTACGACATCGAGGTCGCGGTCCCGAAATACAGCGTGTGACCGTCGGGCGCCGACTTCACCACCTCGAGTGCCGCGACCGCACCGTCAGCACCGGCCCGATTCTCGACAAGCACCGGCTTGCCGAAGGCTGCAGCCATATGCACCGAGATCGCCCTGGCGCCCATATCGGCACCGCCGCCCGCTGGAAACGGCACGACGAAACGAATCGGTTTGGTCGGCCACTCGGACTGTGCTTGGGCCGAAAAGGGCAGGGACGATCCAAGTGCGATCGAACCGGCAGCGCTGAGCAATCGTCGACGCGGCAGCGAAAGCCTTGAATCGCAGGGGGGCGCGTCGTGCAGCGCATCGCCCGCAGAGGTCGTCTGGGTGGTTAAACGAATCATGAGGTCTCCAGTAACGCCGGTACCCTGTGGCGGGAACTCGGCAAAAACCGAAGCTTACAATCTAACGCCGTCGTCGGGGCATCGCGCGCACGCGCCCGCGCAACAGTCCGGCCAGCCCAGCGATTATCAGCCATAACGAAGCGGGTACCGGAACCGGATGCGGCCCATCCGGGTCAATCGGCTTGGTGGGGTCAATCGGCTTAGTGGGGTCAATCGGCTTGGTGGGGTCAATCGGCTTGGTAGGGTCAATCGGCTTGTCGGTCACCGGCGGGATGATTACAACCGGCGGATTGGGCGGCGCGGGTTTCTCGACGACAGGCAGTTGCGACCCGCCTCCGCCACCTCCGCCACCTCCGCCTCCGCCACTAATCGGAGGCAGCACCACAGCCACCTGAAACGGCGGCGCAAGGCTCTCGCCCGGCAGGCCGGTGCGGATGCCTTCCAGTGGATTCTGAACCGCACTCGGTTCGCTCAGCAGTCGCGTCGGAGGATCGATCGGCGTGAAACCGGGTACATCCCTCAACGGTGACCTGACTGCCGCTTGCGGATCGGTCACCGGCGTGCAGGCCGGGACCGATCGGGTCGCAGGCTTTTTTGTCTGCTCGGAAGCCACCGGATTGGCGGTGGCCGCGGGAGGCTTGCGATGAACCACCACACGCGGGCGGGACGATTGTCGCGGCTTGGCCTTTGCCACAGGCTGGGCTTTCGGCGTCGCCAGGGCATCGACCGCTGTCTGGGGCGGCGGGCGCCGAACCGGCGCGCGAACCACCGGTCGTGGCTTCACCGGCACCGCCGCCGCCTTGGGTGCGTCGGCGGGCACACAGTCATCCGCACTCGCCAAGCCGGGAAGCAGCGCGAGCGTCAGCAGCAGTGCAGCACTGCCAGGCAGATGAAATGCAGCGACGGGCCGACGAACGGTCATGGCAACAACCAAAGAGCAACCGAATGGAGCATCCGCGCCGACGAACGGTCTGCCGAGGAACTTCCGCACGCCATCCGACAGAATCCGGGCCGACACCCGTAGAATGGCGCCCTGTATCGCTTCCGGGCCGCGCTCTGGCGTCCCAGCCCCGCCCCGCCCTTTCCAGTGCCCTGCCTCCATGAAGAACGACACTTTTCTGCGCGCGCTACTTCGCGAACCCACTGAGCACACCCCGATCTGGCTGATGCGCCAGGCCGGGCGCTACCTTCCCGAGTACAACGCCACCCGCAAGCGGGCCGGCAGCTTCCTCGCGCTGTGCAAGGCGCCCGAGCTCGCCTGCGAAGTGACCCTTCAGCCGCTCGAGCGCTATCCGCTCGATGCCGCGATTCTGTTTTCCGACATCCTCACCGTCCCCGACGCGATGGGGCTCGGTCTTTATTTCGCCGATGGCGAGGGCCCGAAGTTCAGCAACCCGGTGCGCGACGAGGCGGCGGTTCGTCGCCTGGCGGTGCCTGATGTCAACACTGAACTGCGCTATGTCATGGACGGCGTGTCGACCATCCGGCGTGCCCTCGATGGTCGCGTGCCGCTGATCGGGTTTTCGGGCAGCCCCTGGACGCTGGCCTGCTACATGGTCGAGGGCGGCGGCAGCGACGACTTCCGTCAGGTCAAGACCATGCTCTACAAGCGCCCCGACCTGATGCACACCATGCTCACGGTGACCGCCGATGCGGTCCGTGATTATCTGAATGCCCAGATCGATGCCGGTGCCCAGGCGGTCATGATCTTCGACACCTGGGGCGGCATCCTTCCCGATGGTCATTACCAGAAGTTCTCGCTCGGCTATATCCGCCGCGTGCTTGAAGGTCTGCGCCTCGAACGCGACGAGCGCGCGCCAGACGGCACGGTCACTCGGGTCCGGGTGCCCTCCATCGTCTTTACCAAGGGCGGCGGGCTCTGGCTGGAGGATATTGCCGCCAGCGGATGCGATGCGGTCGGACTCGACTGGACGGTCAACCTCGGTCAGGCCCGGGCTCGCGTTGGCCAGCGTGTTGCGCTTCAAGGCAATCTCGATCCGATGATCCTCATGGCCAATCCCGAGCAGATCCAGGCCGAGGCCATCAAGACCCTCGAGAGTTACGGTGTGCCGCAGGCAGGCCAGGGGCACATCTTCAACCTTGGTCACGGCATCTCGCAGTTCACGCCGCCCGACAACGTGATCGCCCTGGTCGAAGCAGTGCATCAATACAGTCGTGAGCAGCGCCGCCGCGGCGCTGCAGCCTCCGCTTTGTAAGCCTGCGCGTATCACTTATGCACATTTCGGGTGATTCTGTCGAGTCAGTCGGAAGACCCATTGCATGAGTGACGCGGCTTTCTTAAGCTTTTGATTTTAAACAGATTATTTTTGTCGAAATTTTAAGCACACAGAGCAGGGCCTCACAGCAGAGCGGGTTTGCGGGCATCCGACCAAGGCTGTCCACACAATTGTCCACAGCTTCTGTGAACACCTCGGAAAACGCCTGCCGGGCCAAGACTTCCCGACCTATTTGAAGGTTTTACTTTAAGTTGTGAGCATTCCGGCCACCATCGCCCGCGTGGCACTCGACCTGCCCTTGCCGGAGTTGTTCGACTACGCGCTGCATGCCGATTCACCGATTGGCCCGGGTGATTGGGTCATCGTGCCCTGGGGCCGGAGCCGTCGGGTCGGGTTGGTGGCAGCCCTGGCTGACAGCACGACGGTGCCATCCGATCGCCTGCGGCTGCTTGAGGCGCCGCTTCCCGGTATGCCCCGCATGCCTGCCGACTGGCTCGAACTGATCGGCTTTGGATCGCGCTACTACCATGCCGGCTTTGGCGAACTCGCGCTGCCGGCAGTCCCCAAGCTGCTGCGCACCGTCCCCGGCGCACGCAGTCGCGGTTCGGCGGTGCTGCGCGCCCGCGAGCGCTTCGAGGCAAGTCTGCCGAAACCGCCCGAAACCGCCGAATCCCCAGATGGTAAGCGTGTACTTACTACCGGTCAGGATGAAGCACTGCGGCAAATTCAATCCTGCGATGGCCATGCGGTCTTCCTGCTTCATGGCATCACCGGCAGCGGCAAAACCGAGGTCTATTTCCGTTGGCTCGAAGGCTTGATGGCGCGTGATCAGGCCTCGCAGGCGCTGGTGCTGGTGCCTGAGATTGCCTTGACGCCCCAGTTCGCGCAGCGCATTCGCGAGCGCTTTCCGATGTTGCCGCTCGCCATCCTGCACAGCGACATGCCCGACGCCGAGCGCGCCGCGCACTGGCTGGCGGCGGCCGAGGGACGTGCCCGGATCGTGCTTGGCACCCGGCTTGCTGTCCTCGTGCCGCTGCCGGCGCTGGTCGCGGTGGTGGTCGACGAGGAGCACGATGCGTCCTTCAAGCAGCAGGAGGGGGCGCGCTACTCGGCGCGTGATCTCGCGATCGCCCTGGCGGCGCGTCGCGGCCTGCCGATCGTGCTCGGGTCGGCCACGCCGTCGCTCGAGAGCTGGCATGCCGCGCGCCGGGGCCGCTACCGGCTGGTCAGCCTGCGCGAACGCGCCTCGGGCGCGAGTCTGCCCCTGGTGCAGCGCATGGCGCTGCGCGGTGCCCGGGTGCAGCATGGCCTGACCGATCCGGCGATTGCGGCAATCAATGACACCGTCGCCCGAGGCGAGCAGGCGCTGATCTTCCTGAATCGCCGCGGTTATGCGCCGGTGCTGAACTGCGGCGCCTGCGGCTGGCTCAGCCGATGCGACCAGTGCGATGCCTATCGGGTGATGCATCGGGTCGGAGCAGCCGCGCCTGCTGCAGCCGCAGCCCAGCGCTATCGGTTAGTGTGTCATCACTGCGGCGCTGATCAGCCTGTGCCAAGGTCTTGCCCCGAGTGTGGCAATGTCGATCTGGCTGGACTCGGGCGCGGCACCCAGCGACTCGAGGAGGGTCTGCAGGCGCTCTTTCCGAGCGCGCGCATCGGCCGGCTCGACCGCGATGTCGCTCGTCGGCGTGGCGCCGCGCAGCAGATGCTCGATGCCGCGCATGCCGGCGAGGTCGATCTGCTGGTCGGTACCCAGATGCTCGCCAAGGGCCATGACTTTCGCCGCCTCACCCTGGTGGTGGTGGTCGATGCCGACGCGGCGCTGTTTGCCGCCGACTTTCGCGCGCCCGAGCGGCTCTTTGCCACGCTGATGCAGGTGGCGGGTCGGGCCGGACGCCATCATGCCGCCAGCCGGGTGCTGATCCAGACGCGCTTTCCGGAGCATCCGGTTTTCGTCGCCCTGGCCGCCCACGACTTCGATCGCTTTGCTGCCGACCAGCTCACCGAACGCGAGCAGGCCAGCCTGCCGCCCTTCGTGCATCAGGCGCTGCTCACCGTGCAGGCCCGGTCGGCCGATGACACGATCGCCTTTCTTGCCGATGCTCGAAGCCGGCTGCTGTCGGCCGATTCCGATCCGCCGATTCCGGATGCGGTGCTGGCCGCGCTGACCGTCTGCGACCCGGTGCCGATGCCGCTTGCCCAGATGCGGGGGCTGGCCCGCGCGCAGATGCTGATCGAGTCGGCGTCGCGCCCGGCGCTGCATGCGGCGCTCGGTCCCTGGCTGGCCGCCCTGCGTGCTCAGCGTCATGCGGCCCGCTGGCAGCTGGTGGTCGATCCGCTTGAAATCTGACCCGATGCCAACTGACGAGAGATCATGATCGACACCCTCAACGACGCGCAGCGCGAGGCTGTCCGATACCTCGATGGCCCTTGCCTGGTCATTGCCGGCGCCGGCAGCGGCAAGACCCGGGTGATCACCCGCAAGATCGTCCATCTGATCGACAGCGGCGTCACACCCCGGGCGATTGCCGCGATCACTTTTACCAACAAGGCGGCCCAGGAGATGGCCGAGCGTCTGAAGGAGATGGTCAGTCTGCGCGAAAGCGATCGGCCGCTGGTCTCGACTTTCCATTCGCTTGGCGTGCAGATGCTGCGCGAAGACGGCGCATCGATCGGCCTGAAGAAGGCGTTCTCGATTCTGGATGCCGATGACGCCGGCTCGATCATCGCGCAGCTGGTCGGCACCACCGACCGCAAGGTGGCCCGCGCGGTTCAAAGTCAGATTTCGCTCTGGAAGAACGCCGGCCTCGACCCCGAAGATGCTGCCGCCTCGGCCCGCGACAATCAGGCGCATGCCGCCGCACACGCCTATCGCGACTATGCCGCCACCCTCAAGGGCTATCAGGCGGTCGACTTCGACGACCTGATCGGCCTGCCGCTGCACATGCTGCGCACCCAGCCCGAGGTGACCGAACGCTGGCAAAACCGCCTGCGCTATCTGCTGGTCGATGAATACCAGGACACCAATGCCACGCAATATGAGCTGCTCAGGCGCCTGGTCGGCCCGCGTGCCGCATTCACCGCGGTCGGTGACGACGATCAGTCGATCTATGGCTGGCGGGGTGCGACGCTTGAGAATCTGCGGCGACTGAGCGTCGATTTTCCGAAGCTCAAGGTGATCAAGCTCGAACAGAACTACCGCTCGAGCCGCAACATCCTGACCGCGGCGAATCAGCTGATCGCCAACAACCCCAAGCTGCATGAAAAGCGGCTCTGGTCGGAGCTCGGTGTGGGTGACCCGGTGCGAGTGGTGCCGATGGACGACGACGAGACCGAAGCCGAGTCGATCGCCATGCGGCTGCAGTCCTTGCGCTTTGAGCGCCGCGGCAAGTTTTCGGACTATGCGGTGCTCTATCGCGGCAACCATCAGGCGCGGATCATCGAGCAGGCGCTGCGCAAGGAGAAGATTCCCTATGTGCTGTCGGGCGGCCAGTCGTGGTTCGAGCGCGCTGAGATCCGCGATGTGATCGCCTGGCTGCGGCTGCTGGCCAATGACGATGACGATCCGGCCTTCATCCGGTCCATCACCACGCCCAAGCGCGGCATCGGCGCCCAGACCCTGCAGGCGCTGGGCAACTATGCCGCACAACGCCAGCGCTCGATGTTCGCGGCGCTCTTCGAGAGCGGCGCCGAATCGCATCTGCCGGCGCGCCAGATCGGGCCTTTGCGCGAGTTCGGCGAGTTCGTCAACCGCATCGGCTGGCGTGCCAAAAAGGAGCCACCGGGCGAGCTGCTCGCAGAGCTGCTCAAGGCGATCGACTATCACGAGCACCTGCTGGCAACCTGCGATGAACGCCAGGCCAGTCAGCGCTGGCAGAGCGTCACCGATTTCGTTGCCTGGATCGCCAAGCGCGGCGAGGAGGACGGCAAGACATTGATCGAACTCGCCCAGACCATCGCGCTGCTGTCGCGTCTGGATGGCAAGGATGCCGATGCCGAAGCGGTGCGCCTGACCACGGTGCATGCCTCGAAGGGTCTGGAGTTTCCGCATGTCTTTATCGCCGGCTGCGAAGAAGGGCTGATACCGCATTCAGGCGATGCCAGGGTCGACGGCGATGAGAGCGAAGAGGCTGATGCGCCGCAGCAGCGAATCGAGGAGGAGCGGCGCCTGATGTATGTGGCGGTGACGCGGGCTCAGCGAACGCTAACTATCAGCTGGTGTCGCGAACGCAAGCGCGCCAAGAGCACGCAGGCCCGATTGCCCTCCCGATTCATCGAAGAGATGAAGCTCGATGCCCAGGGCGGTGCGTCGGCGGTGGTGAGCACCGAGTCGGCCAAGCAGCGTCTGGCGGCGCTCAAGGGGCTGCTCAAGCCGTAATGGGACGACAGCCCTGAACGACAGCCCTGAAGCAGCAAGGCCGCGTCAGAGCGCGGCCTTGGTGTATCGACAGAGCGGTTGTGCTTACTTGGCGGCAGCCACCATGTACTGGACTGCGGCTTTGACGTCGTCGTCGCTGGCGCCCGAGCCGCCCTTGGCTGGCATCGCGTTCTTGCCCTTGATCGCCGAGGCGTAGAGCGTGTCCATGCCGGTGGCGATGCGCGGTGCCCAGGCAGCCTTGTCGCCAAACTTGGGCGAACCGGCCACGCCGCCCGCATGGCAGGCCATGCAATTCGCGTTGTAGAGCTTCTTGCCGGCATCGGATGACGGCGCAGCGGCTGCTGCGACCGCTGCGACCACCACCGGGGCTGCCGCTGCTGCGGCGGCCGGAGCGGCAGCAGCCGGCATCGGTGCTGCAGTGGCGGGTGCTGTCGGTGCTGCTGCCGCCATGGGCGCTGCCGCGGGAGCCGCCGCCGCAGGTGCCGCTGCCGCAGGAGCCTGCGGCTCGGCAAACGTCGCGCCGGCTTTGTTCGTCATATAGACGACAGCGCGACCGATCTCGGTATCGTCGTACTCGCCGCCGCCCTGCGCCGACATGGCGTTTTTGCCCTTGAGAGCCGAGGTGAGCAGTGCGTCGTAGCCGGTCTTGATGCGCGGCGCCCAGGCAGCGGTATCGCCCAGCTTGGGCGCGCCCGCGATGCCGGCGGCATGGCAGGCCGCGCACTGTGCGGTATAGACCGTCTCGCCCGCTCGCAACACCTTCGGCGCGTTGGCGTCTTTCAGCTCGAAATTGGCAACCGGCTTGATCCGGGCGTCGATCGCCTCGGCGGTCATCGAGTCGGTGCCGGCACCGGTGCGTTTGTCTGAGTTCACGTAGCTGACCAGCAGCACGATCACCAGGATCGGGACGACCAGGGACAGGACAACGACAGTGATCAGCTGGCCGGGGGTCTTGATGAAGCTCGAATGCTCACTCATGCGGTTTTCCTGAGGCGCTGGCGCGCATGCCACATCGGGCGGTTGCAAAGCGCAAAGTATAGCTGCAAGCATGTTTGCGCTGCAGTATCGGGCTGTGACAGGCTACAATCGCCGACCACGCGCCCGTAGCTCAGGGGATAGAGTATTGGCCTCCGAAGCCAAGGGTCGCACGTTCGATTCGTGCCGGGCGCGCCAGTTTCCGCTTTCCCCTCGGTCCCCATCCACGTCTTTGCTTTCCATCCTCACTACGCGGCGCGTTTTCAAGTGAAACCCGGGATCAGTACCCGCATCCTCCACGCCGATCGACTCGCCGGCAGCGAGCACGACGCCGTCCACAAGCCGCTCCACGTCGCGGCCACCTATGCCTACCCGAATGCTCGGGCACTGGCCGACGTCTTTCAGGGGCGCCAGTCTGGCTATGTCTATTCGCGCCAGGGCAACCCGACCGGCGCCGCACTCGAATCCAAGATCTCGATGATGGAAGGCGCCGCCGGCACCGTGGTGTTTTCCACCGGTATGTCGGCGATTGCAGCCATGATGGTCGCGCTGCTGCGGTCGGGCGATCATGTGGTGTCGAGCCAGTTCCTGTTCGGCAACACCAGCTCGCTCTTTCACACGCTGCTTGGCATGGGCATCGAGATCAGCTTTGTCGACGCCACCGATGTCGAACAGGTGCGAGCGGCACTGCGGCCGACCACCCGCATGGTGTTCGTCGAGACCATCGCCAATCCGCGGACCCAGGTCGCCGACCTCGCCGGCATCGGCGCGCTGTGCGAATCGCGCGGCGTCCTCTATGCGGTCGACGGCACGCTCACCACGCCGCATCTGTTTCGCGCCAGCGTTGTGAAGGCCGGGCTGGTGATTCACTCGCTCACCAAGGGCATCAGCGGACACGGCAATGCACTCGGCGGCTCGGTGAGTGATACCGGCCTGTTCGACTGGCGCGGTTATCCGAATATTGCCGAGAGCTACAAGCAGCTCGACCCCCGGGTCTGGGGGCTGCAGCAGATCCGCAAAAAGGGTCTGCGCGACATCGGCGCCACCCTGCGGGCTGAGGATGCGCACCGCATCGCGGTCGGTGCCGAGACCCTCGCGCTGCGCATCGAGCGCACTAACGACAACGCGCTCGCGCTTGCCCGCTGGCTCGAGTCGCAGCCGCAGGTGGCGCGGGTGCACTATCCGGGTCTGCCCAGTCATGCCCAGCATGCGCGGGCCACCGAGCTTTTCGGCGGTCGCTACGGCAGCCTGATCGGCTTCGAGTTGCGCCCCGACATCGACACCTTTGCGTTTCTCGATGCGCTGCGGCTGGTGATTCTCTCGAGCCATCTGTCCGACAACCGTACGCTGGCGATTCCGGTGGCGCACACCATCTTTTACGAGATGGGTGCCGAGCGTCGGGCCTCGATGGGCATTGCCGAAGGGCTGATCCGCCTGTCGGTCGGTATCGAAGAATTGGCTGATCTTCGTGACGACCTCGCGCAAGCGCTCGGCCGGTTTCCGGCCCTGGTCTGACCCGCGGTCGTCTGAAATCCAGCCCGCGGCGTCGCGCGCGCGCCGCGATCATCGTAGAGTGCGCGGCAATTCACTCCCTCGGATCCCGACTCATGCTGTCTTTCATTCGACTGGCCGGTGCGGCCGTGATGGCGGTGCCGCTTGCCTTGTTTGCCTCCTTCGCCAGCCACCCGGCTGCGGCGCAGACCGCCTTTCCCGATCACTATGTCGGTGATCTCGGCGGCGCGGCTTACCTGAAAACCGGCGTCGTCAGGGGCCAGGACACCTCGACACTGGCGTTGCCCTATGTTTACGGCGACTACGGCCGCTTTTTCGGTCGCATTGACACCTTCGGCGTGAAGACGCTGGCGATCGGCTGGGGTCATCTCGAGCTGGTGGGGCGGGTCAATACCGAAGGCTTTCGCACCGACACCGCTGCCTTGCAGGGCCTGAGCGATCGCCGCAATCCGGTTCCGCTCGGCGTGGGCACCTTTCAGCGCACGCCGATCGGCGGCGTCTTTTTGTATGCGATGCACGATCTGACCTCGGGCGGCCTGCTGGCCGAGGCGACCTGGGGCTCGAAGCTCGAGACGGCTTGGGCGACCTTCTATCCGCTGGTCAGTCTGGAGTACCGCAGCAGCGCTTATGTGAACTATCTCTATGGCGTGACCGCCGGCGAGTCGGCGGCAAGCGGCTATGCCGCCTACAGCCCTGGTGCATCGGTCGTGCCGCTGGTGGGCCTGGCGGCCAGCATCCCGATTGCCGGTGCCTGGGCCCTGCAGCTGCAGATTCGGCATCGCTGGTTCGATTCGGCGATTGCCAACAGCCCGATCGTCAGCGCCCGCACTCAGCAGACCGGCAATATCGCGATCACTTACGAGTTCAAGTGAATCCGCCACCGGCGTCCAGGCGGATCACTTGCGTTGCAGGGCGCCATGCAGCAAGTAGAGGGCGGCCATCGAGAAGGCTCGCATGTTGCCAACGCGATCGGTGCTGCCGGTCTCGAGCGTGATCACCTCCTCAAAGCCGCTGCGGTGGCTGACTGCCAGGCAGCTGTGGCCGGCGGCATCGCCATAGCCGTTGCCGGTCGGGCCGCTTGCGCCGGTCTCGGACAGCCCCCAGTCGGCGTCGAGCCGCTCGCGCGCAGTACGGGCGAGCATCAGTGCATAGGGCTCGGACGATGAGCGCACGCCCTTCACATCGGCATCGGACATGCCCATCAGCGTTCGGCGTGCCGGCCGGGTATAGACCACCGCCCCAGCCTTGAAATAGGCCGATGCACCCGGGATGGCGAGCAGCGAGGCCGCGATCAGGCCGCCGGCCGAGGACTCGGCCACCGACACGGTTTCGTTGCGGTCTTTGAGCAGTTGCGCGGCGCTTGCAGCAAGGGGCAGCAGGGTATCCATCAGGTCTCCGAGGGTTATGGTGGGGTTTCTAGCACAGCGCCTTGGGCAGCTGCCGGCCGCGATGTCGGGTCCAGGGGCCGGTCTGCCCTGACCGGCGCTGCGCCACCAGCACGGTCTGCTCGATCAGGTCGCGCTGCGCGCGGCTGCCGCCGAGTCGCTCGTGGGTCGCCATCAGCGGCCAAAGATGCTCGAGCGCCTGGGCGTCGAGGCCGTGCGCGAAGGCCTCGAAGCCGCGCGCGAGCGCGATCACCACGTCGGCGGCCGGCCCGCGCGCACCGGCGATCAGGCGCGCCAGCGCGGCGCTGTCGCCGGCCATTGCATAGGCGAGTGCGGCATGCGCATCGACAAACGCCAGACCCGGGTTCGGGAAGTGCTCGTGTGCATAGCCGGCCAGCACCTGCCACTCATCGAGCGGGCGCTGTGCACCGAGCAGCTCGGCGCGCAGCAAAAAGGAGCTGGCGTCGGTGAGTACATTGAGCGGCGGCCCCCAGGCTGAATAGGGCTTGACCTGCGTGTCGAACACCCTGCGGGCGGTGGTATCGTCGCCGAGCTCAAGCGCCGACAGCGCGCTGTGCCACGACAGATGGCCATGCATTGCGCCGGCCTGCGGATAGACCTCGAGCCAGTGCGACAGCCATGCCAGACCGCCGGCGTCGTCGCCGCATTCGTAATCGACATGGGTGCGAATGTGCGCGCCGTGGGCATTACCGGGTCGCTGTGCCAGCGACCGCTCGGCATTGGCTCGGGCGGCATCGAGCTGGCCGACCTCGCACTGCGAAAAGGCGCGGGCGGCCTGGAACCACCAGTCGCCGGCGCAGGGCGAATCGAACTGCGCCATAAAGTCATAAAGCGCCTGCTCGCGCCCGGCCAGCCCCGAGAAACCGATCAGCCCGAAGACGCCCGCGCAGGGCGCCATGACCATGAAGTCGCGCGGCCAGGTCTGAAGGTGCGAGCGTGCCGCGGCCATCGCGCCTGCGCCATCGCCCATGACCACGCGTTCGAGCGTGTGCACATGGCTGCGCTCGCGCTCGCTTTGCCCGGCCACCGTCTGCACCGCGCGGGCGATGGCCGCGCGGGCATCGGCGCCACGGCCATGCAGCTGATGGGCACGGGCGAGCACGGTATGAGCGAGCGCGCAACCAGGGTCGGCATCAATGGCGCGCTGCGCCGCGGCCTCCATGCCGGGCAGGGCGCAAAGAAAACGCTCAACCGCATCGAGATAGGCCTCATGTGCGGCGGGCGAGTCGGTCGACATCTCGAGTCCGAAGGCATCTTCGAATCGCATCAGGCAGGGCTCTCTGGTTGTCAGGATGGGTGGTCAGGATGGTTGGAAAACCGGCAAATCGGCGCCAGGAATCAGCCGATCCGCCAAACTAGCACAGCAGGCGCACACCTCCTGGCACCTTTGTCCTAAGTCGAAAAGCGGTATTCGCATGACCGTGCCAGCGCACTTGCCCGCGATAATGCAAGCTTCACTTCAATCGTCGGCCATCGCCCGCATCGTCCCTTGACTGCACCCGCCTCCGGGTTACCCGTCGCCGATTCGCAGGTCGCGGCCAATCGTGCCGCACTCGGCGTGCTGATGATGTGCACCGTGATCAGCGCGATCTCGCGCGGTGTGGGCGAGAGCTTTGCGATCTTCCTGCTGCCGATCGCCCGCGAGTTCCAGACCGATCGTGCCGCGCTCACCGGCATCTACTCGGCCTACATGGTCGCGCTCGGCGTGATGTCACCCATTGCCGGCACGATCTTCGACCGGCTCGGCGCGCGGCTTTGCTACAGCGTCGGCCTGGCGGTCTTTGGCGGCGCTTGCCTGCTTGCCTCGCAGGTCAGCGCGCTTTGGCAGCTTTACCTGCTCACCGGCCTGGGTGGCGCGATCGGCGCATCGATGATCGGCATGCTGCCGGCGTCCAGTCTGGTCAGCCGCTGGTTCCAGAAAAAACTCTCGACCGCGATGGGCGTGATCTCGGCCTCGATGGGCGTCGGCCTGCTGGTGTTCTCGCCGATCGTGCAGTCGCTGGTCGCGCAGCGCGGATGGCGGGGCACCTATCAGGTACTCGGGCTGATGCTGCTGGCGGTGCTGGCGCTGATCCAGTTCTTGCCCTGGCGCCGAATTGCCGCCGGCGCACCCGAGATCGCTGCGGCGCGCAAGCAGCAGGCCGCCGACGGTCAGGCCTGGACGGTGAGCCGAGCCCTGCGCACGCCGGTCTTCTGGGCACTCTTTGGCGTCATGTTCTGCACCTCGGTGAGTACCTTTGCGGTCAGCGTCCAGCTGGTGGCTTATCTGATCGAATCGGGCCTGCCCCCGCTGCAGGCGGCCTCGATTTACGGGCTGGTCGGCATGGTCTCGATCGTCGGCACCTTCCTTGCCGGTAGCCTCGCCGATCGTATTGGCGAGATGCGGGTGGCGATCATCTCCTATGGCTCGACGATCGCCGGCGTGGCGGCGCTCGCTGCGCTCGGAAGTTCGCATGCCATGGCCATGGTCGCCGCCTTCGTGGTGCTGTTCGGCACGATGCAGGGCTCGCGCGGGCCGCTGGTGGCGGTGCTGTCGGCGCGCAACTTCGCCGGCGGACGCCAGACCGGTATTTACGGCGCGGTGCTCTTCGGCATGGGCATGGGTGGTGCGCTCGGCTCCTGGGGCAGCGGCGCCCTCTACGATCTTACTGGCGGCTATTACGGCGGCTTTGCGCTGTCGGCTGCCGGGGCGGCCTGCGGGCTGCTGCTCTTCGTGACCGTGCCCGGATTGCGCGGTGATGTGCTGACTAAAGTCCGTCGCTCTTGAATGAAGTCTGTCGAAACATGCCGCGATGCGGAAAGTGGTGGGGGACGAGTTCGGTGGTATTGGTGCCGCAGGTGGGCGCTCTGTTGGCGTGGCACGTCAGCGCAGCAGGCTCTTGTAGGCCCGTACAACGGCCCTTGGTCCTTTGCACTTGCCGTCAGCTCGCATCGACGCGCGAACGACTGACGCAGAGGATCGAGGGCGGCATCTGTAATGCGGCCGAAGACCCTCCGAAAACGATTCCTGTCGTACGTCCTTCCCGATCGACCGGCGGCTACCGACCCATTGCGGTCGCCTATGGGCATGAATTCATCGCCCCGAAGCAGTCATTCAACGTTTTAGGTAAGGGGCGCTGCGCGGCGCTTTATCGCGCAGCGTACAGCGACCGAAGGGACCGCCCTCGACCGTAGTGTTGGGGGCGAATCTATTGGGCATGCCGCACCACCCACCCATAGGGTTCAATAAACAGAGCAATCAATCCGATTGACTGTACGGCGGCAGTAAGCAGGTTCTTGGCCGGGTGCCGATTGAGTCATGCGTACGACAGGCAGAGAACTATTGACATGCCCAGTACTAACGACCAGCGCAGTTCTGTGATGTTTGGGGTTTGTGCCCCAAGAATGGACAACAACGACTCGACAAAGATGCCTGCGACAATTGTTAGTGCGACCAGAGCGAAGGTGAAGTTGCGAACGAAGGTGCTCATAAGGTTTGTGCCGTCCAACTTTGAAGGTAACCGGGCTGCCGAAGGTAGGTCCGGTTGACTGAAAAATTAGAACGGGACTTCTTTCCAAGTGACATAACGCTTCCAGTCTTTCGGAATAGTGAAGCGCAGGATTACGTAGGGGCCCACAACCATTGAAGCAAGCGTTGCTAGCGCAACCGCACCGGAGGCCTTATATCCGGTTATCCACCCCAAGCCATTAACCAATGCAACGACTAAAAGAATCGTGGGTAAAAGTTGTCGTTCGCTAGGGTGCTGATTCAGCATTAGCGCACCAGAACACCTTGGGCACTCAAGATGCCATCGAAGCGCGAGCAACCGCGACTCGCCAGGCCGAGGTACCTTGGCCAGCTTGAGTCCTTTCAGATCGGACGAACATAGTGGGCATACGTAGTTCATGAGTTCTAAAGTTCGAGTTGACCGGACCGTTGTGGTGTGTGGCTTAAGGCCCAGCCGCAGTTGCCGCTGAGGATCACTTGTAATCCTGCTCCAGCTGATGGCGAATGGCACCGATGCGGACAATCTCGCCGCGGACTTCAAACGCAGCAATGAGTCCGGTGCTTCCGAAGGGGATGATCAGTTCGCGCTGCTTGTCGTTCACGGCGCGAGCAGCCCTGCGACACGAGTACGGCGAGAACTCCAGCAGTCGAAATGCTCGGTCGACAGCGTCTCTGAGGCGCCGCACGACGTCGAGGTCAGGTGTCGCACTGGCGAGTTCACGTTCGATGGTGAAATCCTCGATCCGGAGCAAGTCGTCGACAGCCTCGTCCGCGAGGACGACGCGGTAGACGGTCACTGCCCCGCGTTCGGCTTACCTGCCGCCAGTCGCTGGCGCGCCGCCTCAAGTCGGACATCCATCTGCCGCAGCATTTCCTGCGGTGAGATCCCGCTGTCTTCACGCTCAGATCGCTCAACAGCAACGCTTGCGCGCGCGAGAAATGCGTCTTGCGTACGCCGCCAGGCGACGCCGTCTCGAACGCACGATGCGACGAAATCGGAGAGGGATTCGCCTTTGTCAAGAACGGCCTCAGCATCGCTTCTCAACGCGGGCTCGACGCGCACGGCAGGCAGGGTGGAGGTCTTCATCTCCACAATGTAATGCAAATGTGATGCGTGGGCAAGTATCGTGAGGCGTTCCGCCTCGTGGCGGGCGACCGCAACAAGCGAACCGCCGGTAAGCCGACGGTCGCGACCGTCCGCATCTGGCCGGGAGCTGCCCTCTGGGCAAAAGCCGTAATGCGACAAACAACGGTACTTCGAACACTCGCTGAGCATTGATGCATTCGATCAGTTAAACTGAATGCACTGAATGCACTGAATGCATCGTGAGAAAATGAATATGGCAATGCTGACGGTGCGCAACATAAGCGACGAAGTACACCGTGCCCTGCGCGTGCGTGCCGCCCAGCGCGGCCACAGCATGGAGGCCGAGGTCCGTGAGATCCTGGAGTCTGCAGTCAATCCGCGGGGGCGCGTGAAGCTGGGCTCGCTGCTGGCTGTCATGGGCAGGCGGGCCAAGCTGAGTGATGAAGAGTTTTCGGTCTTCGACCGGGTGCGAAGCAAGGCGCCTGCTCGCCCAGTGAGCTTCGAATGATTCTTCTGGACACTAACGTGGTGTCGGAGCCACTGCGTCGGGCACCCGATGCGCGTGTCACAGAGTTGATCGACGCCCAAGCACTCGAAACGCTGTTCCTGTCGGCCATCACGGTCGCTGATCTGCGCGCCGGCTTGGCGCTACTGCCGGCAGGTAAGCGCCAGATACGCTTGCAAGAAAGTCTGGAAACGCGGGTGCTACCGTTGTTCTCTGGCCGAGTGTTGCCGTTTGATCTGGGCTGCACTCAAGCCTATGCGGATTTGATGGCCATGGCACGCTCGTCTGGGCTGGCCATTTCCAGCGCAGACGGGTACATCGCCGCCATTGCTGCGACGAACGGCTTGACCGTGGCAACGCGAGACACCGCTCCCTTTGATGCGGCCGGCGTTGCGGTGATCAATCCGTGGCAGTTTTGAAAACTGGCCCTATGGCGGCAGTACTTTGAAACCTGACGTCAGCGCCCGCCCACACTCCAGGACGCCCGCGCATTGAGCGTCTCGGCATCAAAGCCCGCCAGACGCTTGTAGCGGGCCTCGACCTCCTTCAGTTCGGCCTGCGCGCCGGCATGCGCATCCTGGCGGACCATCGCGCTGACCTTGGCCATCACATCGTTGGCCTGCCGCCGGTTGGCGAGCTGCACCGCGCTGGCCACCGGCAGGCGTTCGGCCTGATACGCGGCAAGCGCAGCATCGATATCCGGCTGCGTGGCCAGCTGCCAGGCCAGCACGCGGGCATCGAGGATGGCCTGCGAGGCGCCGTTGGAGCCGAAGGGGTACATCGCATGCGCGGCATCGCCCAGCAGCGCCGCGCGTCCGAAGACCCATTGCGACAGTGGGTCGAAGTCGGCCATCGGATATTCCCAGGCGATGTCCGATCCGGCGACCAGCGCCGGCACATCCAGCCAGTCGAAGGTCCAGTCCTGCACGCACTGCGCGACCGCCCGTGGCTCAACCGAGCGGTTCCAGTTGCCCAGCTCAGCCGTGGCGCCCCCTTCAGTGCCGCCCCCTTCAGTGCCGCCCCCTTCAGTGCCGCCCTGATCAGTGCCACCCTCAGCAGGGCGCACCAGCAGCCAGTTGTTGACGCCCGGCTCGATCGGATAGACCACCACCCGCAGATGCTCATCGCCGATGATGACCATCGACGAGCCGCTCAGAAACCGCCCGCTGCGGGTGGTGCCGCGATACATCATCCAGCCGTTGGTGGCGAGCGCACCCAGGGCCGGGTCGGCCGACTGGCGCACCGCCGAGCGGATGCCGTCGGCACCGATCAGCAGATCGGCGTCGATCATGCGATCGGTGGCAGGACTGCCACCGCTGCGATCGGCAACCTGCACGCGCACACCAGCCGCCATCGGCACAAATCCGCTCACACGTTGGCCGGTGCGCACCACCGCATCGCCCATTCGCGCCACCACCGCATCGAAGAGGATCTGCTGAAGCCGCCCGCGATGAATCGAGTATTGCGGCCACCGGTAGCCCGCGCCCACACCGCGCGGCTCGGCCCAGATCAATTTGCCGCGCCGGTCGTAATACGAGAGCTCGGAGGTCGGGATGCCGTGCTGCGCCAGCGCCGCGCCCATCCCGAGTTCGGTGAGCTCGCGCACCGCATGCGGCGGCAGGTTCACGCCCACGCCGACCTGGCGGATCTCGGTCGCGGCTTCGAGAACCTGCACCCCGCGCAGGCCCGCCGCATGCAGGCTGAGTGCGGCCGCCAGCCCGCCGATGCCGCCACCGGCGATCAGAATGTTCATGGCACCGGAAACTCGACCATCGCCTCGCCCTGCGCCACCAGTTCGTCGCGCTGATTGCGAACGCCCACATCGAGCGTCAGCCAGCGGCTCTGGCCGGTGACCTTGCGGGCGGTGACCACCGCATGCGCGGTGATGGTGTCGCCGGGTTTGACCGGCGCCTTCCAGCGCGTCTCGAGCCGGCGATGCACGCCGCCCAGCGGATAGAGCCAGTCGGTGAGGGTCTTGCTGATCACGCCGAAATTGTTCATGCCGTGCATGATGATGCCGCCGAACTGGGTCTTGCCGAAGCTGCCTTTCATGTACTCGTCGTCGAGGTGCAGCGGATTGAAGTCGAGCGAGGCCTCGCAAAATTCGCGGATCGATTCGCGGGTGGGTGAAAAGGGCACGCCGTCGATGCGGGTGCCGATCTCGATGGTGTCGAAGGGATGGCTCATGGTCGCGTCCTCGGGTCTCAGGCCGGGCGGATCGTCTGGCCGCGGCCCGAGCAGATCACCTGGTTGTGCTGGTTGAAAAACACGTTGTCATGGACCACGAAAAGGCGGTCCTTGCGGATGAACTTGTCGAGCGCGCGGGCCTCCAGGCGAATCGTGTCGCCCGGGCGCGCCGGCAGGTTGTAGCTCCATGACTGGCCGGCATTGACCGTGCCGGGGCTGCGCATCCAGTCATCGGCCGGCGTGCAGGCAAACATCAGCAGGATGTGAATGGCGGGCGGCGCGATCAGGCCCTTGTAGGGCGTGGTCAAGGCATAGGCCTCGTCGAAATAGAGCGGATGCAGGTCGCCCACCACCCGGCAGTACTTCTGGATCGCCTCGAGCGTCAGCAGATACGGAATGGTCTTGCGCGGCTCGCCCGGGATGATCTGGTCCCAGACCTTGCGCAGCTGTTCGTCTTTCCAGAAATCGGTTTCAAATGTCTGTGCTGATGGTGTGCTCACCCTGTGTCTCCCCGAAATGGTGATCGATGCTTGTGTTGCAGACCTTACTCGTCTGATGCGGCCTGCGACGCAGGCACCGATGGCACCTCGCCCCTGGCAATTGCGGCCACCAGCCGCGCATGGTCGGCCTCGGTCTGGTCGGCATAGCTGATCGACCAGCGCAGCAGCGCCTCGTCAAGCTGCTGCCCGGTCTCGGCGCCGCAATAGCCGGCTATGGCGGCGGCATCGCCGGTGCGCGCATGGGCGCGAGCCAGCAGCCCGCCATAGCTCCAGCAAAAGGCCGCAAAGGTCGGCGGTGACAATTTGTCGGGCGCGATCGACCCCTTGAGATTGCGCATCTGCCGCACGTAATACGGCAGCCCGTCAATCGTGGTCCAGCCCAGCAGCGGATCGCCGAGTGCCTGCATCAGCCGCTGGCCATAGACCACCCGACGGCCTTCATGCGAGCCGAGATCGTGCGGCTGCCTGGTCACATAGGGGGCGTGCACCGCGGGCGCGGCCTGCTTGATCTGCAAAAAGAGCGGATCGTCGCCGTCATTGCCAAACAGCATCACGCACCAGGCGCGAAGACCCACGCTGCCCACGCCCACCACCCGATGAGCCACATCGGCCACCGCATAGCGCTGCAGCATGAAGCGACGCTCCGGCGACAGGGTCTCGAGATAGTCGTGCAGGCCTTTCGCGACGCGCTCGCGGGTGGCGGCGTCCGGGCGGGTGAGCACCGGCGGCTCATCGATGAAACGTCGCCCCTCGATCTCGTCGTGGCGGGTCATCCGCTGCAGCAGCGCCTCATTGTCCGATTGCCGGGCCTTTTCTTCGGCTCGCCCGAGCAGCCCATCCACCTTCGCATCCGGCGCCCATTCGGGCGGCACATCGGCTACCAGCTCGGCGACCGTGGTGCGGCGCTGCCACAGCGTGAGCACCGGCATGGCCGCACTGCGACGCATCATGGTCCGATAGCCGGCCACCGCACCGCGCACCGAGTGCGATCGCTGCGAGGCGTCCAGGCCGATCTCGCGTCCGGCCACTTCGATGCTTGCGGTGAGCCGCTTGAGGTCCCACTCCCAGGGGCCGATCACCACTTCGTCGAAGTCGTTCAGATCGACCACGACCTGCGCATCCGGCGTGCCGAAGATGCCGAAGTTGTTCATGTGCGCATCGCCGTCGAGCATCACGTCCAGCCCGCTGGTGGGCAGGGTGGCCAAGTCGGCGGCCATCACCGAGGCCGAGCCGCGCAAGAAGGTGAATGGCGAGACCGCCATTCGCGACATCCGCAGGGGCACGAGCGCCGGTTCGCGCCCGGCATTGCCGGCCATCAGACGCGCGACCGGATCGAGCCGGTCGGCAGCGGGCTTCCAGTCACCGATCGATGCGCGGGGCGCGGTGTCGCGACGCGCCCGCCCGAGCCGCTCGCGCTCGGCCGGCGCCAGCGTCGGTGTGTCGAGTCCGAGCGTGCGGATGCGCTGCGGCTGCAGCAGGCCGGCATCGACGGCAGTCGTCGGCAAAGCAGTAGGGCTGGCAGGCTCTGACATGGCGTGTCTCCCGATGAGGGTTGGCGAAAGGGGGGCCTGAACGACAATTGAACGAACATCGAACGCACGGCCCATGACCCTGCATGAGCCTGCCCTATTGGCCCCGTCGGGTTCAAGTGCCCGAGCCGAATCCTGCCGCTTCGACTACCATTAACAGGATAACAAGGAGATTTTCTGATGAAACGCACGACTTTCCTGTCGATGGCCTTGGCCTCCGTGTTCGCAGCGCTGCTGCCGGGCGCAGCGCACGCACAGGGCTATCCCAACAAACCGATCCGCCTGATCGTGCCTTATGCACCGGGTGGCGCGACCGACATCATCGGTCGGGCCGCCGCCGCCGAACTCACCAAGACCATGGGCCAGCAGGTGATCATCGAGAACCGCCCGGGTGCCGGCGGCAACCTCGGCGCCGAGCAGGTCGCCCGCTCGGCCCCCGACGGCTACACCCTGCTGGTGTCGCCCAGCAGCCTGCACGGCATCACGCCCTTTCTCTACAGCAAGCTCCCCTACGATCCGAACAAGGACCTCGCACCGATCATCGTGCTCGGCTCGTTTGCCAACGTCCTGGTCATGAACCCCTCGATCAAGGCCAATTCGGTGAGCGAACTGGTGGCCCTGATCAAGGCCTCGCCCGGCAAGTTCACCTATGCGTCGAGTGGCAGCGGCTCGACCATCCATCTGTCGGGCGAGATGTTCAAGTCGATGCTCAACCTCGACATCGCCCATGTGCCCTAC
Organism: Bordetella parapertussis; assembly: GCA_945883285.1. GTDB lineage: Bacteria > Pseudomonadota > Gammaproteobacteria > Burkholderiales > Burkholderiaceae_E > UBA4615. The sequence continues at coordinate 13,975 of CAMCXH010000003.1, read as the reverse complement.
AAGGGCAGCAGCCCGGCGCTCACCGACCTGATGGGCGGGCAGGTGAGCATCATGTTCGACAACATTCCGTCAGCGATCACCTTTATCCGCTCGGGCAAGCTCAAGCCGCTGGCCACCACCGGCCCGACCCGATCGAGCTCGCTGCCCGAGCTGCCCACCATGATCGAGGCCGGATTCCCGGGCTATATCTCCACCGCCTGGTTCGGCATCGTGGCGCCTGCCGGCACGCCGAAAGAGATCATCGCCAGGATCAATGCCGAAGGCCAGAAAGCCGCCAAATCGCCCGACTTCATCAAGCGCATGAACGAGCTGGGCTATGACATCGTTGGCGGCAGCCCCGAGCAGATGGCCGCGATGATCCAGGAAGAGCTCAAGCGCTGGGGGCCGGTGGTCAAGTCGTCGGGCGCTCAGGTCGACTGACCATGACGACGAGCCTGCGAACCCTCGAATTCGGCTGGTTCCTGCCCACCGCCGGCGACACCATCACCTACGGCAGTCGCGATGGCATGGTGCCGCCCTCGATGGACCTCTTCGAGAAGATCGCCAGGGCCGCCGAGACCGCAGGCTTCGAGTATCTGCTGGTGCCGGTGGCTTCAAGCTGCTGGGATGCCTACATCAGCTCGGCGATGGTGCTGGCCCGCACCAGCACCATCAAGATGCTGGTCGCGGCCCGCCCGGGCTATGTCAATCCGGTGCTGCTCGCTCGCATGATCGGCGCGATGGACCAGCTCTCGGGCGGGCGTGTGGCGGTCAATCTGATCGCCGGCCAAAGCGATGACGAAGCCCTGCAGGACGGCATCCGGCTGGCCAAGGAGGATCGCTACGAGCAGATGGACGAGGACGTCACCATCATGAAGGCGCTGTGGAGCGGTGCGGCGCCGGTGCACTTCGAGGGGCGCTTTCATGTGCTCAAGGGCGCGCGCGTGGCGCCGCGCCCCGAGCATCAGCCGCGCTTCTATCTGGGCGGCGGTTCGCGCGAGGCCTGGGAGGTCTCGGCCCGGCATGCCGATGTGCATCTGTTCTGGGGCGATACCGTCGAGACCATTGCCGCCAACATGCTGACGCTGCGCGAGATGGCGGCGCGTCATGGCCGCGAGGAGGCGCTGGGCTTCGGCATGCGTCTGCAGATCATCTGTCGCGAGACCGAGGACCAGGCCTGGGCGGCGGCGCAGGCCCTGATTGCCGGCGTCTCCGAATCGCAGACCGATTTCATCCGCCGTCATTACGCCAGTTCGGCCGCCAATCAGCGCGTCCAGGAACTCGCCCGCACGCACGGCGAACTGATCGCCCCGCACCTCTGGACCGGCATCACCCGAGTGCGCCCCGGCGCGGGCATCGTGGTGGTCGGCAACCCGCAGCAGTGCGCCGATACCCTGCAGCAGTTCATCGACATCGGCTGCCATTCCTTCTGCCTGTCGGGCTACCTGCACGATGAAGAGGCCGAGCGCTTTGCGCGCATGGTCAGGCCGCTGCTGACTGCCCGCAATCCCGGACGCATGCCGTCTTGAGTGTCGCCGCCTGCATCGTCGTGGTCACCGGCGGCTGTCTGGTGACCACGCCCTGGGCAGGTGTTACGGCCGATTGAGACGCCCGGCCTGAGCCTCAGCAGGCACCCACCTGGCCATGCAGGCCGACAGGATCGACATGACCAGGGGCTTGGACAGGAAATCGTTCATCCCTGCGGCCATGCAGGCCTCCTGATCCTCCTGCATGGCATTGGCGGTCACCGCAATGATCGGTGTGGTCTTGTTCGGCCCTGAGCCCGCGCGGATGCGACGCGTCGCATCCAGTCCATCGACTTCCGGCATCAGCACGTCCATCAGGATCGCCGCATAGCGACGGCTTTCGGCCATCCGATGCGCGATCTCGCCGTTTTCGGCAAGTTCGATCTGATAGCCCAGGCGGTCGAGCATCAGGGTCGCCACCTTCTGGTTGACGACATTGTCTTCGGCAAGCAGCAGCAGCGGTCGGTTCAATTCGAGCATTGTGAGTTGTTCGTTCGGTTTCGGCGCGCGGTGCGGTGCTGACTGCGGCTCGACCGGATCCCTGTTGATGGGCGGCTGCGAAGCTTGCGGGATGCGGATCGCGTCAAGCTGGACCCGCGGCGCCTCGGTGGTCGACGAGAGCGGCAGTCGCACCCAGAAGACCGTTCCCGGGCCGTCCTCGCGATCGTTGAAGCCGATCGAGCCGCCCATGGCCTCGGTCAGATGCCTGCTGATTGCAAGCCCCAGGCCGGTGCCCTCGAAGCGCCGCGCGCGCGACATGTCGACCTGACTGAAGCTTGCAAAGACCCGATCGCGTGCTGCGGCCGGAATGCCCACGCCGCTGTCGATCACCTCGATGAGCACGCCGTCGCTGGTCGGCGTCACTCGCAGACTGACGCCGCCGCGCTCGGTGAACTTGATGGCATTGCCGATCAGATTGGTGAGGATCTGTCGAATCCGCAGCGGGTCGCCGACGAAGTTCCGGCTGACTTCGGGTGCCAGGGTCACGTTGAAGTGCAGCTTCTTTTGCCTGGCCTGAAAGGCGAACAGACGGCTGACCGAGTCGACGAGCTCGCTCATCGAAAACGACTCGCTTGCCAGGTCGAGATGCCCGGCTTCGATCTTCGACAGATCGAGGATGTCATTGACGATCGACACCACTGCCTCGCCCGATCGCGCAATGTTGACCGCGAAGTCGTGTTGCCCGTCGCTGAGCGGCGTCTCGAGCAGCAGCTGCGACATGCCGATCACCCCGTTGAGCGGCGTGCGGATTTCATGCGAGACATTGGCCAGAAAGCGGCTCTTCTCGCGGTTGGCCGCCTCGGCGGTTTCGCGTGCTCTCGTCAGGTCGGTCATCAAAGCCCGGTTTTGGGCAATCAGTCCCAGATGTTTGCGAAGCATGAAGAGCAAGCCGAGCGTCGTGAGACAGCCGGCGATGATCCAGTTGCGGCGATACTCGGCCGACGCCGACAGAACAACCGACTCCGAGCGTCCGGTAACCGCGACGACGCCATACTCGGGCAGGGTTTTCCAGGCATAGACCCGACGCAGGCCATCGATCGGAGATTCGCGGTGAAACAGGCCTGCGTTGGCTGCACCCGGCGCCAAGGGCGGACTGTCACGAATCACCGTGCCAAGCACCAGACCTTCGGTTGGAAAGCGCGCCATGACCTCGCCGCTCAGTCGGGTCAGGGCGACGATGTCCTCTTTGCGGGTCGCCAGGCCTTTGGCAAACGCTTCGAAGACTTCCGGTCGAATCGAGATCTGAATCACACCTGCGAAGCGCCCTGATTCGACGACCGGCCGGGTCAGGTGAATCTGCCAGTCGCCCGAGATCTTTCCCTTCAGCGGCTTGCTGACAAAGAGTTGGTCTGTGCCGGGGGAGTCGCGGTGGATGGTGAACTGTTCCCGATCGCTCAAGTCGACCCGACGCAATCCCCGCGAGGAGTAAACCAGAATGCCCTGGCTGTCGATCACCGAGATCTGAGACGCATAGCTCTCAAGATCCGCGCGCTGTCTCTCGATGACGCTCGCTGGCAGTTGCAGTTTGTTGTCCAGGCTGGGGCGTACCGCAACCAGGACGGCGTCGAGATGCCGGAATACCGAGCGCGAATATTCGGCGAAAACCTCGGCCTTGCCCTCCATGCGGGCTTCGGCCTGTTTGAGATCAAGCTGCTGGCTGCGCGTGATGCCAAGCCAGATACTGCCCCACAACAGGAGCAGCCCGGCGATCACCGACCCGACCAGCAGCTTGTTTGCCCGGTCGAGGTGAAGGGTATTGGTCTCGGTTGATGCGCTGTTCAAACCACAAGTCCTCGATCAGTCGGTCAGCTCGTCGAGAAACAGCTGCACTTCACGGATCAGCTGCATCCGGTGCTTCTCCATGATGACCATGTGCGTGCCTTCGCCCAGTTCTATATAGCGCTTTTGCGGCGCGTTGATCAACAGGGCAAAGAGTTCTCGGGCCATCTCTACCGGCGTGTCGCGGTCCCATTCGCCCACGATCAGCAGCACCGGCACCCTGATGTCGGCCGGGTTCCAATCCATGCTGCCGGTTGCGGCCTGGCGCATGGCATCGGCAATCACGCCGTTGGGGGCGCGCACAACCGCAGGGGTTTGCGCGGCACCGATCGGGTCGCTGGCCTGCGCGGCCTGCATGAAAGCTTCGAACCAGCCGGGCGGAATCAGGTCATTCACCTTGTCGGGCGGCACGCCATGGCGCCAGCGCGCAAGCGCCTGGTCGCTGCCGACCGCTCGCCAGGCACCCAGCGGCCCAATGCCGGTGCTGATCGGAAAGGGTGTGCGCCGGATCCACATCGGCGCATAGAGCACCAGCTTTTTGACCTTGTCGCCGAACTCGCAGGTGTAATGCTGCGTGGTGGCCGTGCCCCATGACCAGCCGAGCAGCACCAGCCTGTCGATGCCGCGACGCTGGCGGATGAAGTCGACCACCGCATCAATATCGACCAGGGCCTGCGCGGCGGTGGCAAAGGGCGGGTTGTCGCCAGGTGGTGCATCCATCTGCGGCGGTCGTGTCGACAGGCCATAGCCGCGGATGTCGAGCAGATAGACGTCGAAGCCTTCGCGGGCGATCAGGTCCATCCAGGAGGCGCCATCGAGTGGCAGGTCGAAGGCCGATTCGGCCGGGTAGGTTGCGCCGTGCACGAAGAGCACGGTGGTGGCCGCATCGAACTGCCTCATGCCCGACGGGTGTTTGTTTCGGACATAGATCTCGATGCCGGGATCGCTCGACACCCTGAATTCATGGGTCTCGAGTGCCGGGGCCGCGTTCGAATCGCTATTGCGAGCCATGACAGCAGGAGACCGGAAATCGCGCACGGTCTAATCTTACCTCAGGCGACTGCAGTCGATTGGACGCCAGGATTGCTGTTGCGATTGGCGCGCCTTCGAGGTGGCGCCGTTCGTCCGTTCGTCGGAAACCAACTGCGCAGTGACCACAGTTTCACGCCGAACGGCGAGCCCTGCGGTGTGGACGGTCAGTGCACCGAAAGGCGGTATGCGACCGCTTGGATGGCGCGGCTACACTCGGCTCAACTTGTCTACCAACTGGTCAGCGGCATCGGTCATGCTGGCCTCGGGGCTCATGAATTCAATGTTCAGCCATTCGATTTCGACGATTCGACTCGCCGCCTTTTCTGCATTGATGCTGGCGGCTGCCATGCCACCGGCCGCGGCTCAATCCGCTGGTGGCCTCTTTGGCGCGGGTGCCGGCAGCGGTGGCACATCGGGCGCCCGCAGTGCCGCGGCCGCCATGGGGCTTGGCAGTGGTGGTGATGACAACAGCGACAGCAATGGTTTCGGGAGTGGCGCAGGCCAGGGACCCGGTGGTGCCGGTGGCTTGCCGCGCGGCCTGGGTCGAGGCGGTCTGCCCGGTGGGGTGGCCATGCCGATGGGTGCGCGCCCGACCGACTTTTCCGATCCGCAGTTGCAGGGCGCGCTGACCCGCCCCCTGCCGCCTTTGGAGCCGAATGATTTTCAGAAGTTCATCCAGACCGGCACGGGTCGGCTGCTGCCGATCTTCGGCGCAAGTCTGTTCGATGAGGCGCCGGGCAGCTTTGCCCCGATTGGCGCAGTGCCGGTGCCGGCCGACTATGTGATCGGCCCGGGTGATGAAGTCATTGTGCGTTCCACCGGCGTGCTCGACTTCGAGCTGCGTCCGGTGGTCGATCGCGATGGTCAGATCGTCTTGCCCAAGGTCGGCGCGGTGCAGCTTGCGGGCGTGCGCGTGGGCGAACTTGAAAAAGTGCTGACTCAGCAGCTTGGCAAGAGCTTTCGCAACTTCACTTTGTCGGCGACCCTTGGCCAGTTGCGCGGCATCGATGTCTATGTGGTCGGACAGGCGCGCCGGCCGGGCAAGTACACCCTGAGCAGCCTGTCGACGCTGGTCAATGCGCTCTTTGCAAGTGGTGGCCCTAACGCCAACGGCAGCATGCGTCGCGTGCAGCTGATGCGCGGCGACAAGCCGGTCTCGACCATCGATCTCTATGAGTTCATCGTCAAGGGTGACAAGACCCGCGACATGAAGCTTTTGCCGGGCGATGTGATCGTGTTTCCGCCGGCCGGACCGCGCGTGGCGGTGACTGGTTCGCTCAATACACCGGCCATCTACGAGCTGTTGCGCAACGACACGCCGATCCGCGAAGTGCTGGCTTTGTCGGGTGGCATGACCATCCTGGCTGACTCGCAGCGCGGCCAGCTCGAACGGCTCGACAACGGTGCCAAGGTCCGCCGAGAAGTCGAGTCGTTTGCGCTCGATGAGGCCGGCCAGGGCCGCCGCATGCGCGACGGCGATCTGCTCACGCTCTTTGCAATCAGCCCGCAGTTTGCCAACGCGGTGACCCTGCGCGGCAATGTGGCCGCGCCACTGCGTTATCCCTTCAAGCCCGGCATGCGGGTGCGCGATTTGATTCCCGATCGCGAAGCGCTGATCACGCGTGACTACTGGTTGCGCAAGAACCTGCTGGTGCAGTTTGAGGATCCGCAGCCGCTTGCAAGGCCGGGCATGCAGGGTCGTGATGCGACCCTGTCGGGCGCTGGCGGCAAAGACGCGGCCCTTCGCGATGCCACCCTGCGCGATGCGACCACGCTCGACGCCGGTCAGCGGGTCGACCTCGAGAAGGCGCGCCAGGAAGTCCGCAACAACTTCGATGAGGTGAACTGGGACTATGCGGTCATCGAGCGTCTCGACCGCGGCGAGCTCAAGACCCGGCTGATCCCGTTTAACCTCGGGCGTGTGGTGCTCAATGCCGATGAGTCGCAGAACATCGAGCTGATGCCGGGCGACGTGGTGACGATTTTTGGTGTGCGCGACCTTCAGGTGCCCCGTGCACGTCAGACCCGACTGGTGAGGCTTGAGGGCGAGGTGTCTGCGCCCGGCATCTATTCGGTGGAATCAGGTGAGACCCTGCCGCAGCTGGTTGCCAGGGTGGGTGGGCTGACGCGTGACGCCTATCTCTTTGGCACCGAACTCTCACGAGAGAGTGTGCGCAAACAGCAGAGCGCGACCTTGCAGACCGTGGTGCAAAAGCTCGAGGAGCAGGTCACCGCCGGCGCCGCAAGTCGCGCAGCCAACCTGACAGTGACGGATGCGACGCAGCTTGCGATGCAGCAACAGCGAATCCAGGCCGAAGAGCGGCTGGCTCGCGAGCGGCTGGCTCGACTGCGGACGATGAAGCCCAGTGGCCGTATCGCGCTTGAGCTCGATCCGGCCTCGCCTCAGTTGCCAACAATGACACTCGAAGATGGAGATCGAATCGTGATTCCACCGCGCCCGTCGTTTGTGGGCGTTGCCGGCGCGGTCTACAACGACAACGTGCTGGTCTGGCGGCAGGGCCGCACCGTGGGTGACTACCTGTTGAGTGCCGGTCCGACCGAGAACGCTGACATCGCCAATCTCTTTGTGCTGCGTGCCGATGGCAGCGTGACAACCCGGTCTCAGGGCAGTTTCCTGGGTGTCGGGCGGGGTGATCTCAAGTCGCTGGTGATGGTGCCCGGCGACACCCTGGTGATTCCGGACAAGGTTGATCGCGAGACGGGATACACCGCCTTCATGCGCGGCTTGAAGGACTGGACCCAGATCATTTATCAGCTGGGCTTGGGGGCGGCGGCGATTCAGGTGTTGAGGAATTGAGCGTGGACTCACGTGCGAATACTCCCGACGACGCAATTGTCGGGACTGCAATGTCTGCCGATCGCTCGACGACCTTGCTGGATCTGATGGTCGTTGTCGTGGAGAACTGGCGCAAGTTGATCGTTGTTCCCTTACTTGCCGGCACGATCGCACTGGGGATCAGTTATGCACTGACGCCGATCTACACCGCCACTGCGAGGATTCTCCCTCCTCAACAGCAAAGCGGAATGGGCGCGATCGTCGCCTCGCAGCTGGGAGCGCTCGCAGGACTTGCCGGTGGCACCGCAGGACTGAAAAATCCCTCTGACCAATATGTGGCCATGATTCGCAGTCGCAGCGTTGCGGATCGGCTGATTGAAAAGTTTGGACTCTTCGCTGTTTACCAGGCGATCCTGCCCGAAGACGCACGCCTCGAGCTTGCACGGAATTCATCGGTGGCTGCGGGTAAGGACGGTCTGATTGTCATTGATGTTGATGATCCCGAACCAGCGCGGGCGGCGGCCCTTGCTAATGGCTACGTCACTGAACTGCGCACCATGCTGCGCAATCTGGCCATCGAAGAATCGTCGCAGCGCCGCTCATTTTTCGAGTCAAGGCTGGCCGATGCCCGCGATAGGCTGGTCCGGTCAGAGCAGCTGCTGCGCAGCAGTAGCGTGAACTTGTCGGTACTGAAAGCGGACCCGCGGGCTGCGGTTGAGGCGGTAGCGAGATTGCGCGCTTCGATCACGGTCACCGAGCTTCGGATCGCATCGATGCGTGGCTTTCTCTCCGAGAGCAGTCCCGACCTGAGGCAGGCCAAGCAGGAGCTCGAGGCACTCAAGAGTCAGCTGTCGCAGGCCGTGCGAGGCGACGGTGCCGGAAACAGCGAGAGCGGCGATTACATCGGTCGCTACCGAACGTTCAAATACCACGAAACGCTCTACGAACTGCTTGCAAAACAGTATGAAATGGCCCGGCTCGACGAAGCACGCGAAGGGTCCCTGGTCCAGGTGGTGGACGAAGCGGTCGTGCCTCAGCGGCGTTCATTTCCGAGGCGCAGTCTGATCGCAACGGTGACCGCGCTCACCACCGGGCTGCTGATGCTCGGCGCCCTGTTTTTGATGGATGCGGTGCGTCGCCTGGCCGCTGACCCCGCCGAAGCCCCGAAGCTGGCGCGAATAGCCGCAGCAATCGGCAGGGCGCCTCGCCCGAGACCTTGATGATTGACAGGCAGTTTCGCAAGGACGCAATGGTCGGTTATGCCGCTCAGGCGGTCTCGCTCGGGTGCGGCTTCCTGTTCATGGTCCTGTTGACCCGGTCTTCCGGACTGATCATCTTTGGCGCGATGGTGCTGCTGACGGCGATCTCAGGGGTGCTGACCAATCTCGTGAGCTTTCGAACTAATGAAGCGGTGGTGGCTTTTTGCAAGCAGGCCGAGACCCGCGGCGAACCGGGTCGCGCCAGACTTGCACTAACGGCCGGTGTGACGCTGGACCTTGCGGTTGGCGGCGTGCTGTTCGCGCTGATGTGGTGGCTCGCCGAGCCGCTTTCGGCGCACGCGCTCAGCATGCCCGAAGCACGAAGCGAAGTGCGTCTCTTTGGGTTCGTGATGGTCTGTATGGTTATTCGCGGCACCGCAATCGGCATGTGGCAGTCCGAAGGGCGCTTCCTCGCGGTGGGTCTGGCAACGATGTTTGATCAGGCAGGCAAATTGGCCATGCTTTTGTTCTTTGCGTCCTCACAAGAGGTGACGCTGCGACAGGCGGTGCTGGCGGTTCTGGTGCCGTGCGCTGCCACGTCCGCCGTGTGTTGCGTCGCCCTGCTCGTGCGCCTGTTTCGCATGCGGGCAGCGTCTTTCGCCAGCTTCAGTCAACTCAGGGAGTTTCTCGGTTTCAGCGCCAATACTTTCGTGTCCTCAACGCTGAAGGCCGGAAATCAGCAGATCGACACACTTGTCCTGGGCCTGGCCGCTGGTCCGGCGACCGTCGGTCTTTATGGCGTATTCCGCCAGTTTCTGTCGCCCTTGACGTTTCTCAGCACGCCATTTACGGCGATTTCTTATCCGCGTTTTGTTCAGGCGATGTCGTTGCGGCAGCCTGCGGCGGTATCCGATGCAATCCGCGGGATTGATCGCCGGCTGGCCAAGGCCTACATTGCGCTCGCCGTGGTTCTGGTCCCTGTTTTGATTGGCTATGTGCGCTGGGCCGATATTGCAGTGCTGCCTTCAGCGTGGCTCGCTTTCGCCCTGATGATGATCACGGCGTTTGCCTCTGGTCGTCTGTGGTGGGCTCGACCATTCTCCAATTCGACAAGTCCTTCTTTGTCGCTCAAGGCAAATTTTGCTGCGTCAATTGCATCGCTGGCGCTGCTCTGGCCGGCCGCACACTGGCTGGGACTCGTCGGTGTGGCTGCGACGATGGCTGCGGTTACGGCGGCGCTCTCGATCTGGTGGCGCCGCCAGCTTGATGGACATACCCGCGATGCTTGACTGGGTGATAACCCTTTACGGCAAGCTGGACCGTGCCCTGGTCCGAATGGCGAATCGTGGTCGGCTGCTCAGGCTGCGGCTGCAGGGCGCTCACCTGGGGGAGGGCGTGCGAGCTTTCGGTGCGTTTCAGCTGGTTGGGGACGCTCGCAATCTGACGATCGGGGCGGGCAGTACGATCAATCCAGGAGTGCTATTCAATTTGCGTGCGCCGATCGAGATTGGTCGCAATGTTCACTTGTCAGCGGCTACGCAATTGCATACAGCCAGGTTGAGGATCCCGGTTTCCGACGGGATCCACGATGCTGCGCCAATCACAATTGGGGACCATGTCTGGCTTGGCGCGGGAGTCGTTGTTGGTGCCGGGGTCAGCATCGGGGAGGGCGCGGTAGTCGGTGCCAATTCGGTGGTCCTTCGGGATGTCGAGCGCGAAACCCTGTGTGCGGGTGCTCCCGCGCGAATTGTGCGCAGACTTGGAGCGGTACGATGATCGCCATGGCGATCTCGGTCCTGCTTGCCGGGGCGCTCTTCGCAGGACTCGCGCCGCGCTGGTCGCCTGGCGCGCGAGCGCTCGCGGTTCCCCAGATCTCGATTGCTTTCGTCGGGCTCTACCTGGCAGTGAGCGATCAAGTGGCTCAGGACCGCGCCGAGTATTACCGCTGGTATCGGGCCTCGGCGGCCCTGCTGGTTGATCCGGATGCGCGGGATCGCGGGTTTACCTTGCTCCTGAACATCTTGCCAGACAGGCTTTCACCCGAGGCCTTCGGGTTTGTTCTGTCCGCGCTGATGGTCAGCCTGATCTGCGGTTTCCTCGTCACACTCGCAAGACGAAACCTCATCCATTGGGTGGGTGTGCCGATTGCGCTGGTGTTTGCGGTCTGTGACCGCCTTTTCCTGGATATCACGCTGAACTCGAGTCGCAGCAGCCTCGCGGCACTCGTCTTTCTGTTCGGTGCGATCCAGCGTAAGAGTGGATGGCGCTGGGCGCTCTGGGCGGTGGGCTTTGGACTGCACGGGCGAATCGTCCTGATCCTGGCAGCGCTCTGGTGGGTTGCCATTTTTTTCGAAAAGCGTCCCGCATTATTGAAGACTGTTCTCGCTCTGGCCGTCGGGGCAATGCTGTTTCGTCTCTTGACAGGTTCGCCCCTGCTGCCAGCCGCCGCAGCGCTCGATTTCTTTCTGAATGTCTCTGAGTCGGAATCGGTATCGCGCGGCATCGGGACCACGTCAGATCTGACGCCAAGCCTCGCCGCGCAGTTGCTGCTCGGCGTTGTCGCACCAGCGGCGCTCGTCTGGTGGGCCGGCATGATTGCGCCGCCCGCAAGGGCGACGACTGATTTGCAGATCACTCGTTCGATTGCGGACGACCGCCATCGGCTGCTGGTGCTGTCGCTGGTCGTCGCTGCCGCTGGCTTGGTGCTCTACCCCGACTTGTCTCTCGCGCAGCGGGTATTCCTGGTGCCGATCCTGTGTCTTCCTGGCCTGATGCCGGGCATGACGATCACTTTGCTGGCGGCCGCCAAGCTTGTCGTGCTTGCCGCTTTGCTTCCCGGGAGCCTCGCATGAAATCCGGCCCAGAGTACCGACAAGGCCATGGCGCAGGCGTGGCCCATTTTGTGAACTCGTTTGTGGGTCGCCCCGGGAACATCGGTATGAGAACCGCAAAGGTCTTGCCGCAAGATGTGGGCAGGCTCGCGCCAGTGACCTGTCTGTCCAGAGGAGCCGAAGTGCAGACTTCCGGCGTTCACTACCTTGGAATGGGCTGGCTGGGCCACATACCCAGAGCACTGAATGCCGCACGGATCTATGTCGCGCCAAGCTTCAATCACAGGCCTCTGGATATCAGACTTTTCGAGGCTTTCGCGCAGTCCCGGATGGATGCCGCAGTGCCTCCCGGCGTTGCGGTCGCCCATGTCTGGGATACATGCCCGAATCTCATCAAAACATTGAAAGCGCGCGGTCTGAAGGTGGTCCTTGATGTCCCTATTGCGCCCCAGACTTATGCGGCTCGTTTGCGTTCGCAGGGAAGAGCCAACTTCCTGCTTGATACCCCGGCGATGATCGAGATTGAACTGGCTGCGTTCAAGGCCGCCGACCTGCTGCTCGCGCCGTCGCAGTTCGTTGCCCGTGAACTTGCCTTTGCAGGCGTGCCCGCCGAACGAATCCATGTGGTCGAGTTCGGTTCTGACGACGTTGTCGCTTTGCCGGATTCGGCGTCGCGGAATCCGACGAGCAAAAGAGGGCTCGATTTCGTCTTCGCCGGCAATGTCAGTCGGCGAAAAGGTGTCATTGAGCTGCTCGAGGCATGGGCTGACCCGGCCTTGGAACAGCACCGGCTTCACCTGTGCGGCCGCGTGTTTCCGGAAGTTGGCTGCGCGATCGCTGCTTCGCGGCAAGGGCAAGTGCTGACCCCAGGGTTCGTCGATATGTCCGCATATCTCCCAGGATGTGATGTCTTTGTGCTGCCGTCCTGGCTGGAGGGATCCGCCAAGTCGGTCTACCAGGCCATGTCCAATGGGTTGCCCGCGATTGTGACCGAGAGCACCGGAGCAATCGTGCGCGATGGCATTGATGGTTTCGTGATTGAGGCGGGAGATGTGGCGGCGTTGCGCGATCGGATGCACTGGTTCAGTGTTCATCCCGATCGCGTTCGCACAATGGGTGCTGCTGCTCGCGAGCGCGTCCGTGAATTCACATGGGATCGATATGCGACGCGGGTGGCCGAGCTTCATGCTCGCCTTGCGAGCGAATCGCAGCCGAAAGCGGAGCTTGTATGCGCCTGACCTATGTGACGCGCGTTGCCGTGCCGTCTCCTGCGGCTCAAGCAGGACAGATCCTCTCGATGTCGCATGCCTTTCATCGGCAGCTCGGCGCTGATTTTCGTCTGGTCTCGGCAGCGAGTTCCGAGCCGGCGCCCGAGGTTGCATTCGCATGGACGCGTCGCACCGCGCCAAGTCGCCTCGCCCGTTATCCAGCGTTTTGTGCCGAGGCCGTTCGCGTCAGTCGCGCCTCGCAAGAGAGCGTCGTTTTTACTCGCGATATCGGTGTCGCCGCCGCGACGGTCCTGAGCGGTGGTCGGGCGGTCTACGAGGCGCATAAGGATCCGGTCGGCGTTGCTGCGCGCAGGCTGACAGCCTTACTCGTGAGGTCCGAGCGGTTTCGCCTGGTATGTATTTCCGAAGCCTTGACCGACTACTACGTCAAGCATTTCGGAATACCGCGTGAACGTGTCTTGAGCGCCCATGATGGCGTGTTTCCTGAGCAATATCCTGACCGTGGTGGCGAGGAGCGTGCGGCGCTTCGCGATGCCCTTGGCTTGCCACACGATCGGGTGCTGGTCGTCCATACAGGAAGTCTTTTCGTCGGTCGAGGAGCGGAGCTCTTCGAGCAGGTCTGCCGAGCAGATCCGCGAGTGCTCTTTGTACAGGTGGGCGGAAGTGCTGAGGATGTCGAGCGGGTGCGCAGACATTACGAGGTGCGTAGCGTGAATAACATCGAGTTTGTGCCGCGCCAGTCCATCGATTCCGTTCGGCGCTATCAGGCCGTCGCAGACGTGCTTTTTTACATGACGACTCGCCAGTCGCCGATTCACTGGTGCACGTCGCCGCTCAAACTCTTTGAGTATCTGGCGAGTGGCAGGCCTGTTCTGGGTTCGCCGGTGGGGTCGGTTGCCGAAATCATTGACGATCGCAAGGCCTGGTGCTTCGATCCGGAGCGTCCGGGGTCGGTCGCTGAGGCGCTCGGTAATCTTTTGGCGCACCCGGACGAAGCGGAAAACCGTGCGCGACTGGCGCGCGATGAGACGCTGCGCGAACACTCCTGGTATCGACGCGCAGAACGGATTTCGGCGTTCGCTGCAGCATGAGCACGCTTGCC
>CAMCXH010000002.1 GCA_945883285.1 Bordetella parapertussis | reverse complement strand
GCAACGGCAGCCTGACGGTAAATTCGCTGCCCTCGCCTTTACCGGGACTGCTTGCACTGATCGAGCCGCCTTGCAGCGCGAGCAACTCCTGGGACAGGTGCAGGCCAACGCCAAGCCCGTCTTTGGTCGCAGCCGAGCCACCCGGCAGTTGCGCGAATTTCTCGAACATTCGGGGAATCTGCTCGTCGAGAAAGCCGAAGCCGTTATCAATGACCCGAAGCAAAGCCTCATCGCCCTCAGCGCAAACCTCGATCCGCACCCAGCCATCGACAGTCGTGAACTTCAAAGCGTTGTTGAGCAGGTTTTCGATGACCTGCGCGATCCGGACCGGGTCGACATCGACCATCAGCTCACCATCGGGCAGAGAAACCTCCAGGCGCCGGCCCGCGGCCTGCGCGACCAGCCGATACGAATCGGCGGATCGGCGTGCGATCTCGACCAGGTCAGTCCGCTCGAGCCTCACCTGCAGGCGTCCGGTCGTGATTCGCGAGACATCAAGCAGATCGTCAATGAGTCGGTCCATATGCGCCACCTGACGCTCGAAGACCGGCATGACCGCAGTTGCCACAGCCGGCATATCGACCGTTCGCAAAAGCTCGAGCGCATTGCGGATCGGTGCCAGCGGGTTGCGCAGTTCGTGGGCCAGCACCGACAGGAAATCCTCCTTGCGGCGATCGGACTCATCAACTGCGATTTCGGCCAGGCGCTGCCGGGTGACATCGAAAGACGCGCCAACCAGGCCCTCTATCCGCCCCTGGGCATCGCGCTGAGGCGCCATCGTGGTCTCGACAAATCTCGTGCGCCCACCCTCGGTCACCTCGTAGAGCCGCCGCCCGCCGATACCACTGTCGAGCACCGACTGCTTGAACGCCATCAGCGACTGCGCAATCTCGGGGCGAAGCGAACGCTCGTCGTCACGGCTGCCAACCAGCGCCTGGGACAAGAGATCGGCGGAATGAACCCAGGTGAAACGCAGCGTCCGGTCCATGGTGAAGAGCGTCATCCCGCTTGCGGCAAGGGCCATCTGCAGGCGCTGCGCCGAGACGCGCAGATCGTCTCGAGCCTGCTCCCGCGGGCTGATATCGGAGCTCACACCAATGACCTGCTGATTGCCGGTCGATGAATCGACGGTACGCAGGAACAGTGAGCGATGCGAACGGATGCTGCCATCGGGCAGCATCAGACGATAGACACCATCGGCCGAGCCAGACTGAAATGCCATCGTCATGAGCTGCACGGCGACATCCCGATCGTCAGGATGAATCCGCGAATGAAGGTCGGCCATCCGCAAGCCGGTCTGTGCGCCAGGAAAGGCCCACATTGCACGCACCTGATCATCGAAATCGATCTGATAGGGCTGCGCCTGCGTAACCCGCCAGAAACCGATCTCGCCAGTGCCCAGCGCCAACCTCAGTTGCTGTTCACGCTGCTCGAAGAAATCGAATCGGCGAACCAGCTCGTGATTTTCCCTCGCAAAACAGGACCAGCCGATGTGCCCTGCGCCCGCGGCGCGCAGCGCCCGGAATCCGCCGCGAAACCACTTCTGCTGATACCGGCCCGCAATGTCGAACCGAAGCCTGCAGGCCACTTCATCGGGTGACGAGCGTGCCGCCTCCAGCGCCTCCTGCGCACCGGCCCGCTGGGCCGGGTGAATGATCGCCCGCCAGTCGAAATCGGTCGCAGGCTGGTCAGCCGGCAGCTGGAACAACTGTCGCGCCGCACGGTTCAACTCGACGATGCGACAGCTCACATCGATTCGCCAGACCGGCACTTCGATCGCATCGATCAGCGAACCGCCCCAGAGCAGGCCTGTGGGGTTCGACGCGTCGGAAGAAGGATTGGGCATCGATACTCGTGGTTTACGCTACGACACTGCGTTCGAGCACTTCACGCAAGCGGGCCGGATCGACCGGTTTGAGCAGATGCTGGTCGATGCCAGCCTCGCGACTGCGGGCGAGATCGGCCGCCTGCCCCCAGCCCGACACCGCAACCAGTGTCATGGTGTTGCCACCGGGCAGCGCCCTGATGCGCCGTGCCAGCTCGTAGCCGTCCATGCGGGGCATGCCGATATCCATCAACACCACATCGGGCCGATGCGCCTCGACCAGCGCCAGGCCGGCATCACCGTCGGTCGCACTGAGCGTGCGATAGCCCCAGGCCTGCAGCAGCAGCGTCATGGTTTCGGTGATGTCGGGATTGTCGTCGACCACCAGAACACTCGATGCGGCAGGAGGCAACGCCGGCGCCGACACGGCCGCCGGCTGCTCGGCATCACGCTCGCTCAGCGGCAATCGCACGATGAACTCGCTGCCCCGCCCGAGTCCCGCGCTGCGCGCCACGATTGATCCGCCGTGCATCGTGACCAGTTCGCGCGCCAGATGCAGACCGATGCCCAGCCCGTCATCAGTCATGCCTTCATGACGCGGCAGTTGCGCGAATTTCTCGAAGATCCGCTCCAGCTGATCGGGGGCTAAGCCGATGCCGCTGTCGCGAACACGAATGACGAGATCGGGTCCCTCGGCCTGGGCATCGAGCAGGATGACAGCACCGCGCGGCGAGAACTTCGAGGCGTTGCTGACCAGATTGACAAGCACCTGCCCGATTCGGCCCCGATCGCCTTCAGTGACCAGCGGACGGTCGGGTAGCGTGACCTCGATGCGCTGCCCCCGAGTCTCTAGCGCGAGGCCTTGAGCTTTCCCGAAATAACTCAGAAATTCGGTCAGGTCGACCGGCTCACGGCGCAAGGTGAGGCGGCCGTTCGTCAGACGCGAAACGTCGAGCAAGTCATCGACCAGTCGGCCGATCTGTCTGACCTGCCGCTCGATGATCGGCAAGGCGCGCTCGCGGACCTCCTGCGAGTCGGACTCGCGAAGCAACGCAAGCGCATTGCGGATCGGTGCCAGCGGATTGCGCAGCTCATGCGACAGCACCGCCAGAAAATCGTCCTTGCGCTGATTCGACTCGTGCAGCGCGATCTCGGCACGACGCCGTTGGGTGGTATTGAAGACCGCCCCGGCGATGCCTCGAATCTGCCCCTCATCATCGCGAAGCGGCTCGAGCGAGGATTCGAAATGCAGCGTTTCCCCGTCGACGTCGAGCACAAAGGAGCGCTGCCCACCGACGCCGCTCTCGAGCACCGAACGCTTGAAGGCCGTCAGTTCTTGAACTTGCGCGGGGTTCTCGCGGATGTCTTCATCGCGCTTGCCGATCATGTAGTCGAGATTGACCTCAGCCGAATGCAGCCAGGTATAGCGCAGCTCGCGATCCATGGTGTAGAGCACCACCTTGCTGATATCGAGTGCGATCTTCAGACGCTGCGACGACAGACGCAGTTCCTGGCGCACCTTCTGACGATCGGTGACATCGGCGGTAACACCGATCATGACCGGGTGTCTGTTGGCGGAATCGTTGGTCAGAACGCCGACGGTCCGCTGCCACCGGACACTTCCGTCCGGGTACATCAAGCGAAACAGCTCGTCGAAAATGCCCGACTTCCAGGACTGTTCACTCGCCTGCCTGAAGCGCTTGCGGTCGGACGGATGGACGCGCTCGATGACCGCGGTCAGCAGCGGCGAAGTGTCTTTCGCCGGCAACTGCCAGAAGTCACGAAAGAAATCATCGACTTCGACCCGAGCGGCGCCCTTGTCGAGCCGCCAGCTGCCCATATTGCTGACGCCCAAGGCCACCTTCAGCAAGCGGTCGGATTGCTGCAGCGAGACTCGCTCCAGAAAGATGTCGTGAATATTGCGCGCAAAGCAGGTCCAACCAAGGTGGTTCAGATCGAGCCGACGGGCCCGCACACCGAACCGGTACCAGCGATAGGCACCCTGTGCAGTGGTCCGAGCCCTGAGGTCACAGGCCACCTCTTCAAGCGACTCGGTGCTGGCGAGCAGCGCAGCCTGCGCCTGCTCGAGATCCTCCGGATGAAACACCGAGCGCCAATCGAGATTGGCAATCGAGTCGGCCTCAACCGGGCAGGCGTTAGTCAACCCGAAAAATTGCCGCCCCGCGCGGTTCAGTTCAATGACCTGGTGGTTCAGATCGAGGCGCCAAACCGCCAGTTCGATCTCATCAATCATCGACCCCGGCCAGGCATGCCCGGTCGGGGTGTGGGATCCGGCTGCGGGCTGGGGCGGGGTCGGATCGGTCATGAATCAGCGCATGACGGCGACAAATCAGCTCGCACCGAATGCCATGAGCCAGCCCGAGCAGGCGGCCAGCGAGCCGGCCATCAGCAGACGAGCGCTGCGAGCCCGCGCCAGCGGCAGTCGGGCGACACCGCGCCCGACTGACAAGCCAATCGCAAACAGCGCAAGGCTTGCCAGGGCCAGGCCGACGAAAAACGCCGCGCCGCTGCCTTCATTGCCGTGCAGATAACCATGCGGCAACAGCACGAGCAGGGCGCCGATGCCCACGGCGGCGACATTGAGGCGTTCGATGCGCAGCAGCATCACGGCCATCGCCAGCAGGCCAGCCACCACCGCCTGCTCAGCCAGGCCAACTGCGACGAGCGGATCAAGCAGCGCGCGCGCACCCAGCACTGCGGCCAGGATGCCGGCTGCCAGCCCCAGAAAAGCAGCCATGGCGATACGGGCCGACGACGAGATCGTGGCGGTGCGATCGAGGCCCGAGGCAAGCCCGTGACGACGCGACACCAGACCGGCCAGTCCGCCGATGGCAACGATCGCCACCAGATGATCGAGGCCGGTGAAGGGATGCGCGAAACCGGCGGCAGCACCGCCCGCGCCGTGTCCGTCGTGGGCCAGCGCCGACAGGGGGTTTGCGAGCAGGGCGGCGGCAGCGGTAGCAAGAAGGCGAGAGTGGCTCATGGCGGTATCAGTGATCGAGGAAGGGGTTGAGAGAATGGGAGAAGGCGATGGATATCAGCCGCAGGGTCAGGCAAACAGGCCGCGGCGCTCGATGAACGACACGATATCGTCCAGGCCCAGGCCCTCTTTCATGTTGGAAAAAATGAAGGGACGATCGCCGCGCATCGCGCGTGCATCGCGGTCCATGACCTCGAGCGAGGCGCCGACATAAGGCGCGAGATCGATCTTGTTGATCACCAGCAGATCCGACTTCATGATGCCGGGGCCGCCCTTGCGCGGGATTTTTTCGCCGGCAGCGACATCGATCACATAGATGGTGAGATCGGACAGTTCGGGCGAAAACGTGGCGGCGAGGTTGTCGCCGCCCGATTCGACGAAGACGATCTGCAGCCCCGGAAATGCCCGCGACAGGCGATCGACCGCTTCGAGGTTGATCGAGGCATCTTCGCGGATCGCGGTGTGCGGGCAGCCGCCGGTCTCGACGCCCAGAATGCGCTCCTTGGGCAGCGCATCGTTCTTGACCAGGAACTCGGCGTCCTCGCGGGTATAGATGTCATTGGTGACCGCTGCGATGTCGTAGCGGCTGCGAAGCCTTCGGCACAGCGCCAGCGTGAGCGCGGTCTTGCCCGAGCCGACCGGCCCGCCGATGCCAACCCGAAGAGGTCCGTGTGCGCTCATGGTGTCAGGATCTGAAAAGTCTCGAATACTGGGTTTCGTGGCGAGCCGATGCGATCGCCAGCAGGGGCGCAGCGCTCGACCAGTCGGCTTCGTTCAGAGACAGGGCAGCATCGATGGCCTGATCAATCTCGGGACCGAGCGAGCGTAACAGGCGCTGCGCAGCGATCTGACCCATCGGCATGGCTTTCATCAGCACCATCACCTGATTCTCGGCGAAAGCCCACACAAAACCAAGCAGCGCATCATCGTCGGACAAGGACAGTCGCGCTGCCGCCACCGCCCAGGCCACCGGCAAGGACAGCGGCGCAAGCCTGGCGATCAGCTGCGAATCGGTGCGCGGATCGGGGCAGACCGCCTCGAACCAGCGCGCCATCGAATAGCCCATCTGCTGCGACTCGAGCCTCAGCTCGGCGGTTTCGCGCGCGGCAATCGCCTTGGCATTGAGCGCGGCTAGCTGCTCGAGGCGATCGTCTTTGTGGCTTGTATTGACCGCATCGTGCGCATCAACCGGATGCAGCGCCCGCGCATGACGCAGCGCGGCCAGCATCAGCGGGCCATCGAAGCGGGCCATCGTGAGGGCCAGCGCATCGGCCACCCATTCGCGGGCGCCGGCCTCATCCTTGACCTGCCCGCTCTCGATGCCCCATTCGAGGCCGGTGGAATAGCTGTAGCCGCCGATCGGCAGGGCCGGGCTCGCCAGTTGAAGCAAGGCTGCGCTGCGGCGGGTCATGAGGGCGCTCGCTTCAGGCCGATTCGCCGTGGCGAGGATCAAAGACATGGATACGCCCGCCGTGGCCCTGATCATCGTGCTGATGATGCACATGGCTGTGGCCGTAGGCGCCCGACTCGGGCTGAAAGCCGACGCTGACTTCATGCACATGGCCGCCAAGCCGCTCGATCATCGCCTGCAGCACATGGTCGGGCAGCAGCCTTACGAAGCCGTCGCCGATCTGGACCGGAACATGCCGGTTGCCGATGTGATAAGCGATGCGGGCCAGCGCGATCGCATCATGGGCATGGACCTCGAGCAGGCGCTCGGAGGCGGCTTCGATGGCCACGATGCGCCCGTCTGCCAGCAGCAGGCGGTCGCCGTGGCGCAGCAGCGTGCCGGGTGGCAGATCGACGCCGATCTCCTCGCCCGACAGCAGCGCGGCCCGAAAACGCGATCGCTCGCGTTGCTCGAAGGCGAGCTCAAGCACCTCGTCGACCGGGCGGGCGGCCGGCGCCATCGATGTCGCAACAATCAGCGTCATGGCTTTGGCTGCCTGCTCAGAAAAGGAAGTAACGCTGGGCCATCGGCAGGCTGGTCGCCGGCTCGCAGGTCAGCAGCACGCCATCGGCGCGCACCTCATAGGTCTCTGAATCGACCGCCATTTTTGGGGTGTAGTCATTCAGAACCATGTCTTTTTTCGACAGCGTGCGAATGCCCTTGACCGCCACCAGCCGCTTGCACAGACCGAGGCGCTTGCCGATGCCGGCGGCGAGCGCCGCCTGCGAGACAAAGGTGATCGAGCCCGCGGCCACCGCCGCGCCGAAGCCGCCGAACATCGGCCGGTAGTGAACCGGTTGCGGCGTCGGAATCGAGGCGTTCGGGTCACCCATGAGCGCCATCGCGATGGTGCCGCCCTTGATGATCATCGAGGGTTTGACGCCAAAAAAGGCCGGTCGCCACAAGACCAGATCGGCCCATTTGCCGACCTCGACCGAGCCGACCGCATGCGAGATGCCATGGGCAATCGCCGGGTTGATGGTGTATTTGGCGATATAGCGGCGGGCACGCCAGTTGTCGTTGCGCTCGCCATCGGCACGCTTTTTGTCGATGACCAGCGCACCGCGCTGCTGCTTCATCTTGTGGGCAGTCTGCCAGGTCCGCATGATGACTTCGCCCGGGCGACCCATCGCCTGGCTGTCGGACGACATCATCGAGATCGCCCCCAGGTCGTGCAGGATGTCTTCGGCGGCAATCGTCTCGCGCCGGATGCGGCTCTCGGCAAACGCCAGGTCTTCGGCGATCGAGGCATCGAGGTGATGGCAGACCATCAGCATGTCGAGGTGCTCGTCGAGCGTGTTGACGGTGTAGGGCCGCGTGGGGTTGGTCGACGAGGGCAGCACATTCGGCTCGCCTGCCACCTTGATGATGTCGGGTGCATGGCCGCCGCCGGCGCCCTCGGTGTGATACGAGTGGATCACCCGGCCTTTCATGGCGGCGATCGACGCCTCGACGAAGCCCGACTCATTGAGCGTGTCGGTATGGATGGCGATCTGCACGTCGTACTGATCGGCCACCGTGAGCGCATTGTCGATGGTCGCAGGCGTCGTGCCCCAGTCCTCGTGCAGTTTCAATCCGATCGCACCGGCCTCGATCTGCTCGATCGCCGGACCGGGCAGCGACACATTGCCCTTGCCGGTAAAGCCGAGGTTCATCGAAAAGCCTTCGGCGGCCTTGAGCATCTGCGCCAGATGCCAGGGGCCGGGCGTAACGGTGGTGGCACTGGTGCCGGCAGCCGGCCCGGTGCCGCCACCGATCATGGTGGTAATGCCAGACGAAAGCGACTCTTCGATCTGCTGCGGGCAGATGAAATGGATGTGCGTATCGATGCCGCCGGCGGTCAGGATCAGGCCTTCGCCCGCAATGACTTCGGTGGCTGCACCGATCGCGATGGTGACGCCGGGCTGGATGTCGGGGTTGCCGGCCTTGCCGATCGCCGCGATCACGCCATCCTTCAGACCAACATCGGCCTTGATGATGCCGGCCACCGCATCGAGGATGAGTGCATTGGTGATCACGGTGTCGACCACGTCGGCCGCCAGCCGCTGACTCTGGCCCATGCCGTCGCGGATCACCTTGCCGCCGCCGAACTTGACCTCTTCGCCATAGACGGTGTGATCGGCCTCGACCTCGATGAAGAGGTCGGTATCGGCCAGCCGCAGTCGATCACCGACAGTGGGGCCGTACATTTCCGCATACGCGCGGCGCGAGAGTCTGGCCATGGTCAGGCCTTCTTCTTTTTTGCGGTGCGCGCTTTGGCGGGGGGCGCAGCATCGAGCGGCCCCATCACCAGCTGGCGAAATCCATAGATGATGCGATCGCCGGCCAGCGCGATCAATCCGACCGTGCGGGACTGGCCCGGCTCGAATCGCACCGCGGTACCCGAGGCGATATCGAGACGATGGCCGCGGGCCGACTCGCGATCGAAGTCGAGGGCCGCATTGGTTTCGAAGAAGTGATAGTGCGAGCCGACCTGGATCGGTCGGTCACCGGTATTGCGCACGACGATCTCGATGCGCGGGCGACCGGCATTGAGCTCGATGTCGCCGTCTTCGATCAGCATTTCGCCAGGGATCATGAGGAGGCTTTCAGGTCGGGGAGTTTCATCAGGTCCGCACGCTCAGGTCCGCACGCAGCGCAGCTTAGCCGCATGATAGACGGGTTATGACCGCATCGGTCTGTCGGAGAACGCCTTGAAATGTCGCTGCGTTCAGGCGATCGGATGATGAACCGTCACCAGCTTGGTGCCGTCCGGAAAGGTGGCTTCGACCTGAATATCCGGGATCATCTCGGGCACGCCATCCATCACATCGTCGCGGCCAAGCAGCGTCGTACCGTAGTGCATCAGGTCGGCCACCGAGCGGCCATCGCGGGCACCCTCAAGGACCGCTGCCGTGATGTAGGCCACCGCCTCCGGGTAGTTGAGCTTCAGGCCCCGGGCGCGCCTGCGCTCGGCGAGCAACCCGGCGGTGAAGATAAGCAGTTTGTCCTTTTCGCGCGGCGTGAGATCCATCGTGGGGTCCGGTGAGAGGGTGAAGGGTTCGACTCAGGTGGCCCAAATACGGGGCGGCGGGCTGGCGGCACCGAGCACCACCGGTCTGGCCAGTGACCAGAGCGTCTGGGCAACCTGCATCACCGACTCGGAATCATCGGCGAGCAGGCGGGCTGCGATCAAGCCGGCAGTTGGTCGAGACGCGCCTGCCGCAAGCCGGATCGCCCTGCCGGGCAGGGCTGCGCAAGCCGCATCAAGGGCGCCGCGCCAGGCCTGCAGCAGGTCGTCATCGAGCGCGTCATCGGGTGCCACTGCCCAGACGGTGCAGGCCACGGTCCGACCGCCGAACCCCAGCGGCGAGCTGAAAAGCCGGTCGGTGGCCTGCGCGTTGAGGTGCTCGGCCCAGACCGGCACGCCGCCGACATCAAGACTCAGACGCTGTCGCAGCGCGCCGCGATCAAAACGCTCACCCATCGCCGCCCGCCCCAGGACCAGGCATTCCCAGCCGATGAAACGGGCATCCGACGCAAGGTCGAAGGCAATCGACTGATCGACCTGCGCGGCGGCATAGACGATCGCCGGCTGTGGCAGCCATTCAAGTGAGGCCGCCGCATCCAGCCTGACCCGCGTGCAGGCGCACGCCGCATGCGCCGTGCTGCGATACCACTTCTGGGCGCCCGGAGTGGTGCACAGCACACGCGCCCCGGGCGCCAGATGAATGTCGAGATCGAGGCGATCGCCACCGACCAGCCCACCCGGAGGATGCACGATTACCGCCTGACAGCGGCCATCGGCGAGCGGCAGGGCCTTGATCAGGCGCAGCGGACCTTCATGCCGGTTGTGGACAAGGCGCGTGCGACCGGCTCGATCTTCGAAACGCAGATCGAGCCGCGCACGCCAGCCAGTGGCTGGCTGCCACTGGGAGCCCTGAGGCTCAAGGGGCTCCCGGGGCTGCTGCGAGAGATCCATCGGTCGCAAGACTCTGACGATCAGGTCGGCAGGTCGGAGAATCGAAGGCCCAGGCGGATCAGGCGCGAAAGATCTTGCCGGGATTGAGGATGCCGTCGGGGTCGAAGGCCCGCTTGATGCCGCGCATCAGCTCGATTGCATCCTCGCCCGCCTCTTCGATCAGAAAGCCGATCTTGTGCAGGCCGATGCCATGTTCGCCGGTGCAGGTGCCGTCCATCGAGAGGGCCAGACGCACGATCTGATCGTTCAGGCGCTCGGCCTGCTCGACTTCGGCCTGATTGGCCGGGTCGATGAGCAGCACCGCGTGAAAGTTGCCGTCGCCCACATGGCCAAGCAGTGCGGTCGGGAAGTCGGCGGTATCGAGAATGGCGCGGG
This sequence comes from Bordetella parapertussis, assembly GCA_945883285.1. Lineage (GTDB taxonomy): Bacteria > Pseudomonadota > Gammaproteobacteria > Burkholderiales > Burkholderiaceae_E > UBA4615. The sequence goes on along the minus strand of CAMCXH010000002.1, from coordinate 56,575 downwards.
CGCCAGTGATCGAGTCGGCCAGCCGGGAGATCGGCACACAGGTGTCGGTGGAGATCGCGCGGCAACCCGGTCGCAACTGCAGGCAGGCGAAATAGGCGTTGTGGCGGGCATTCCAGAGCCGCGTGCGGTCTTCGGGGTGGGTCGCCCATTCGAAGTCCTGGCCGCCATTGGCATGCACCAGCTCCTGCACCGCGGCCGCCTGCTCACGCACCGACGACTCGGTCCCGTGGAACTCGAAAAAGAGCGTCGGCGCCTCACGCAGGGTGGTGTGGCTATGGCGGTTGATGGCGCGGATGGTCATGGCGTCGAGGAACTCGCTGCGGGCGACCGGCACGCCGAGCTGAATGGTCTCGATCACGGTGCGCACCGCATCCGACAGGGATGAAAAATTGCAGACCGCCGCCGACATCGCCTCGGGCATCGGGTAGAGCCGCACGGTCACCTCGGCAATGATGCCGAGCGTGCCTTCGGAGCCCACCATCAGCCGCGTGAGGTCATAGCCGGCCGAAGACTTCTTCGCACGACCACCGGTCCGGATCACCTTGCCCTGCGCGGTCACAACGGTCAGGCCAAGCACGTTCTCGCGCATGGTGCCGTAGCGCACCGCGTTGGTCCCGGAGGCGCGGGTGGCCGACATGCCGCCGAGCGAAGCGTCGGCGCCAGGATCGATCGGGAAAAACAGACCAGTGTCCTTGATGTGCTCGTTGAGCTGCTTGCGGGTCACGCCGGCCTGAACCGTACAGGTGAGGTCTTCGGCATCGACCGACAGCACGCGGTTCATCTGGCTGACGTCGATGGTCAGACCACCCTGCACCGCCAGCAGATGCCCTTCGAGTGATGAGCCGGCGCCGAAGGCGATGATCGGGAAGCGATGCTCGGCACAGGCCTTGACCGCTTCGACGATATCGTCGATCGACTCGGCGAAGACGACCGCATCGGGTGGTGTGACCGGAAAGGGCGACTCATCGCGGCCATGATGCTCACGAACAGCCGCAGCCGTGCTGAAGCGGTCGCCGAAATGGCTTCGCAGCCGCGCGGCCAGCGCCTCGGGCAGCGGACGTTTCAGGGACGCGGACAGGGCATAGGGATGATTCATGATGGCCTCTGGGACACAAGCCTGACGGAGCGGCTCGCTGGCGACGATTGATGGCGATGGCCGATGACTCGGCCGGTCTGCTTTGATGATACCCGCGGTCACTGCGACCGGCACGGTGCGGCTAGTCGAAGAGCCAGCGCTCGATATGCCGGGCCACCGTCATCGCGCCCGCACCGAGCATCGGCAGATGCCCGGCATGGGGCACGACATGGGCCGCGGCACCCCACTGCGCCGCGGCATGACGCAGGACCGCAGGGGTAACCAGCGGATCCTCCCGGCCACCGATGGCCAGCACCGGCATGGTGCGCAGGACAGCCGACATCGACGACGGGCGCAGCCAGTCGCGACAGGCTGCCAAGGACTCATCGCGCAGGCGGGCCGCCAGCAGGTCGGCGAGCTCCCGCGAATCCCGGTCATCGCCTTGCGACAGCAAGCGCTGCAACAGGCGTTCGGGATCGGCTCGAACGGGATCACCGAAGATCAGCCGCGGGCGGCGCGCGACGACCGTGCGCGACAGCGACGCCGGGAAACGCATGAGCAGATCGCGCATCGCGGCCTCGAGGCCCTCGGGCGGCGTCGGCGCAATCAGCACCGCGCCATCGCGGGCACCCCGCTCAATCAGCCCTTCGACGATGCGCGCGCCCATTGCATGGCCGATCAGAATTTTCGGGCCGCTGAGTTGATCGAGCATGCCGTGCAGGCGATCGGTGTAGCGGGCGATCGGAAATCGGGCGATCGATGCCGACCACTGTACGTGCGGCCAGGCCTCGTGAAGGTCGGGGGCGAAGCAGCGCAGACCGAGTGCCTCGAAGTGCGGCACCAGATGCTCGGCCCAGATCCAGGGACCAAAACAGGCGCCGTGCACAAAGACAAGGGTGGCCGCTGCGCGATTCGGATTGCGGGTCATGACAGGAGAGCCGATCGGATCGGACCGATGATTATCGTGCCTCAGCATCGCTTCACCACCAACTTCCGGCGATCTTCGAGGACAATCGGCGTTTGCCGACCCTGTCTGAGCCCATCATGCCCCGGATCAAGATCACTGCTGCAGGCCACACCTTCATCGCCGAAACCAACCCCGACGCCCCGAAAACCGTCGCTGCCTTCCTGGCGCTTTTGCCCTACCGGCAAAAGATGATTCATGTGCGCTGGAGCGGCGAAGGCGTCTGGGTGCCGCTTGGCGACTTCGAACTCAGCGTGGGTTTCGAGAACCACACCAGCCACCCGTCGGTCGGCGACATCCTGTTTTATCCGGGCGGCTTCAGCGAGACCGAGATCATCCTGGCCTATGGCTCGTGCTGCTTTGCCTCGAAGATGGGCCAGCTGGCCGGCAACCACTTCCTGACGATCACCGAAGGTCGCGAGAACCTGCGGGCCCTGGGTGTCAAGGTGCTCTGGGAAGGCGCCCAGGACGTGGTCTTCGAGCGAGCCTGACCATGACGGCCGCACCGAAACCTTCCAACGACCTGTGCCAGCTCGATGCCCTTGAGTTGTCGGCGACGATCCATCGACGCGACGCCTCCTGCCGTGAGGTGATGCAGGCATTTCTCGGTCGCATCGGCAAACTCAACGGCCAGGCCAATGCCATCGTTTCAATGCGCGACGAAGCCGACCTGCTGGCGCAGGCCGATGTCCGCGACGCCCAGCTCAGCCGAGGTGAGTCACTCGGCTGGATGCATGGTTTTCCGCATGCAGTCAAAGACCTCGAGCAGACCGCGGGCATCGTCACCACCTGGGGCTCGCCGCTCTTTCGCAACCACGTCCCGGCTGCCGATTCGCTGATGGTCTCGCGCATCAAGGCGGCCGGCGCCATCATCATCGGCAAGACCAACGTCCCCGAGTGGGGCATGGGCTCGCACACCTTCAATCCGGTATTCGGTGTCACGCCGAATGCCTACGACGCGCGCCGCACCTGCGGCGGCTCGAGCGGTGGTGCGGCGGTCGGCCTGGCCCTGCGCATGCTGCCGGTGGCCGATGGCAGCGACTTCGGTGGCTCGCTGCGCAATCCGGCCGGCTGGAGCAATGTCTTCGGAATGCGTCCGTCGCGCGGGCGCGTGCCGAAATGGCCGGCCGACGATGTGTTTTTTTCGCAGCTCTCGACCGAAGGTCCGATGGCGCGAAACCTTCCCGATCTCGCCGCACTGCTGGCCACGCAGGCCGGCGCTGATCCGCGTCAGCCCTTGTCGCTGCCCAGGGATGCCGGCATCGGTCCCGAGAACCTCACCCGCGACGCCGATCACTGGCGCACGGTGAAGATCGGCTGGCTCGGCGACTACGACGGGCATCTGGCCATGGAGCCGGGTGTCCTCGCGCTGTGCGAACGCGCCTTGCAGGACTTCGCTGGTCTGGGCTGCCATGTTGAAGCGACCCCGCTGGGCTTTGATGCCGAGTCGCTCTGGCGAAGCTTCTGCGCGCTGCGTTCACTGTCGAACGTCGGACGCTTCGAGCCGATCCATGCCGATCCTGCGCGGTGGGCGCAGGTCAAGCCCGAGACGCAATGGGAATTTGAGCAGGGTCAGGCGATGAGCACGAGCGAAGTCCAGCGGGCAACCGTGGTGCGCACTGCCTGGTATCAGCGGGTGCTCGCGCTCTTTGAACGCTACGACTTTCTGGCCCTTCCGACCGCCCAGTGCTTTCCCTTCGACCTCACACAGCGCTGGCCGGGCGAGCTCGACGGACGAGCGATGGACTCCTACCATCGCTGGATGGAAGTCGTGGCCGGCGTGACGCTGGCCGGACTGCCGGCGCTGAGTGTGCCGGCAGGCTTCGATGCGCGCGGCCTGCCGATGGGACTGCAGCTGATCGGCCGGCCGCAGGCCGACCAGGCGGTCATGCAGCTCGGCCATGCCTATGACCTGGCCACCGGCTGGGTCCGCAGCAGGGTCCCGACGGCGGCCGGCGTTGCCCTCGACACGAAGGAATGAGCCGTCCAGGACTGCCGGCACTCAGGCCGCGAAGTTCTCGATAAAACGCAGCAGCACCTCGGTCGCGGCATCGGCATCTTCGAGGGTCATGGTCTCGTCGGGATGATGGCTGATGCCGCCGTTGCCACAGCGCACGAAGAGCATGGCAATCGGGCAGACCGCCGGAAACGACATGGCGTCATGGCCGGCGCCGGAAGGCAGATGCCGCACCGGCAGCCCCTGGGCGGCGATCGCGTCGGCAAACTGCTGCTGCAGGCGCTCATCACAGGGCGAGGCGGTCAGCTCGAAAAAGGGCTCGAAGGCCATCTCGACCCGACGCCGCGTGGCAATGGCCGCGAACTCGACGCGCAAGGCCTCGAGTGCGGCATGACGGGTGGCATCGACGCCTGAGCGCAGATCGACCGTGAACTCGACATCCTGCGGGATCACGTTGACCGCACCAGGCAGCACCGTCATCCGCCCGACCGTGCCGACCAGGCCGGGCTGCACGGTGCAGTGTCGCTCGAGCGCCAGCACCATTTCGCTGGCGGCGGCGAGCGCGTCCTGTCGGGCCGGCATCGGCACCGTGCCGGCATGTCCGGCCAGACCGGTGACGACGCAGCGAATGCGACTTGCACCCGCGATCGCGGTGACCACACCAAGCGACAGGCCGGCATTGAGCAGCACCGGCCCCTGTTCGATATGCGACTCGATGAACGCGACCACGCCCTTGCCGCGTCGATCGACGCTGGCCACCGCATCAGGATCCCCGCCGAACTCGCGCAGGGCATCACGCATCGAGAGGCCGCCGGCATCGGTGGCCTCAAGCCATGCCGGATTGAAAGCACCCGCCATCGCCTTGCTGCCGATCAGCGTGACACCGAAGCGCACCCCTTCCTCGTCGCCGAAAGCCACCACCTCGATGGCCACCGGCAGCCGAAGCCCACGCCGGTGCAGATCGGCCACGCAGGCGATCGGCGAGAGGATGCCGAAGAGGCCGTCATAGCGACCGGCATTGCGCACGCTGTCGAGGTGCGAGCCGGTCATCAGCACCGGTGCATCGGCGACACTGCCCTCATAGCGGCCCACCACATTGCCAAGCGCATCCCAGTGGACCGACATGCCGGCCTCGCGCATCCAGCCCGCGATCAGTTCACCTGCATGCCGATGTTCGGGCGTGAGGTAGGCGCGGGTCAGGCGCGGCGCGTCCTGGGTAATCGCGGCGAGCAGCTCGGCGCGCGCCAGGATCGATTCGCCGAAGCGACAGGCTGTAGCGCTCATCGGGCGCTCATCGGGCGCTCACCGGGCGGGCGCCGGATGGTGGGCGATCCAGTGGCGGGCGATATCGACCCGCCGGCAGACCCAGACCCGATCGTGGCGCTGCAGATGGTCCAGGAAACGCTGCAGCGCCCGAAACCGACCGGGCCGCCCGAGCAGGCGGCAATGCATGCCGATCGACATCATGCGTGGTGTGTCTTCGCCTTCGGCATAAAGCACATCGAAGGTATCGGTCAGGTACTGCAGGAATTGCTCACCGGTGTTGAAACCCTGCGGCGTGGCAAAGCGCATGTCGTTGGCATCGAGGGTATAGGGGACGATCAGGTGATCGACCTCGACGCCGTCGGTGCGGGTGACCCGGGTCCAGAAGGGCAGATCGTCGCCGTAGTAATCGGAGTCGTAGAGAAAGCCGCCGTCGTCGGCCACCAGACGCCGGGTATTCGGGCTGTCGCGCCCGGTGTACCAGCCCAGCGGCCGCTCGCCGGTGAGCCGCTCGACGATGCCCATACCGATGCGCATGTGCTCGCGCTCGGTGGCTTCGTCCATCGACTGGTAGTGAATCCAGCGCCAGCCGTGGCAGGCGATCTCATGGCCGAGTTCGACGAAAGCGCGCGTGAGATCGGGATGACGCTCGAGCGCCATCGAAATGCCGAAGACCGTCAGCGGCAGACCGCGGCGCTCGAACTCGCGCAGGATGCGCCAGACGCCGGCACGCGAGCCATACTCGTAGATCGACTCCATCGAGAGATGGCGGTCGGGATAGGCGGGGGCACCGATGATCTCGGACAGAAACTGCTCGGAGCCCGGATCGCCGTGGAGCACGCTGTTTTCGCCGCCCTCTTCATAGTTGAGGACGAACTGCACCGCCACACGGGCATTGCCCGGCCAGCGGGCATTCGGGGGATTACGGCCGTAGCCGATCAGATCGCGCGGATAAGCTGTCATCAGATGCGGCGAGGCCATTAACCAATCGGCAAAGTGTAGCGCAGCAGGCGCTCGGCTCGATTGGCAAGGACAAGCAGGAAAGGACTGCGGATAATCCGGGATCCCAACGAAGCGAGACATCCGATGAGACCTGCCATCCGCAGCGCTGCACCGCGGCTCGGTGAACACAAGCCCCCCCAAACTGACAGACTGATCATGGTTCGAACGATGGGGTTGATTTGTCGCAGATTGCGCCACGGATTGCGCCACGGATTGCGCCACGGATTGCGCCACGGATTGCGCGACCGATTGAAAGTTGCCGCGCTCATTGCTCTGCTCGCGAGCATTCCCACAGCATCTGCCCGCGACACGCCGATCCGCTTTCAGCTCGACTGGCGCTTCGAGGGGCCGGCCGCGCTCTTTACCCTGCCCAAAGCCAAAGGCTGGTTTCGTGAGGAGGGACTCGAGGTGTCCATCAGTGCCGGTGACGGCTCGGGCGGCACGATAGCGCGCGTGGCCAAGGGCGACTGCGACATGGGCTTTGCCGATCTGGCGTCGCTGATGGCCTTCTGGGGCACGAATCCCGACCTGCCGGGCAAGCCGGTCGCGGTGATGATGGTCTACAACAACACACCCTCTGCGGTGATGGCGCTGAAGAAGTCGGGCATCAAGCGCCCGGCGGATCTGGCGGGCAAGACCCTGGGGGCCCCGGCATTCGATGCCGGCCGCAAGACCTTCCCGATCTTTGCGAAATCGAATGGCCTCGATCCGGCCCGGATCAGGTGGGTCTCGATGGCACCCGGGCAGCGAGAATCCATGCTCGCCCGCGGCGAAGTTGATGCAATCACCGGCTATTACTTCACCTCGCTCTTCGATCTCAATGCCAGTGGCGTGAAAGACGAGGACATCGTCGTGATGCCCTATTCGAAATTTGGCGTAAAGCTCTACGGCAGCGCCATCATCGTGTCCGAAGCCTTCCTTATGCAGCACCCGGACGAAGTCAAGGCCTTCCTGCGAGCCTTCACCCGCGGCGTCAAGGCGGTCATCGCCGACCCGCAAGCCGCCGTGGCGACGCTGCGCGACCACGATGCGGGCATTGATCTGGCGCGCGAGACCAAACGCCTGAAGCTGACCCTGAACGGTTCGGTGCTGTCGGCCGATGCGCGCGCCGAAGGCTTCGGAGAGGTTGATCCGGCACGACTGTCGCTGATGGCACTGCAGGTCAAGGATGCCTTCGGACTGACCGTCAGGATCCCGGCCGAGCGTGTCTTCGGCGCCGGCCTGCTGCCGCCGGCCAGCGAGCGAAAGGTGTTTCCAAAGTAAGGCCTTCGCCAAACGCCTAAAATAAACGCTTCGCCTTCGCGCACTCCATCGAGCAACCACCATGGGCCATCGCCTGACTCAGATCGCCACCCGCACCGGCGACGACGGCACGACAGGACTGGGCGACGGCAGTCGCACGCGCAAGGACAGCCTGCGGGTGGCGGCCATGGGTGATGTCGACGAGCTCAATTCGACGATCGGCCTGCTGCTGACCGAGCCGCTGCCCGATGACATCCGGGAAGCGCTGCTCGACATCCAGCACGATCTCTTCGATCTCGGCGGCGAGCTGTGCATCCCGGGCTTCGAGAATCTGGCCGAGTCGCAAGTGGCACGGCTCGATGCCCTGCTGCTGCGCTATAACGCAACCCTGCCCCGGCTTCAGGAATTCATCCTGCCCGGTGGCTCACGGTCGGCCGCTATCGCGCATATTGCGCGAACCGTCTGCCGACGCGCCGAACGCGCGATCGTGTCACTCGGTGGCGAAGAGGCGATCAGACCCGCCTGCCGCCAGTATGTGAATCGACTCTCGGACCTGCTCTTTGTACTGGCACGCGTCCTCAACCGCCACGAAGGCGGGACGGATGTGCAGTGGCAGAAAGGTCGACGCCACGAGTGAGGGCGGCGAGCAGTTCGTCCGACAGCCCGCCCCAGGCGACTGTGGCCTCGGCCCTTGAAGACGCAGCGGCCTCCTGATGGTTTGGTAGACCCGAGGCGCGAAGCGCCTGATTCACCGCGCGCGCACCCGCCTGCACGCTGTCGATGACCGGCACCGGCAGGCGCGAGCCCAGGCGTGCGGCAATGCCACCGAGCGCCGCGCCACCCAGCACCAGCGCGCCGACGCCGTCGGTGGCCGCCTCGCGCAGCGCGGCCAGAAGATCACGCTCGGCGGCTTGCGGGTCGGCCATCAATTCGGCGCCGCTGCGCTCAAGCACATGCACTCCCGCCAGGTCGCGATCGAGACCCTGCGCCGCGGCAAAACGCTGAAGCATCGGGCGCCAGGCCAGACCACCGGTGACGATCGCATGGCGCCCGTAGCGGGCAGCTTCGCGCAGCGATGCCTCGGCCAGTCCGATCACCGGCACACCGGCGATCTCGCGCAGCGCAGCCACCCCGGGATCGCCGAAGCATCCGACCAGCACCGCATCGCAATGCCCGCCCGCCGCCCGATGGGCTGCCCAGGCATCGAGCAGTGCATGCGCTGCAATGGCATAGGAGGCTTCGCTCGAAATATAGGACGCCCCGAATCGGGCGGTAACCGCCACAAGGTCGAGGGTCGAATCGAGTTGCGGCGCGACCAGCGACGACATGAGGTCGGTCACGCCGGCGGAGGTGTTGGGATTGATCAGGAGCACGGTGGCCATGGGGGCGGGCTCGCAGGATCTCAGCCTTCGCGGGCGGTCTCGAGGTAGGAGACCAGCTTGGCACTGGTCTGGCGCAGGCGATCGGACAGCAGTTGCACCAGCTTGAGCAGGATCTTGTTGCCCAGTCTGGGTTGATCGTGAAGGACCAGCATCAGGGCCTCACGGGTCAGCACTGCAACCCGGCTGGTCTCGAGCGTGACACAAGAAGCGAAGCGCGGTTCACCATCGAACATCGACATCTCGCCAAGCGCATGCCCGGCGTGAGCCACCGCGATGCGCGACGGAAAGTTGTAGCGATTGCGCCGCAGGACATCAACCATGCCATCCATCAGCAGGACCATGAAATCGCCGGGGTCGCCTTCGTTGATGAGCGTCACGCCCACCGGCGCTTCGTAGACGAACATGAAGCCGCAAAGCCGCCGGGTCTCTTCGATCAGAAGCCCGGAAAACAGCGGCGTCTTGGACATCAGCGCATGGACTTCGTCGGCATATTCGCTCGCGCGCCCGATCGGGCGAAGCCCCAGGGCGCTCAGTCGCTCGTGGGGTGTCTCACGCCCCGGCACGCGCGGCGCGCCCGAGGCTGCAGCGCCATTGGCAGAGGGGTCGACCGATGAAGCATCCATGGCGTCACCTTGAAATGAGTGTTTCTGTATAGCACGAGCTTCGTGCCGACGGGATCAGTCGGCCAGTGCCACCCGCCGGGCGGTCACTGCATCGGCCAGGCTCTGCAGCAGACCCACGGTATCACCCCAGGCGATGCAGCCGTCAGTAATGCTCTGCCCGTAGGTGAGCGATTGCCCAGCCACCAGATCCTGGCGACCCGCGACCAGATGGCTTTCGATCATCATGCCGAAGATCCGCATTTCGCCCGCATTCATCTGGGCGACGACATCACGCGTCACCGCGAGCTGATTTTCCGGCTTTTTCTGGCTGTTGCCATGGCTCGCATCGATCATCAGACGGCATGCCTGCGCGGTCTTGCCGGCTTCGCGGCAGGCAGCCTCGACGCTGGCGTTGTCGTAGTTGGGTGCAGCGCCGCCGCGCAGGATGATGTGGCAATCCTCGTTGCCGTTGGTCGAAACGATCGCCGAATGCCCGGCCTTGGTCACCGACAGGAAATGGTGCGGCTGCGAGGCTGCCTTGATTGCGTCGAGCGCAATCCGGACGTTGCCGTCGGTGCCGTTCTTGAAGCCGATCGGACATGACATGCCCGAGGCCAGTTCGCGATGCACCTGCGACTCGGTGGTGCGCGCGCCGATCGCGCCCCAGGCGATCAGATCGGCGATGTACTGGGGCGTGATCATGTCGAGGAACTCGCTGCCGGCAGGCAGGCCGAGTTCGTTGATCTGGATCAGCATCTCGCGGGCGATGCGCAGACCGCGGTTGATGTCGAAGCTGCCATCAAGCCCGGGATCATTGATCAGGCCTTTCCATCCGACGGTGGTGCGGGGCTTTTCGAAATAGACCCGCATCACGATCTCGAGACGATCTTTCAGGCGCTCGCGCTCGGTCACCAGCAGGCGTGCATATTCGAGCGCCGCTACCGGGTCATGGATCGAGCACGGCCCGACGATCACCAGCATTCGGTCGTCCATGCCATGCAGGATGCGGTGGATGGCCTGACGCGACTCATAGATCACTTGGGCAGGTTGGGCGCGAAGCGGGAATTCGCGCAGCAGATGCGCAGGCGGGGACAGCTCCTTCATTTCGCGGATCCTGACATCGTCGGTAGCGTGCTTGGCAGTCATGAAAACCTCTGTGCGGCAAGAAAGTTGATGAGGACAATGCCTCGGTGAAGCGTCGGCAAAACCAGACCGGAAAATAAAAACCGCCAGGCTTTGCAGGCTGGCGGTTGGTTTGACGAGGCGCTTTCTAAGCTTGAATGCGTTCCCGACTCATCCCGCCAAAAGCCGGAAAGCCATCGTGCAGCCAGAACGCATAAAATCGGCAGGAGCGCTTCATCGCTGCGACTCTAGCCGCTTCGGAGATCGGCTGCAAGCTGTCCGCCAAGACGCTCAGAACGACTCGACCACCGCGCGACGCGCCTTGACATAAGGCAAGGTGCTGAGATCGCTGGTCAGCGTACCGGGACCATCGGCATAGATCACCCGGGCGGCCACTTTCGAGAACGACTCGAAAAAGTGCTGCGATGACTTGGTCACGACGATGCGACGCTGCGCCAGATCGACGCCGAACTGCGTGAACATGTCGGTGGAAAACCCTTGGGTACGGCGACTGTTGAGCACCACCTCGACACCACCGATCGCCACCAGCGCAGCATCGCCCATCGGCTCGCGGGTGCCCGACAAGCCGGTCATGGCCGCATCGCGGCGCAACGCCACGACCTTCACGACTGCATCAAGCGGATCGCCCGAGACCGGGCCGATCTTGCCGCCGATGCGCAAGGGCAGCATCGCGCCTTCGCCGGCATCGAAGGCCAGGGCGACCGCGATCGGGTCCCAGAGCGGGCCGATGATGGCACGGTCGATCGCGCGCTCGACCAGCCGTCGAAGCATGAAGGTGGCGTCGCTGGGGGCACCGCCTCCGGCGTTGTCGGCGCCATCGGCAATCACCACCGGAAATGCCGGCGACGCGATCGCCTGGTCAATCGCCTGATCGAGGCTCAGGCCGCGGGTTCGCGTGGCATCGCACAGCGCGCGCAGTTCGCTGCCGAGCCGATCGGCGGTGCTGCGGGCCAGCGCGGCGTTGCCATCGGCATAGACGACGAGCTTGGTGCCCAGATCGGCGACATCACCCCACGGAAAGCCATGGATGGCCGAAATCGAGACGATGCCGCCCCGGCCTTCGAGCGCACGGCAGCGATCGACGAAGCCGCGGGCCGGCTCGACCGGCGTGCGAATGACACGGAGGGTTTCGCAGTCGAAGACGGCCGCAACCGGGCGGACCTGGCGGCGAGCGGTCGCCACGCACAGATCGACCAGCTCGAGTCCACGCTCGATCGCATCGGTATGCGGGTATTCGCGAAACGCCAGCAACAGATCGGCGTGGCGCACCATGGCATCGGTGAGATGGGTATGCGGATCGAGTTCGGCACCGATCACGACATTGGGGCCGACGATCTCGCGCACCCGGGCGAGCAGGTCGCCTTCGCAGTCATCACAGCCGTCGGCCACCATCGCACCATGCAGGCCGAGCAGGACGATATCGACCGGCATGGCGGCACGCAGGTCGTTGAGGAGTTCGGCGCGCAAGGCTTCGTGCGCGGCCCGGGTGGTGATGCCGGCCGGCATCGCGCTGGCCACCATGCCTTCGATGAGGGTCAGGCCAAGCGCCTTTGCGCGCAGGCGGGCGGCCCACAGCGGGCCGGTAAAGAGCTGAGGCTCGTCGGGATGCTTGCCGGCGGGAAAATAACCGCGGTCGCGAAAAGCGGCCAGACCGGTAGGCAAGGGCGCGAAAGTATTGGTTTCGGTGGCAAGCGTCGCGCTGAAGACTCTCATTCGGATCCTCGCGTTTCATTGAGTTGATGATCGATGTGCTTGTCGGTGTGACGTGCGGTGTGACGTGTATTGAGCGGCAGCGAGTTGCCCCGACTCAGCCGGGCCGCCGAGAGCATCGCCGCATGAATGCCGTGGCTGGCCAGATGATCGGGAACCGGCGCGCCGCGCGCCAGCGCCGCGCAGGTCTCGCCCATCGCCGCACTGGTCTGGATGCCATAGCCGCCTTGCGCTGCCACCCAGCAAAAGGCCGGATCATCGGGCGCGGGGCCACCCACCAGATCGCCATCGGCAACGAAGGATCGCAGGCCGGCCCAGATGCGGATCGGCCGGCGGATGGTGAGGCTGCTGGCCGACTCGATACGGTGGATCGCGGTGGCGACGTCGAGTTCTTCGGCCTGCACATCATGCGGATCGACCGGATCGGCATTGGCGGGCGAGCCGAGCAGCACACCGGCGTCGGGCTTGAAATACCAGCTCTCGTCGAGCGCAATCACCGCCGGCCAGTGTCGTGTGTCGAGCCCCGGTGGTGGCGTGAAGGTAAAGGCGGTGCGCCGCTTGGGCTGCAGCCCGATCGGGCGCACCCCGGCCATGATCGCCACCCGGTCGGCCCAGGCACCGGCAGCATTGACCAGCACCGCGGCCTGCCAACTGCGATCGCCGCTGCGAACAGTCCATCCGCCGGCGCTTCGCTCGATCGCATCGACCGGCACATCGCACACGACCTCGCCGCCGCGTGCACGCAGTCCGCGCAAAAACCCCTGATGCAGAGCATGCACGTCGATGTCGCAGGCATCCGGCTCGAGGATGGCGGCGCCGGTGGTCGATTCGCGCAGCACCGGCACCCGCGACAGCACATCGGCCGCCTGGAGGCGACTGACCTCGGGCGTGATGCGTCTCATGGCAGCGAGTTCGGTCTCGATCAGGGCATCGCTGCCGGGTGTGCCGACCATCAGGGCGCCGCGGGGCGTCAGGATCGGGACCTGCGAAAAACCCTGCTGCCAGGCTTCGAAAAAGGGACGACTGGCGCGGGACAGTGCTCGGACCTGCGGCGTGCCGTAGGTCTCGGAAAACAGCGCCGCCGAGCGGCCGGTGCTGTGAAACCCCGGCTGCGATTCACGCTCGATGACGAGTGTGCGGCCGTGCGGAGCCAGAAAAAAAGCGGTAGAGGCGCCGGCGATACCGGCACCGATGACCAGAAAATCGACTTTCACAGCGAGCAACTGGCGCGGGCAGCGAACGCGGCGGACAACCGTAGAGCGACGCGCTCAGGCGGTGCCGCCAACCGTGAGCCCCTCGATACGCAGGGTGGGCTGACCGACGCCGACCGGCACGCTCTGGCCGTCCTTGCCACACACACCCACGCCGCTGTCGAGGCTCATGTCGTTGCCGATCATGGTGACCCGCGTGAGGGCATCGGGGCCGTTGCCAATGATGGTCGCGCCCTTGACCGGATACTGGATCTTGCCGTTTTCGACCCAGTAGGCCTCGCTCGCCGAGAACACGAACTTGCCATTGGTGATGTCGACCTGACCGCCACCGAAATTGACTGCATAAAGACCGCGCTCGATCGAGCCGATGATCTCCTGGGGGTCGCGATCGCCACCGAGCATGTAGGTGTTGGTCATGCGCGGCATCGGCAGATGGGCATAGGACTCGCGACGACCGTTGCCGGTGACCGGCACCTTCATCAGACGCGCGTTCAGGCTGTCCTGAAGATAGGCTTTGAGAATGCCGTCTTCGATCAGCACATTGCGCTGCGAGGCATTGCCTTCGTCATCGATGTTGAGCGAGCCGCGCCGATCGGCGATGGTGCCGTCGTCGACCACAGTGACACCGGGCGCGGCCACGCGCTCGCCGAGCCGGCCGGCAAAGGCCGATGAGCCCTTGCGATTGAAGTCGCCCTCAAGGCCATGGCCGATGGCTTCATGCAACAGGACACCGGGCCAGCCGGGGCCAAGGACGACGGTCATGACACCGCCTGGCGCCGGCCGCGATTCGAGGTTGGTCAGGGCGGCATGCACCGCCTGATCGACATAGCGCTCAAGCATGGCATCGGTGAAATAGGCGAAGTCGAATCGGCCGCCACCGCCACTGCTGCCCTGCTCGCGACGACCGCCGCTCTCGGCGATCACGGTGACCGAGACGCGTACCAGCGGGCGGACATCGGCCGCGATGACGCCATCGGACCGGGCTACCAGCACCACATCCCATTCAGCCGCCAGACCCGCCATCACCTGCACGACGCGAGGGTCTTTGGCGCGAGCGAGCTTTTCGACGCGATGCAGGAGATCGACCTTGGCCGCGGCATCGAGCGAGGTAATCGGATCGGCCGCGCCGTAGAGCTTGCGCCCGGACACCGGAGCCATCTGCGAAGCCACCTTGACCCGACCGGCACCGCTGCGGGCAATGGTGCGCGTTGCGCGCGCCGCCGACAGCAGCGCATCGATGCCGATCGCATCGGAATAGGCAAAGGCGGTCTTGTCGCCCGACACCGCCCGCACGCCGACGCCCTGGTCGATCGAGAAGCTGCCGGACTTCACGATGCCCTCATCGAGGCTCCAGCCCTCGCTGCGGGTGTACTGGAAGTAGAGGTCGGCATAGTCGACCCGATGGCGGAACACTTCGCCGAGCGCCTGCGACAGACAGGACTCATCGAGATCATAGGGCTCGAGCAGCAGGCTGCGGGCCTGTGCGAGGCGGCTGAAGGCGGGGTCGGCGACGGTATTCATGGCATCCAGTCTAACGCAGGCGGGTGGTCTGCAAGGGGTTTGCGCAGGCTGAGCCTGGCGAGCGAACAGGGTCTGGATTACAGCGTACGGTGGGCAAGCGCCGGCAACTGTGCGCGAACCTCGGCGATGCGGGCCGCCGACAGGGTGCCGGCCACCACGCCTTCGCCTTCGGGCAGCCGGGCAAGCACCTCGCCCCAGGGGTCGATCAGCATGGTGTCACCCCAGGTGCGCCGGCCATTTTCGTGTCGGCCGCCCTGCGCCGGCGCCAGCACATAGCACTGGTTTTCGATCGCTCGCGCTCGCAGCAGGATTTCCCAGTGAGCTTGACCGGTGACATAGGTGAAGGCCGAGGGCACGACGATCAGATCGACCGTGCCGAGCGCCCGGTAATACTCGGGAAAGCGCAGGTCATAGCAGACCGACAGGCCGATGCGCCATGAGGCCTGTGCCTCAACCAGATCGCAGACCACCGGCGTGCGGCCCGGCATGATCGTGGCCGACTCGTCAAAACGGTCTTCACCCCGACGGAAACCGAAGAGATGAATCTTGTCGTAGCGGGCGGCGAGCGAGCCGTCGGGACGATGCATCAGACAGGTGTTCAAGATTCGGCGCGGCTCGCGCGAGGCGATCGGAACCGTGCCGCCGATCAGCCAGACGCCCGCTTCGCGGGCTACATCGGCCAGAAAGCGCTGGATCGGGCCATCGTTGGCCGGCTCGCGGATGTCGACCTTGTCAGTGTCCTTGCGCCCGAGAAGGCAAAAAAACTCGGGCAGCACGACCAGCCTGGCGCCGCCCTCGGCAGCCTGGCGAATCAGCCTGGCGGCGGTCTCGAGGTTGGTCTCGACCGTGGCGGTCGAGACCATCTGAATCGCTGCGATCGGGAGGCTGGGGGATGTGGCGGCGGCAGTCATGCGGATCTCCGGCTGAATGGCAGATTATTGCAACGGTTCCCGGGCAGGGTTGTCAGGAACGCGACGACTTCTTTCTCGAACTTCGGGATCGGCCCAGCTGCCGTCGATGTCGACATCGACCGCAAGCGCCTGCTGAAGCGGCCCGCGCAGCACGTACTGCGCGGCAAACGTGCCCAGACCCACGACCGGGTTGATCATGGCACCCAGCGCGACCGCCGCCAGTCCGGCATTGACCTCAGGAACCACTTCGACGCGAAGCCGCTGGGTTTCCTGGCCCAGGTCGGCCTCACCCCGCAGGGTCACGATCGCCTGACTGCCGCGCATGGTCAGGTCATCAGTCCGGGCGATGCCCTGGTCGATCGCGACGCCGCCCCTGATCGTGTCGAAGGCAAACCCATCGCCGAAGACATCGCGAAAATCGCCCGACAGGCGCTTGGGCAAGGCGCTCAGACTGAGGACGCCGATCAGCTTGGCCATCCCGGGGTCAACCCGCAGAAACGCGCCTTCTCCCAGGCTGAGCTGCAGGTCGCCCGACAGTGACCGAACATCGATGTCGAAGGGCGCACCCCGCCACTGCACCGTGCCGCCGAAGGTGCCGCTGCCGCCCTTGAGCGCGTCCTTGAGACCGACCCGAGTCAGCAGTCTTCCGGCATCGAGGATCTCGAGTGAAAAGTCGAGCGTCGTGCCGCGCATTGCATCGTCCGGGGCGGCAGCCGTGGTCCCCGGGGGGGTCATCGCCCAGGTGCCACGACCTGCAAGCCGTGCGTCGCTGTTGTCGAGCGTGAGCCGATCGATGTCCCAGACCGGCTTGGCCGCCGTGCCGCGGTTGGTCGCATCGAGCTCGACCCGGCCAAGCGGCACGCTGCCCAGCATCAGGTCGTTCACCACCAGTTTCAGCCCGGGCAGCATCGCCGAGGTGACCGACAGCGCCGACTCGACCTCGGATTCGCGCGAGCGCGGCAGGATCAGTCTGTCGAGTTGACCCTCGATGGTGCCGGTTCGCTGGCCGGCGACCGCGTCGATCCAGGCAAGGTGACCCTCGACTTCACGCGCAGCAATATTGGCCTGCCAGCGCTCGGCCTGTCGCGAGGCACCAAAGACCACGTCATGAAGGCGCTGGCCACCGATGCGCAGATTGTCGACCACCAGCGAGACGTACTCCGGCACGATCGACATGCCCGACGGGAAGCTGCCTGCGCTGCTCTTTCGCATCCGATCGAGTTCACTGTCGGACAGCAGGTTTCGCCAGACATCGAGATCGAGTTCGCGGCCGCGTACCAGCACCGACAGGCCGGTATCGCGAAGGACCGGCTCGGCACCGATCCCGACGCCCCCGCGGCGGATCATCAACCGCTCACCCGCCGCGTCGCGTTCACGCTCGACACTGATGGTGACCGCCTTACCCAGAGTGAGGTCGATATGGTCTCCCGGTGATTCGGGCTTCGATGAGCGGCCCACCTGAGTCGGCACCTGAGTCGGCACCGCGATCGGCCGCGACTCGAGGCGCAGCGGCCAGGTCTCCTCTGCACGCTTGGCAAAAGGCGCAGGCAGGCTGCTGATCACCCCCACCAGATCAGAATCGAGCTGAAGGGTCGATCCCTGCGACCCGATATCGAGCTTGGCGAGATAGGCGGTGCCACCCTCGATCCGCCGGGTCAGCGCATTGTCGACCACCTGCCGCAGGCCGGTTGCATCGATGTTTCCGCTCGCTTCGACCAGGACGTGCCCGGACTCGGGACTGTGCGCCTGAATCCGGATCGGTCCGCCCAGAAAGCTCGCGCGCAGATCGGCCTGCTCGAGCGATCGTTCATTGAAGATCAGGCTGCCATGCAGGCCTTTGAACTCGGCCAGGGTGTCATCGAACAGGATGTCATTGCCGGGCAGTTCGAGATGCCCGGCAAGCGAGGTCCGATCAGCATCGGCAAGCGGCACGCTCAGGCTCAGGGCGAGCACGGCGTTGCCACTGACCTCGAGATTGTGTGCGGAAGCGGGAATGGCGGAGGCGATCGGACTGGCCTCGATCACGCCGAGCATGTCGCGCGCCGCGCCCAGCACCCGCCCGTCGATCTTCACCACCGCCGCGCTGTAGTCGCCGATGCGGGTACTGACCTCCGACAAATGCAGCTTGCCCATCCGGCCGGATTGCGCATCGATCAGGACCGCCACCCGATCGATCGTCAGAGTCGCATTGATCTGGTCGATGGATGGCCAGTCGGGCAGGAAAGCCAGCGTCACATCGCTGAGTCGTGCGGCGACACGGAAATGCCCTTGTTCGGGCTGGCGAAACGGGAAGTCACGCAGATCGCCTTCAAGCGAGAAGCCGACCTGCTCGGCGCGACCACCGAGCAGGGCGTCGCCCAGCCAGCTGCGCAGGCTCTCGGGCAACGGCCTGGGCAGGTAGCGCGCCACTTTGCGGGCATCGAGGCGATCGAGCATTCCGGACAAGGCCAGCCGCCCCGGCCCGCGCGGCTGCTCGCGCCAGTCGGCGCGAACCTCGCCGGCGGCATCAACATTCGAAAACCGCAGACTGGGCATCGAAACGATCATCGTCGGCCTGCCGGCCTCGATCGCCCGGGTCCAGCCGATCTCGCCCTCGAGCCGATCGAATTCGATCGGCGCCATTGCCATCGCTGCCGGAGCGTGAAGCGTGGCATCGCGGCTTTGAAGCATCACCTTGCCGCCCTCGGGGGAAAACCGCAGCGAGCCGGACAGCCTCGAGACGCCCGGTGCATTGGCGCCCCGCTGATCGGCACCTGACCCAGCGCCACGATGCCGAAGCGCCAGCGCCTCGAAGCTCGCTGCGGCCTCGAGGCCCGACGAGCCATCGGGTCGGGCACCCCATCGCAGGTCAAGGTCGCGCAGGCTGCCCGCACCTTGCCAGGGACGCAGACGCTGTGCCAGCGGCGGGGCCAGCGCCTGGCGCCGAAGCGCCTCGAGCGCGGCACCAAGGTCGATCGGGGCAAGCAGGGCACGCGCGGCCTGCACCCGACCTCGCGCATCGAGCGCGATCTCGGCATCGTCCGATGTGGCGATCGAGAACCCCTGTCCGTCGGTGGCTGACAGTTGCGCGAGCCGCAGCTGATAGCCGCCGTCGGCCCGCGGCAAGAGATGCGCCTGGGCACTCAGGGATTGCAGGGCCAGACGCGCCGCATCAAGGTCGACCGCAATCCGACTCGCCTGCAGTTTGGCAGTCGCCTCGGTCAGGGCACCCTTGTCGAAACGCGCCCAGGCGAGCTGATCGAACAGTCCGCTCGCGCTGGCCAGGGCCTTTGGCAGGTCGGGATTCAAGGCCACAGCCATCGAATCGACCGACCCGAGCGCCAGGCCGGTGAGCGCCAGATAGGCATCGCCCTGCCAGCGGTTCCAGTTACCGGCTGCCGCATGATCCGGTCGCCTGAAATCGAGCACCGCCCGCAAGCCCTCGAGCCCGTCGGACGGACGTTCCAGCAACGCGAGCATCTGATGATGCAGACCCTGATTGCGCAGCTCGAGATCGACACCCTCGAGCTGTCGCGACGCCAGCTCGCCAGTCCGGTCGACAAAACGAACCGACAGGTCGTGAACCGTCAGACCTTCCTGCACGAGCAGCCAGGCAATCGCCGCCTGCACGGCGGCATTGGAGTCGTCGAGAATCCGCCCGGCCACCATGATCCGTTTGCCTGGCAGCCGCTCGATCACGACCACCGGGCGCTCAAGGCGCAACTGCGAAAACCTCGGCGCGCCGCGCAGTAGCGAGCGGATATCGAGACTGCCATGCGCCTGCGCGAGCGACAGATGCAACTCGCCTGCGGCACTGGCCAGACTCAGATCATCGATGCTCAGCGTCGGTGAAAAGCCCTGCCAGCCGGGATGCAGGGCGCCGATCGACACCGGATGACCGATCCGGCTTTCGAGCAGGGTCGCAATCTGGGGACGCCAGGCATCGAGTCGAGGCCACACCAGATATCGTACCGACGCATAGGACGCCGCGCTCAGGCAGGTCAGAACGATTGCCAGGGTCGCCAGCAGGCCTCCCCATCGGGCAAACGGCGAACTCTGGGGGGTGGTCATCAAAGGAGGGTCTGGGGGCGGCGTCCGACCGGCGAACAATGGCTGAGCCGATATCGGCAGCCGTTGAAAGGTAGCATAGTGGCAGTGCCTTCACAGCCTGCGGATCCCGCAAAAAATCCTGCCATGACAGAGACTTACGCAGCACGATCGCATTCGGCCTGGTTCGTTCGGACGCTTGATGCGCTGCAGCGCCGACAGCCGGCCATCGCCGATCTGCTGCCCGCACTCGTCGCTCAGGCACTCGATGCACCGGTGATCGATCAATGCTGGGCGACGGTCGAATCGCTGTCCAGACCGAAAGGCTCACCGGACACCCCCGAGGGGCGAGCGGCAATCGATCCGGGGCCGGCACTGCGACGGATGCGCCAGCTCCTGGTCATGGCGATCATCGAACGCGATGTCACCCAGCATGCGCCGCTGTCCGAGGTGTGCGGTGCGATCAGTGCCTGGGCGATTCGCGCGGTCGAGGTGGCATTGCGCCATGCCGCCGCCGAGCTGGCGGCTGTCCATGGTCGTCCGCTCGACAGCGAGGGGGCACCGCAGGACCTGCTGGTGATCGGCATGGGCAAGATCGGCGGCAACGAACTCAATGTGTCCTCTGACATCGACCTGGTCTTTGCGCACCGCGATGGCGGACAGACCGAGGGCGGGCGCCTGAGCAGCGGTGAATTTTTTCATCGGGCGGCCCGCAAGCTCTGCGGGACGCTGTCGGATGTGACCGAAGACGGCTTTGTCTTTCGGGTCGATACCCGATTGCGCCCCAACGGCGACGCCGGCCCGCTGGTGGTCAACCTGCCGATGCTCGAGCACTATTTCTACGACCAGGGCCGTGAATGGGAACGCTTCGCCTGGGTCAAGGCCTGCGTCATCGCCGACTCCGGATTGGCCGGCGACGCTGCACGGCGAGTCGACGAGGCGCAACTGGGCGCCATCGTCGAGCCCTTCGTCTACCGCCGCTATCTTGACTTCGCCGCGATCGACGCGATGCGCGACCTTCACGAACTGATCCGCACCGAATCGACCCGCCGCAGCATGCGCCGCGACGCGCGCGACGGCGGCGGCATCGACGTCAAGATCGGCCGCGGCGGGATCCGGGAAATCGAGTTCTGCGCGCAGCTCTTCCAGGTGGTGCGCGGTGGCCGGGACGCCCTGCTTCGCGACCGCCGCACGCTGGTCACCCTGCAGACGCTTGCGCAGCGGCGCCTGCTCGACTCCCAGGCGGTCGAAGGCCTCGCGCAGGCTTACCAGCTGCTGCGGCGCATCGAACACGCACTGCAATACCAGGACGATGCCCAGACCCACCGGTTGCCCGATGACCGGCAGATCCAGGCGCGCATCGCTGCGATGCTCGACATGCCGGTCGATGCCTTCACCTTCGCGCTCGCCAACGCCCGGGAACATGTCGTCACGGTCTTCGACAGCCTGCTCGGTACGCCGGAGGTGGCCGAAGGCGATGCAGCATCGCCGCCGCAGGTCCTTGATGAGGCAAGTCAGGCACGTATCGATGCGCTGCGCGAAGGTCGGCGCTATCGCCTGGCCAGGCCCGACACGCAGCGGCGCATCGACCAGTTGCTCGAGATGGCCCTGCGCGAAGCCGCCGAGATCGGCGCGCCCCATGACGCCTGGCTTGGGCGCCTCGCCGACCTGCTCGAGACGATCGCCGGGCGTCCGGCGTATCTGGCCCTGCTGGTGCAGTTTCCGAGCACTTTTCGCCAGCTGCTTCGCATGATCGGCCAGACTCGCTGGGCAGCCGATTACCTCATGCGCCATCCGATCGTGCTCGATGAACTGCTCGACGGACAGGTGCTCGAGCCACCGGACTATCCGAGCTGGGAACGCGATACGCAGTCCGCTCTGGCCGCGCTCGCGCCCTTGGGTGGACAGCCGGATATCGAGCGCCAGATGGATGTGATGCGCGAAGCCCATCATGCCCAGGTGTTCAGGCTTCTGGCCCAGGATCTGGCCGGTCGCCTGAGCGTCGAGCGACTGTCCGACCATCTGAGCGAGCTGGCCGATCGGGTGCTGACGCTTTCGATGGCCTGCGCATGGCAGCAGGTTCGCCACCGGCACCGCGACACGCCCCGCTTTGCGGTCATCGCCTACGGCAAGCTCGGCGGCAAGGAGCTGGGCTATGCCTCCGACCTCGACCTGGTCTTTCTGTATGACGACGAGCACGAGAACGCGCAGCCGACTTATGCCCAGCTCGCTCAGCGCCTGTCGGCGTGGCTGTCAACCCGCACCGCTGCCGGCCAGCTTTTCGAGATCGACCTGCGCCTGCGGCCCAACGGCAACGCCGGCCTGCTGGTCTCGAACCTGAATGCCTTCCGGATCTATCAGCTCGAATCGGCCTGGACCTGGGAGCATCAGGCGCTCACCCGAGCCCGGTTCGCGACCGGCGATTCAGCGATCGGCGAGCGTTTCGAGTCGCTGCGTCGCGAAATCCTGGCCCTGCCCCGCGACCTCAATACCCTGCGCGAAGCGGTTGGGGCGATGCGGCACAAGATGCTGGACGCCCATCCGAATGCCAGCGGTCTGTTCGATATCAAGCACGACCGCGGCGGCATGGTCGACATTGAGTTTCTGGTGCAGACCCTGGTGCTGGGTCATGCCTCGCAGCATCCCAAACTGCTCGACAATGTCGGCAACATCGCGCTGCTTGAGCGCGCAGCGAAGGCCGGCCTGATCGACGCGCACGATGCCGAACTGTGCGCCCAGGCCTATCGCGATTTCCGTCGCATGCAGCATCTGTTGCGACTCAACGATGCGCGTTTTGCCCGGGTCGAGGCCGGCACCATCAGCGACCAGCGCGACACGGTGCTGCGGCTGTGGCGCGCGGTGCTGGGCGACTGAAGCGACCCACCGGGCCTGGCTCCGTCGCAATGTCAGGCAAGGAGTGCGGTCGACTCCTCGAAGCCCAGCATCAGGTTCATGCACTGCACGGCCGCACCCGAGGCACCCTTGCCGAGATTGTCCAGACGCGAGACCACCAGCACGCGATCGTCGTTGCCAAAGACAAAGAGATCGTTGCGATTGGTGTCGTTGGTGGCCATGGGATCGAAAAAGCCGCCCTCGGTATTCGAGTCGGCATCGAGTGGCATGACCCGCACGAAGCGCTCGCCCTCGTAGTGCGCCGACAGCGCCCGATGAATGCTCGCGCGGGTTGTGCCGGGCGCGAGCAGGCGCAGTTGCAGCGGCAGGGCCACCGCCATGCCTTTGTAGAAGTTGTCGACGATCGGCACGAACACCGGCGCAAAGGCCAGACCGGTATAGGCCTGCATCTCGGGCAGGTGCTTGTGCGACAAGCCCAGGCTGTAGAACCGGGCAGCATCGAGCGCTCGGCTGTCACGCGCCGATTCATAGTCGGCGATCATCTTCTTGCCGCCACCGGAATACCCGGTCAGCGAATGACACGCGACCGGATAGTCGGGGGGAAGCAGCCCGGCAGCCACCAGCGGCGCGATCGCCAGAATGAAACCGGCAGCATGGCAGCCGGTGACGGCGACCCGTCTTGAGGCTCTGATCGCCTCGCGCTGGCCCGCACGCAGTTCGGGCAGGCCGTAGGTCCAGCCGGGTGCGACCCGATGCGCAGTGCTGGCATCGATGACGCCGGTGCGAGTGTTGCCGGCCTCGATCAGTGCCACCGACTCGCGGGCGGCGTCGTCGGGCAGACACAGAAAGACCGCATCGGCCTGGTTGATCAGCTCGGCACGACGGGCAATATCCTTGCGCCGCTCGGATTCGATCTCGAGCAGCTGCACACCGTCATGGGCGATCAGCCGGTCACGAATCTGCAGGCCGGTGGTGCCTTCCTGGCCGTCGACGAACACTTTGCGCTTCATGGGCGATGCTCCCTTGCGTCGGTCGATGCGACAGTGCCCGACCGCTCAGCCCTCAATGATGCCACCGGGCTCATGGACAATGCCCATGACCGACGGTATCGACTACCGGTCGAAGCCTGGGAGCCGACTAGCCCACCCAACCGAGCGCACCGAGCAGCGCACCGGCCCCGATCAGCCAGAGCATGTTCAGGCGGGTCGTCGCAACAATGACCACCGTCACCAGAGTCAGTGCCCACATCCGCAGATCGCCATGATTGCTGCCGTCTGCCACCACCCAGCCGGCCGACGCGGTCAGGCCGATGGCCAGCGGTGACAGCCCCAGGCGAATCGCCGCCACCAGAGGCGCATCCTCGCTGGCACGCTTCCAGCGCCAGGCCGACCAGGTCACCACGCTCGATGGCAGCATCAGACCGGCAGTGGCCGCAAAGGCACCGAGTGCTCCGCCAGCCTGCCAGCCGAGCAGGGTCACAAAGAGGATGTTCGGCCCCGGCGCGGCCTGCGCAATCGCGATCGAATCGGTGAATTGCACACCCGAGATCCAGTGCCGCTCGTCCACCAGAAAACGCCTCATTTCGGGCGCCGTCCCGAGGGCGCCGCCGACTGCCAGCAGCGACAGCGCGGCGAATCGCAAGAACAGGTCGAGGGCGTCGGCATGCGTCATGACCGCGGGCCTCGCGCGTTGTCACGCTTGTCGCGCAGCGCCAGCCAGGCCATCAGGGTGGCGATCGGCGCCAGCCCCGCGACCACCCAGAGCAGTTTCAGGTGCAGCAGCCCGACACCTGCGAAGGCCAGCACACCGAAGATCAGCCAGCGCCAGCGCTTGCGTTGCGCCATGGCGAGCTTGAGTGCGGTGGCCATGATCATGCCACCGGCCACCGCGCCCATTCCGCCGAGTGCGCGGCGCACCACCGGGTCATCCGCAACCTGTCCATACAAGAGAGCGAGCCCGAGCACAACCACCATCGGCATGCCGAGCATGCCGCCGAGTGCGGCCAGCGACCCGCGCCAGCCAAACCAGCGGTCGCCGACCATGATCGCCAGATTGCAGATATTCGGGCCGGGCAAAAGCTGGCCGAAGGCCAGGTATTCGGTGAACTGCTCACGGCTCAGCCAGCCGCGCTCCTCGACCAGCACCCGCTGGGCCCAGGGCAGCACGCCACCGAATCCGCGCAGCGCCAGCAGCGTGAAGACGATGAAGAGCTCGCGCAGCGATTCGGGGCGAGGCGCTGACGCGGGATCGGGCGCAGCGCCAGCGGCGATCGAAGGGTCAGAAATAGGCAGCAAAACGGTCGCTTATCGGGCTCAAGATTTTCGCCCCCCTGAATACCATGCTTTTCATGGTGCGCTCGAACCCCGGCGCCAACCGCAAAAAAAACAGTACCGAACAGAACCCGCGATCCAGCGCTCAGCCAATGATCATCACCCGCACTCCCTTTCGGATCTCCTTTTTCGGCGGCGGGACCGACTATCCCGGCTGGTATACCCAGCACGGCGGCGAAGTGCTCTCGACCACGATCGACAAATACTGCTACATCACCTGCCGGCATCTCCCGCCCTTTTTCGAGCACAAGCACCGGGTGGTCTACTCGGCGATCGAAAACGTCAAGCACTGGGATGAGATCAAGCACCCTTCCGTGCGCGCGGTTCTCGGCTGGTCCAAGTGCGACAAGGGCATGGAGATCCACCACGACGGCGACCTGCCTGCCCGCTCCGGCCTGGGCTCGAGCTCGTCCTTCACCGTCGGCTTGCTGCACGCCCTCGCGGCGCTCAAGGGCAGCTATGTCTCGAAAGAGCAGCTCTCCAAGGATGCGCTGCATATCGAACAGAACGTGATCGGCGAAGCCGTCGGCTCGCAGGACCAGATCGCCGCAGCCTATGGCGGCTTCAACCGGATCGAATTCAAACGCAGCGGCAATTTCAGCGTCTCGCCGGTGATCCTCAAAAAGCAGCGCCAGAAAGACTTCCAGAAGCATCTGATGCTGTGCTTTACCGGCATCTCGCGCATCGCAGCCGAAGTGGCCAAATCCAAGATTGCGAACCTGAACAAGCGCGAGACCGAACTCAAGGCCATGCAAGGCATGGTCGACGAGGCCACCCAGATCCTGCAGAGCCCGACCCGTCCGATCGAAGAATTCGGCGATCTGCTGCACGAGTCGTGGCAACACAAGCGGGCCCTGTCCGACAAGGTCGCCACCCCCGAAGTCGATCAGATCTATGAAGCCGCGCGCGACGCAGGCGCTATCGGCGGCAAGGTGCTGGGCGCGGGCGGCGGCGGATTCATGCTGTTTTTCGTGCGCCCGGAGCATCAGACCCGGGTGCGCGAGCGACTGAGCAAGCTGATTCATGTGCCCTTCGGATTCGATGAGTCCGGCAGCCGCGTGATGCTCTACCAACCCAACGGCCTGTGATGAGCCTCACAGGAATGACCATGATGACCCAGGAAGACCTCATCGCCTTCGAAGACAAGGTGGCCGCACTGTTCAACGACGCAAAAATTCGCGCGCCGGTGCACCTCTACTCGGGCAATGAAGCCGAGATGATCGACGTCTTCAAGGACGTGCGGCCCAACGACTGGCTGTTCTGCTCGTGGCGCTCGCACTACCAGTGCCTGCTAAAGGGCGTGCCGCCGCAGGAGGTGCTTGACGAGATCATGGCCGGACGATCGATCTCGCTGTGCTTTCCCGAGCACCGCATCTATTCGTCGGCGATTGTCGGTGGCGTGCTGCCGATCGCGATCGGTACCGCCATGGCGATCAAGCGACGCAGCGAAGACGCGATGGTCCATTGCTTCATGGGCGAGATGACCGCCGAAACCGGCATCGCCCACGAATCGATGAAGTACGCCCGCAACCATCTTCTGCCGATCCGTTTCATCGTCGAAGACAACGGCAAGTCGGTCTGCACCGACACCCGCGACGCCTGGAATCAGCCCACCCTCAGCTTTGACGACCGACGAGACAGTCATGTCCACTACTACCGCTACCAGACCCGATACCCGCACGCCGGCGCCGGACAACGCGTCCAGTTCTGAGCCGCGTGTGGTGAAGTATTTCGACGAGCTCAAACGCTCGATGGAATACCTTGCCACCGATCCGCGCACGCTCTTCATCGGACAGGCCGTGGCCGTTCCGGGCACGGCAATGAGCAATACGCTCAAGGACATCGATCCGACGCGCCTGCTCGAACTGCCGGTGGCCGAAGAAATGCAGATGGGCATGACCACCGGGCTGGCGCTGGCCGGCATGGTCCCGGTCAGCCTGTTTCCGCGCTGGAACTTTTTGCTGTGCGCCATGAGCCAATTGATCAATCACCTCGACAAGGTCGGCGTGATGTCGAACGACGGCTTCAAAACCAAGGCGATCGTGCGCACCAGCATCGGCGCCGAGCGCCCGCTGCATCCGCAACACCAGCATGTCGGCGATTTCACCGATGCGGTGCGCGCAATGTGCAGCTCGATCGAGGTGATCCGCCTGGACGAGCCGCAGGACATTTTCCCGGCTTATCAGCGCGCACTGCTTCGCGATGACGGCCGCAGCACCCTGCTCGTGGAGTGGGGCGACTTCTACAACGAGAAGTAAGCGCAGCCCGCCATGATGAAATTTCCATTGATGCGCAACAACATCCTGCGCGAAGACCTCGATGCGATCATCCGCCACCTGCAGCAAGATGACCCGATCCTGACCAACGGGCCGAACTGCGCTGCCTTCGAGGCCGAGTGGTCGCAGTGGCTGGGCGTCAAGCACAGCGTCTTCGTCAACTCGGGCGCCTCGGCCAACCTGCTGTCGATGGCGGTGCTGCGCATTGCCCACCCCGACGGCGGCGAAGTCATCGTGCCGCCGCTGACCTGGGTGTCGGATGTGGCCACCGTCCTGCAAAACGGCTTCACACCGGTGTTTGCCGATATCGATCCGCGCACGCTCGCGATGGCACCCGGCGAGATCCTGTCGAAGATTACTGACCGCACGCGCGCGGTCTTTCTGACCCATGTCCAGGGCTTTGACGGCCTGACCGACGAGCTGATCGCCGAACTCGAGCGCCGCAATATCCCGCTGATCGAGGATGTCTGCGAGTCGCATGGCGCGACCCACAATGGCGTCAAGCTCGGCAGCATCGGCTGGATGTCGAACTTCTCCTTCTATTACGCGCATCACATGTCGACCATCGAGGGCGGCATGGTGTGCACCAACGACAGCAAGGTCTATCAGCAGCTTCGCATGCTGCGCTCGCACGGCATGGTGCGCGAATCGACCGACCCTGATCTGAAGGCCGGCTTTATCGCCGAGCATCCCGATCTGAACCCGGACTTCATCTTTGCCTATCCGGCGCATAACGTTCGCAACACCGAGATCGGCGCGATCATGGGTCGCAGCCAGCTCAAGCGGCTGGACGCAAACGTGAGCCGGCGCACAGCGAACCTTCACCGCTTTCTGGCTCGCATCGACAGCACGCGCTTCCAGACCGACTTTCTGCTCGAGGGCAGCAGCAACTACGCCTTCAACCTGATCCTGAAACACCCCGACGACGCACTGGTTCAGCGGCTGATGACCACCCTGCGCGCCGCCGGCGTCGAGTTTCGTCGCGGCAGTGCCGGCGGCGGCAATCAGGTGCGCCAGCCCTATCTGCGCGGCATCGTGCCGAAAGACCATCATCTGCAGTTCCCGAAGACCGACCATGTTCACTTCTACGGGTTCTATATCGGCAACTTTCCGGATCTGCGCGACAGCGAAGTCGACGAGATCTGCGACATCGTGAACGCTGCATGAGCCAGCACCCGATCACTTCGGCGATCGTGCTGGCCGGTGGACTGGGCACCCGGCTGCGCAGCGCGGTGCCCGATCTGCCCAAGCCGATGGCACCGGTTGCAGGCCGGCCATTTCTTTCGCACCAGCTCGACCAGTGGATCGCCCAGGGCATCCGGGACTTCGTGCTGGCGGTCGGCTATCGCCATGAAGCCATCTCCGATTACTTTGGTGCGCACTACCGCGGCGCCTCGATCCGCTACAGCGTCGAAGCCACGCCGCTTGGCACCGGCGGCGCGCTGCTGCAGGCAGCCAGCCTGCTCGCTGCAGATGCGCGATTCCTGCTGCTCAACGGCGACACCTATTTCGATGTCGCGCTGCCTGCGCTGGCCGACTTCGCCGTCGCGCACGATGCCGACTGGTGCTTCTCACTCTTTGTCGCCGCCGAGCCCGGCCGCTATATGGGCATGACGGTGAACGCCGACGGTCGCATCAGTGCGCTGAAGGCCGACGATCAGACGCCTGGGCGCCTGGCCAATGGCGGCGTCTATCTGGTTCATCCGCGCGCTCTGCGAGGCGCACCCGATCCGATGCAAGGTGCGCTGTCGCTCGAAAACGATCTCTTTCCGGTCTGGCTTGAAGCCGGACAGCGTTTCCATGGCCTTGCCGTCGACGCTCGATTCATCGACATCGGCGTGCCGCACGACTATCACCGCGCCGCCGATGTACTGCCGCAAACCTGCGAGGAATAAGCCATGAGTACGCCAGTCGAACGTCTCTCGCGAAATGTCGAAGCCTCACTTGCGGCCAAGCGGCAGATGCTCGCCGACCCGCAGATCATGGCGGCCTTCGATGCTGCAGCCCGACTGATCGTGAACTGCTACAAGGCCGGTGGGCGCCTCTATATCGCCGGCAATGGCGGCTCTGCCGCCGATGCCCAGCACCTGGCCGCCGAATTCGTCAGCAAGCTTGCCCGCGACCGCGCACCGCTGCCGGCAGAGGCCCTGACCACTGACTCGTCGATCCTGACGGCAATTGGCAACGACTATGGCTTTGATCGGGTGTTCGAGCGACAGCTCGCCGGCAAGGCAACCGAAAAAGATATTTTTCTAGGCATCACCACCTCGGGTGAGTCGGCCAACATCCTGAAGGCGCTGGACCATTGCATCAGCCGGGGCCTGCCCAGCGTGGTGCTCGCGGGCCGGGGAGGCGGCAGCGCCAGGCTGCGTGCCAACTACTGCATCGCCGTGCCGGGCGAAGCCACCAGCACCATCCAGGAACTTCACATCGTCCTGGCCCACACCCTTTGCGAATGCGTCGAAGCAGCGATGTTCGACGACGAACCCCTTTCTCCTCGGAGCACGACATGTCCTTTAGCATTCTCGTAACCGGCGGCGCCGGCTATCTCGGATCCACCCTGGTTCCGCAGCTGCTGGCAGCCGGCCACCGGGTGACCGTGCTCGACAGTTTCATGTTCAAGCAGAACAGCCTGAACCATGTCTGCTTTCATCCGAACTTCAAGGTGGTCAAGGGCGACATCCGCATCGAAAGCACGATCGCGCCGCTGCTCAAGGAAGCCGACATCGTGATCCCGCTGGCTGCACTGGTCGGCGCACCGATGTGCAATGCCGATCCGGTGGGCGCAAAAACCATCAATCACGATGCAATCGAGATGATGCTCTCGAAGATGTCGGCGGATCAGCGCATCCTGATGCCGACCACCAACAGCGCCTACGGCACCGGCGACGCCAATAATTTCTGCACCGAAGAGTCACCGCTGCGACCGATCTCGATTTACGCGCGCGAAAAAGTCGCGGTTGAGCAGCACCTGATGCAGCGCGGCAACGCGATCAGCTTCAGGCTCGCCACGGTCTTCGGCATGTCGCCGCGCATGCGCATCGACCTGCTGGTCAACGACTTCACCTATCGCGCGGTGCACGACCGATTCGTGGTGCTCTTCGAGGGCGACTTCAAGCGCAACTACATTCATGTACGCGATGTCGCGCGGGTCTTCATGCACGGCATCGCCAACTTCGATGCGATGCGCGGCCAGATCTACAACGTCGGCCTGACAGAAGCGAATGTCTCCAAACGCGAACTGTGCGAGCACATCCAGAAGCAAGTACCCGACTTCGTGTTCCTGGACGCACCGGTCGGCAAGGACCCGGATCAGCGCAACTATGTCGTCTCGAACGCCAAGCTCGAGCAGACCGGCTTCATGCCCGAAATGTCGCTGTCTGCCGGTATCAGTGAACTGGTCAAGGGTTTCACCATGATCCGCAACACCGTCCACGGCAACGTCTGAGCGAGCTGACATGATCCGCATGTATCCGAAGGCCGCGGTATTGACCGCCCACCATCCCTTTGGCGGCACCGAGATGATGGCGCAGAGCCTGAGCTATGCGCTCAATGCCAACGGCTACGATGTGCAGATCATCAACATCAACGATGCCAGCCTGCAGGCGCTGCCGCGCAGTCTGCAGGATCCGGATTTCAGGCTGATCATGACCACCGGCACGCTGCCGCTGGGCATCACGATCGACAATAAGCCGATCTGGGAGATGATCGGCCCGCAGGCGCATTTCATTACCTACATCATCGATGCCTGGCCTTACGACTTCGTTCGGGTCAAGCCGTGTCGCGACTACCTTCAGGCCCGGCGCGCCAACCCGAATCTGCATATCGCCAGCCTCGAGGGCAATGACAGTCGTCTGATCGGTAAGGGCGTGCACTTCATGCCGACCGGGGCGTATCCGGCCCCGTGGCGGGTTGGCCCGAAGGAAAACGGCGAGCGACTGATGATCTGGGCCTCGGCCAACAAGGAGCTTGCGGTCAGCGCCCTGCACAACGAGTTTGAAGCCACGCTGCGCGACAACAATGTCTGGGGCTTCGATGGCGATCGGATTCGCACGATCGGCGAGGCACTGCGCCACACCACCATCGTTCACGGCATGAGCGCGATCGCCGATGCAATGAGCATGCCGGTCGCTGAACTGGTCGTGCCCGATTTCATGACTGCCCTGTGCGCGATGGACTCCTGCCTGAAACGCTATCGCCGCGTGAAGGTGGTGATGGCCCTGCGCGGCATGCCGGTCGATATCTACGGCGAAAACTGGGGCCAGTATGTCGGCAACGAAAAATCGTTCCGCCTGCTCACCCCCAACCCGAATCACAACCATGCCTTCAGTTATCTGGTGCAGCACTATGCAGGGCTGGTGAATTTCGACCCGAATTTCGGCAACGGCACCAACGAGCGCGCGGTCAGCGCCCTGGCCATGGGCATTCCAATTGCCAACAACTTCAACATCACCACCGACCATCTCGCGGGTGTGCACCCCTATCACTTCAGCGATGAGTCGATCCGGTTTGCCGCCAGCAAGCTGCTGTCGCACACCGAAGCGGTGCCCACGCCGCAAGGCAATACCTGGGAGGGGCTGGTGGGCGGTCTGCTGCGTCGCATCGCGACACCGGCGGTGCATTGACCTGCGACGTCTGACGCCTCACGCCTGACACGTGACCGACCCCAGCACCCGAGCACCTACGCCAAGGCAGCAACGACCATGACCAGCACCACTCACACCGCACCCGGCGAACGCCCGCTCGACGTCCTCTTCATCAATCCGAGCTCATCGGCACAGGCCTATCAGGATCTGGCAGTGACCTTCGCCGCGATCGAGCCGCCCACCTGGGCACTGCTGCTCGCACAAAGTTGCCGCGCCCAGGGCTTTGGCTGCGCCATCCTCGATTGCGATGCCGAAAAGCTGTCGCTGGCCGATTCGGTCGCACGCGTTGAGGCGCTCAAGCCCCGCCTGGTGGTCTTCGTGATCTATGGTCAGAACCCGAACTCGGGCACCACCAGCATGATCGGTGCCACGCGGCTCGCGCAGGAGATCCGCGCGCAGGCTCCCGATTTTCCGATCGCCTTCGTGGGCTCGCACACCAGCGCCCTGCCCCGCGAAGTGCTGGCGCTGCCCTATGTGGATATCGTGTTCCAGAACGAGGGCGTCTATGCCCTGCACAATCTGCTGCGCGGCAACCTCAAGAGCGACGTTCATCGGGTCGCCGGCATCGGCTACAAGAAGCGTGATGGTCAGGGCAGCTCAGTGATGTTCATGAACCCGCCGCAGTCGGTGGTGCCGCAAGAGCGCATGGACATCGATCTGCCGGGCTATGCCTGGGACCTGCTGCCTTATCGCGAGCGACCGCTGGATATGTATCGCGCGCATTTCTGGCATGCCGGCTTTGATCATTCGAAGCGCACGCCGTTTGCCGCGATCTATACCTCGCTCGGCTGCAACTTCGGCTGCGACTTCTGCATGATCAATATCGTCAACCGGGTCGACGACGGCGAGGATGTGCATGCGGCCAACTCGCGCGGCATGCGCTTCTGGAGCCCGACCTTCATCGCCGGCGAGCTCGAAAAGCTCGCGCGCATGGGCGTGGAGACGGTGCGCATCAGCGATGAAATGTTTTTTCTGAACCGGCGCTATTACGAGCCGCTGCTCGAGCAGATTGTCAGTCGCGAGCTCAATCTGCGGATGTGGGCGTATGCGCGGGTCGATACCGTGCGGCCTGCCGCGCTCGATCTGTTTCGGCGCGCCGGCATCGGCTGGCTGGCGCTGGGCATTGAAGCCGGCAGCCAGCTGGTGCGCAAGGAAGTCTCCAAGGGCAGCTTTCAGGAAGTCAATATCCGCGAGATCTGCAACACGGTGAGGTCGACCGACATCAACGTGATCAGCAACTACATCTTCGGCTTTCCGGAAGACACCCTGCAGACCATGCAGCAGACGCTTGAGCTTGCGCTCGAGCTCAACACCGAGATGGCCAATATGTATCCCTGTCAGGCGCTGCCCGGCAGCCCGATCCATCGCCGTGCGATCAAGGAAGGCTGGCAGCTGCCCGACAGTTATGCCGGCTATGCCTTCCTGTCGTATGACTGCCAGCCGCTGGCCACAAAGCATGTGAGCGCCGCCGAGGTGCTGCGTTTTCGCGACGAGGCTTGGCAGACCTACTTCAGCAATGCCGACTACCTGGCGCTGGTCGAGCGCAAGTTCGGCGTGCAGGAGCGCAGGAATGTCGAGGACATGGCGAGCATCCGGCTCAAGCGCAGGTTGCTGGGGGACTGAGCGACGACCCGGCAGTGAGGGGCGGCAAGGCCGGCCAGATCACCGATCACCGATCGTGCTGCGCGAGATGGCGCTCAGTCTGAGCGCCGCTCAGGACAGGTGCGACAGACTCGCGTCCAGGATCGGAGGCAAAAGGCGGCTCATCGGCATCTCGCTGCGAAACCGATCAAGGATGCCTTCAGCAAGCTTGCGCTTGTCCGGCTGCTCGAGCGCCGCTTCAGCCCAGTCGACAAACTCGTCGGCTGGCAGATGCAGGACATAAGGGTCGAGCGGGCACTTCAGTTCGTACTTCTCATGCGCGACATAGTTGGCATGCTCGATGTTGAAATGCATGCGTGAGACCGATGGGATCACATTATTGGGAGAGAGTCGGAGGTTGAGACAAACCTTGCTTCGGGACAGATTCTCGAAACGAAGATAGTCGGCATAGCCCGGCTGGTCGAAGCGAACCCGGTGACCCCGTTTTTCCAAAGCCGCCACGATGCTCTGCCGATAATCGGTCAGGCTGCCGGACCCATAAAAATCGATGTCCTTGGCATGATCGGGCAGGTGCTCGAATCGACGAAAGCCCTCGACATGGCCATGCGGCAAAAAGAGCACCGGCTTGTCGGGCAGCAGCGCTTGGTAGCCCTCGATCATGCTCTCGGCGAGCACCCAGACCGCCTCACAATACCGCGCTGCCTGCAGGAATCCCTCGGTACGCTTGCGCCAGTATTCAACGTTGCTGTAATGCCAGTGGTTACTGACGACGCCACCATTGAACACGCCTCCGACGATCGGTTCGGTGCCGATCACGACATAACGGGCGCCCATCCTGTAGCCCTTCTCGATCGCTTCGAGATGGGCTGGCTCAGGAAAGTGTTCCATCATGACGTTGACTCGGTCAGCGCTGATAGACACATTGATTTGTGAGTCCTGACCGCAGTCCCGCAATGCGTTGCGCAAGAAGATGACGGTGTCGGCAATGCCGTTGTGAGTGTTGTGATTGCCAGTAAGCACTGAGAACTTCATTACCAACTCCGAAATGGGTCAGGGCGAACCAAATGGATGGCCTTGCGATCAGGCGCAGAAGAATTTTCCGTCTTTGCAGAAAACCCACCAGAAGCCTTCCTCCATTCCAACCTCACCGAACTCTTCGTGAACCGCCAACATCACGCCGGGGTGAAAGTTGTGAGGATCACGCAAATAGTCGCGGGTTCGATTGGTGTGCGCGATGTCGAGCAACTCCCGGCTCGGCAATCGCTCCAGGTCGTCGCCGCAAATCAGCGAGAACTCTTTTTTGGCCAGACGCTTCGCGTCGATCAGGTTCCGCTTGACCGACTCGTACTTGTGATCGCCGTCAACATAAATGAAGTCGAACAGGCCGTCCTGCATTCTCGACAGCACCCGCTCTGATTCACCCCGGATGATGTCGATGGCGACCTTCCCGGGCTGGTTGTTTTCGAATTTGCAGACCGACAGAATCGTCGAAAGATAGGCCTGCAAAACCTGCGCATCCATGCCCGCATAGTCATATTGGGCATCTGACAGATCACTGGCACTCGAGTACGGCTTCCACGGATCCACCAGGGTCAAAGTCGACCCTGCCATCAGATGCTCGAGCCAGATCTGGGTCGAGCCTTCGCCATACCAGGTGCCGATTTCGAGCACGTCCACCGGCTTCTTGAAAATCTGAATCGCCTGCTTCATCAGTCCCGCCCTGAAGGGCCAAGCCTGATTTGTCGCGATCGCGGGCAGTCTGCTGTTCATTAGATCGATTCCATTCCGTCTTGCGCGAATTAGGTCAGGGACACCGCGCCCCGACTCGGACAGATGCCGGGTCGTCAGCGAACCGATGACCACGGAGTTTGAGAGACACGCGGAGTTTGCGTCGGATGCCGGATAGAGAGTCTTCGGAATAGCGCGCCTATTTCGGCCATCTCAGGTTGCGAGCGATTGCTGGCGACGGTCGGCCAACCTCGTCAGAGCCATGTTTCTGTCAATATCGACTTGACCAGGCGGTTCGCAGCGTTGCGACAGGGCAGAGGAGTCGATCAGGTGAAAGCAGCCTTTCTCGATCGCGATGGCGTGATCAACCTCGACAGCGGTTATGTGTATCGCTGGGACGAATTCATTTTCGCCCCGGGCGCCATCGCAGCCATGCGCGACCTGCAGACCGCAGGCTTCATGCTGATCGTGGTGACCAACCAGGCCGGCATTGCGCGCGGCTACTACTCGACTGAGCAGTTCGAGACCCTGACCGTGCAGATGCTCGGGCACCTTGAGCGCGAGGGCGTCAGGATCACCGCGGTCTATCACTGCCCGCATCATCCCGCCGGCAGCGTGCCGGCGCTGTCCATCGAATGCGAATGCCGCAAACCTGCCCCCGGCATGCTGCTTGCGGCAGCGCGCGAGCACGGCCTGTCGCTCGCGCAATCGATCCTGATCGGCGACAAGCCCTCGGATATCGGGGCTGCACAGGCTGCAGGCGTTGGTCGTGCCTATATGGTCGAGTCGGACAACATCGACTCGGTCAGCACCGGTGTAACCTGCGACGGTGTCTTTGCGAGCCTGCCCGCCTGCGTCGATTACATTCTGGCAAGCGCCTGAAAGGGCTCACCGCGATCGCATCAGCCCACGGCAAGCTCAGTTCGGCCTCAGTTCGGCCTGGGGTCGGCCTTACGACATCGCATCAATCAGCCACAGCACCGCCACCCCAGCCGCCATGCCCGGAAAAGCGCTGCGCGCCAGACGCGACACCAGAAGCGCGGCCAGCGCTGCCGGCAAACGGGCATCAAACCAGACCGACGAGAGGCTTGCGCCCGGCGCAATCAGCGCCTCGGCCATCGATGGCGTAACCAATGCGACCAAGGCTGCGAGCGGCGCATGTCGCAGTGCGCGTTCGACCGCACCCCGCGGCTGCCAGCGCATCGGCACGACCAAAAACGCATTGCGGGTGAGAAACACCATCACCACCAGCCCGGCAATCGCACCCCAGACCTGTGCATCCGACAGCCTCATGCTGAAGGCTCCGACAAGCGCGGTGGCGGGCGCGTCATCAGCATGGCCACCATCACGCCGACCGCAATCGCGGCGAACATCCCGCCGCGCCAGGGCCAGTCACGGCCAATGACCGCCACCAACGATGCCGGCACCGCAATGCTCCAGGCCAGGCGGGTCGACATCATCGGGCCGATGATCGCCACCACCGCGAGCAGGCCGACGAAGGCCAGCCGCGGCGAATCAGGGATCAGACCGGCCATGCCGACCCCCACCGCGGTGCCGAGCGTCCAGCCGAAATAGACCAGCCCATTGGCACCCATGAAGCGTGCCGCGCGGTCGCGTTCAGACATCGATGCAGCAGCCTTTTGCTGCCCAGCCAAATAAGCGGCCAGGCCGGTGTCGGTTGTCATCCATCCGATCAGCAGCCGCTGCGCCATCGGTCGGCTGCGAAACTCGTTGGCCACCACCGCGCTGTAGACCACAAAGCGCAGATTGGCCAGCAGCGCAGTCAGCCAGATCGCCGGCAATGCCGCGCCCTGTGCGATCAGTGGCAGGGCTGCAACCTGCGCGGTGCCCGAGAACACCAGCATCACCATGCCGAGCGCCTGCATCGACGACAGTCCACCTTTGACCAGCGCCATGCCGATGGCCGCACCCCAGCAGAAGGTGCCAAACACCGTGCCGCCAATCAGGCGGGCGCCATCGATGAATGCGGCGCGTTCAGACGAGGCCTGCGACATCGATGGCACATCGGGGGGATTCACGACGGGCTCAGCCGGTGTCTCGATTGGCTCAGCCGCCGGTGCGACCGAAGCGCCAGCCGACCGAACGGCTTGCCACCAGCGTGACAATCAGCGCGACCAGCACGATCGGCACCGACAGCTGATTCAGCGTGTACCAGCCCTGAACATGCAGCAGCGCCCCCGACGAAAACGAGGAGGTGACCATGACCGCGAAGACGCAGGCGTCATTGAAACCCTGGACGCGATTTTTCTCGCTTGGCTGATAGGAAGTGGTGAGCAGGGTGGTGGCACCGGTGTACATGAAGTTCCAACCCACGCCCAAGGCGAACAGCGCCACGGTGAAGTGCCACAACTCGAGCCCCGAGAGCGCCACCGCCGCCGACAACAGCATCAGCAAACAACCCGCGACCATCACCGGCACAACACCGACCGCACCGATCAGCGATCCGGTGAAAAGCCCCGGCACGAACATGCCGATCACATGCCACTCGAGCACGCGCGCTGCAGCCGAATAGGGCTGGCCGCAGACCTTCATCGCCAGCGGCGTCGCGACCATCAGCAGGTTCATGACACCATAGGCCAATGCCGCAACAAGTACCGCAATCCAGGCGTTGGGTTGGGCCAGGATCTCGCGCAGCGGGCGCGCCGGGCCCTGCGCCAGCGTCTGCTTCGACTCGGGCAGATGCAACCACTGTGCCGCGATCAGCGACAGCACCGCAAAGACGGTCAGGGCCAGGTAGGAGCCGGAATACAGTGTTGGCAGCCATTCCCGCGTCACCTTCGAGAGTTCGGGCCCGACCACGCCACCCACGATGCCGGCAGCCAGCACCAGCGAAATTGCGCGGGCTTTGAAGGAAGGTTGCCAGGCATCGGCCGCATCGGCCGCCGCAAACCGATAGCTGACACCGAAGGCGTTATACAGGCCGGTCACGAAGGTGGCGACCACCAGCATCGGCAAGCTGCCGATCGAGACCGCCCACCAGGCGAGCAGCGAGCCGGCAATGGCCGCCAGCGCGCCGATGGTGTAGCCATAGCGGCGTCCCCGCAGTCGCATCACCCGCGCAGCCAGCATGCTGGTGGCAGCCGCACCGGTGACATAGCCGGTGACCGGGAGGGTCGCATAGACCGGATCGGCCGCAAGCGTGGCACCCGCCAGACCGTTGACCGCGATCAGCGTGACGTTGTTGGTGAGCAGGAGGGCTTGCAGCATGGCAAGCAGACCGACCTGGAAGGGGAGAGTTTTTCGCACCGACCCGACTCCTAGCGGTCTCGTAACAGTCGATTCTATCCGGTGGGCGCACCGAGGCCGGATACCACCGACCCGATCTTCAGGGAAGGTTGCGGATAGAATGATCGGTCGGACTGCTCGAATTCAAAGATCGGGCACTTACAGGAGAGATCAAACATGTCGATGGCTGACCGCGACGGGCATATCTGGTTCGATGGCAAACTGGTGGACTGGCGCGACGCCAAGATCCACGTCCTGACCCACTCGCTGCATTACGGCATGGCGGTCTTCGAGGGCGTTAGGGCCTACAACACCGTCAACGGCACCGCGATCTTCCGCCTGCACGAACATACCCGCCGCCTGTTCAACTCGGCCAAGATCTTCCAGATGAAGTTGCCTTTCTCGTATGAGGAAGTCATCGAAGCCCAAAAGGCGGTGGTTCGTGCCAATGCGCTCGAGTCCTGCTACCTGCGTCCGCTGGCCTGGATCGGTTCTGAGAAACTCGGCATCTCGCCACGCGGCAACACCGTCCACATGTCGATTGCGGCCTGGCCGTGGGGCGCTTATCTGGGCGAAGAAGGTCTGACCAAGGGCATCCGCGTCAAGGTCTCGTCCTACACCCGCCATCACGTCAATGCCGCACTGGTGCGGGCCAAGGCGAGCGGCTACTACATCAATTCGATCCTGGCCAACCAGGAAGTCACTGCCAATGGCTATGACGAAGCCATACTGCTCGATACCGAAGGCTATGTCTCGGAAGGCGCCGGCGAAAACCTCTTCCTGGTCGAGGACGGCGTGATCTACACACCCGACCTGGCCTCATGCCTCGACGGCGTGACCCGCGACAGCGTGCTGGTCATGGCTGCCGACCTCGGCTACAAGGTGGTCGAAAAACGCATCACCCGTGACGAGATGTACTGCGCGGACGAAGCCTTCTTTACAGGCACTGCGGCCGAGATCACCCCGATCCGCGAAATCGACGATCGTGTCATCGGCTCAGGCTCGCGCGGTCCGATCACCGAAAAGCTGCAGTCGCTGTTTTTTGAAGTGGTGGCCGGCAAGTCCGAGAAATATCAGAAATGGCTCACACCGGTCTGACACCCATGGCACGAACGCAGGCCTTTCACCGCTATCCGATATGAGTAATCAAACTGGCCATGCCGGCGATCTGCCGGCTGCCCCCGGTGGCGATCCGGTCATCGAACTCGACGCAGCCGATCTGCCGGCCCACTGCCCCAACCCGCGCATGACTGCGTGGAGCGGCCATCCCCGGGTCTTTCTCGATCTGTCCCATACCGGCACCGCCCGCTGCCCCTATTGCAGCACTGTCTACCGTCTTAAACCCGGCACGGTGATCAGAGGGCACTGAACCAGGGCCCTCACGGGCCACGCCTGCCGACAAGGTGTCGGCGGCCAGGACCGACGCTTCGGAAAACTCGGTTTTTCGATTCGTCTGTGCCCATTGCTCTGACAGCGGCATTGCGTCACGCACGATCTGTCACTCGACAGCAATACTCCGGCTCGACCCGGCTCCGTGCATCACGCCTTTCAATCTGTCTTCATGCGAACCCTGATCATTGCCCCCGACACCGCGAGCGACGCGGTGATGACGCAGCCGCTGACCGCGATGCTGCGCCGCGTCGCTGCAGGTGCGCAGATCACGGTGCTCGCCTTCTCGGACCATGCACCGATTTTCCTGGCGATGAACGATGTCGACCAGGTCATCGCACTACCGCGCCAATCCGGCCGACTGCTACTCCTGGAGATGACTCGCGTCGTACGTGTCCTGCGCAGGCATCGATTCGACCAGGCGCTGGTCCTGCACGATTCGCTGCAAGCGGCGATCGTGGCCTGGAGCGCCCGCATTCCGATTCGCCGCGGATTGGGGTCTCGAAGCCGGTTCGGGCTGATCAACCGTCCGCACAACAGAGATCAGTTGCTCAAGGTCGGCCCGAGGCGCCCGGTCGCCGAGCGTTTTGCGCATCTGGCTTTTGAACCCTCGAAACCGCTGCCGGTACGTCTGCCCAACCCCTCGCTGGTGCGCCGCAATGACCTCGATCGAAGCGTGATGGCTCGACTCGGCCTGGCTGATGCCAAACCGATTCTGGCGCTGTGTGTCGGCATCGAAGGCAAGCCGAGCAGGCGCTGGCCGGCCAGACGCTGGGCGGCACTGGTCACCCTGATCACTGATGCCTGGCCGGACCTCGAGCCGGTCCTTTTGGGAAGCGCCGCGGACCGTCCGTTCGCCACCGAAGTTGCCGCCCTGAGCGGTCGACGCTGCGTCAATGTGTGCGGGCGCCATTCACTGACCGAATTGATGGCGGTGCTTTCGCAGGCCGAAGCGGTCGTCACTCACGATAGCGAACCGATGCACCTGGCAGCGGCCTATGGCCGGCCGATGGTGGCGGTCTTCGGACCAACCGATCCGCGCTTGAACCCGCCGCGCTCGCCACTGGCCAAAGTCGAATGGCTTCACCGTGCCTGCAGCCCCTGTGATCAGGCGCAGTGCCGCTTCGGCCATGGCGATTGCATGAGCGAACTCAGTTCGGAACGTGTGTTCGACTCACTGCGCCGGCAATTGCAATCGATCTCTCGCGACATCAGATAAACTGGCGGGCTGATGCAAAGAGCCCCCTCCTCTGCCGAAGCGGTCGAGACTGCCTTTTACGCGGCCATGTCCGACGGCGACCTCGACCGGATGATGTCCCTATGGGCAGACGATGCCGGCGCGGTCTGCAACCACCCGGGCGGCCCGCGACTGCTCGGCTTGCAGGCCATCCGCGAATCCTTCAGCTCGATCTTCTCCGGCGGCGGAGTACGAATCGCTACCGCCCAGCGCCAGGCCTGGTCGACGCCTGATATCGCGGTGCACAGCCTGATCGAACATATTGCGGTCGAGGGACGCGCCGGCACCGAAGTCATCGAAGTGGTGGCGACCAATATCTTCGTGCGCTCGCCCAAAGGCTGGCGGATTCTGGTGCATCACGCCGGCGTTTGCGAAAGCGCCGACGATGGCGATGCCGATTTCGACGATGACGACGATGAGGATGATGACGAGATTCATCCGTTGCTGCGCAGGGGCTGGGCGCCGGGACTGCCGGGCAGCCCCAGACACGCCGATGAGGCCGAAGGCGGCGATGAGGCAAGCGAAAGCGACGACAGTGCCACTCCGGCAAGCGATCCGATGCGCCCGCCCCCGGGGCGGCTTCACTGAGCGCAAGGCCCGTGTCCGGCGCGCGCCTGGTCGACTCCAACGATCGATCAAGGACCGAGTATCACGCGC
Source organism: Bordetella parapertussis (assembly GCA_945883285.1). Taxonomy (GTDB): domain Bacteria; phylum Pseudomonadota; class Gammaproteobacteria; order Burkholderiales; family Burkholderiaceae_E; genus UBA4615. The sequence goes on along the minus strand of CAMCXH010000002.1, from coordinate 14,602 downwards.
CAGCCTGGCTGCGCGGCCGCCACCTTCAGACCATCTGGCCGTCAGTGCTGGCCCCCAGGCCTTCGCCCATCTATCGCCGCGAGCGCTGGGATACGCCTGATGGCGACTTCATCGACCTCGACTGGGCGCTCGCTGCGCCTGTCGACCCGGCGCACGACACGACGCGGACAGCGCCACGCCCCCTGCTCGCCCTCTTTCACGGCCTCGAAGGTAATTCAGCCAGTCACTATTCACGCACCCTGATGGCCGCCGCCAATGCACGCGGCTGCGATGGTGTGGTGATTCACTTCAGAGGCTGCAGCGGCGAACTCAACCGGATGCCGCGTGCCTATCACTCGGGCGATTCGGATGAAGCCGACTGGGTGCTTCGACGCATTGCGGCGCGCCGCAGCCAGGATGGTTCACCCGGCCTGCTGCTGGCTGCCGGCATCTCGCTGGGCGGCAACGTCCTGCTGAAGTGGCTGGGCGAGCGGGGCAATGCCGCAGGCTTCGTTGCCGCGGCGGCAGCGGTCTCGCCGCCCCAGGATCTGCACGCCGGCGCGATCCGCCTGTCGCGAGGCTTCAACCGCCTTTATGCACTGAACTTTCTGGTCACGCTGCGCCGCAAGAGCGTGGCCATGCTTGAGCGCCACCCCGGTCTGTTTGATGCGAACCGGGTCGCTTCGAGTCGCGACTTCTTCGAGTTCGACGAACTGGTGACCGCACCACTGCATGGCTTCAAAAGCGCCAGGGACTACTGGCAACGATCGTCGTGCCGGCAGTTTCTGGGCGGCATCGCCGTTCCCACCCTGATCATCAATGCCCTGAACGATCCCTTCCTGCCGGTGGAAGCGCTCGCGCGGCCAGATGAAGTCTCGGGGGCGGTCGATCTGTACTATCCGCGCGAAGGTGGCCATGTCGGGTTTTTGAGGGGTGCACCGCCCGGAAGGCTTGACTGGCTCGCCGAGCGCCTCTTCACGCATTTCAACCTTGCCACCGGAGGCCTGATTGCCGCTCGATGATCTGGTTCAGCAGGCGATGACCCGTTGGCCGAACGTCCCGGCGATGTTCGGCTGGCTGCGGCTTGACCGACGTGGCCGCTGGATGCTGGTCGATCGCGGCGCACCGGGTTTTGACGAGGCCTTGCACGGGTCGGGCAGCGAAATCACCAGCCCGCCGATCATCGATTTCATCGGCCGCAATTACCGCCCCGACGAGCAGGGGCGCTGGAGCTGGCAGAACGGCCCGCAACGGGTCTACGTCGATCTCGACCTTGCACCGCTCTACTTCCGGGTGATGGGCGAGGCACCGCAACAGTCCCTGATCACGCATACCGGCTATCCGGTCGCGGTCATCACGCAGGCCACGACCGATGCAGACGGCAACCTCTGGCTGATGTCCGATCTGGGCGCAGGATGCATCGATGATCGCGATCTGGGTGCGCTTGAGTTGAGCCTGAGCGACTCGGATCACCCGACCGCGCCGACAGCTGTGTTGCGACTTCTCGGCGAGCACCGGGTGCAAGCGCTCGGCGCGCCGCCACCCATTGCCTTCGGTTTCGATCCGCGACCGCGCTGAGCAGCGCTGAGAAAACGCGCTCGGACAGAACGCGCTCAGCGCATTCCCTGGCGGGAGTCCTCGATTTCGCGGCGCGCTTCGGGCTCGAGTTCGCGCAGCCGCGCGTCGATGACCGAGGCGGTGTAGAAATCGGTATCGCCCGCACGCTGCGCCAGCCTGAGCTGCTCGACCGCCATCAGTGGCGAGCCCAGCAGCACATAGCGCTCAGCCGCCGTTCGATGGGCCTCAGCGCGAAAACCGAGCTTGGCCTGAGCCTGAGACAGCAGATCCCACAATCGTGCATCCGAGCGCCAGATGGTGATCTCGTCGCGCAGCACGCGCACCGCTTCGGCCGATTTGCCGGCTGCGATCAGCGACTCGCCATAGATCCGCCAGAGCCCTCGCGCATCCGGGAATCGATCGAGCCCCTTTCGGGCCAGGTCAGCGGCGCCGGCAGCATCCCCCCGAGCCAGTGTCGCACTGGCGGCGAGCCGGTCGAAGTAAGGATGCTCGGCGCCGTTCTGGGCTCTGGCCTGTGCAATCGCGGTGTCGAAGCGAGCCCAGTCACGCTGCGCCGCTGCAATGCTGGCCAGCGCAAACCAGGGGGCAGGACCGGCCTTGGCGCTGGCGCGCACCATCTGTTCGGCCATGCCCCGCCCCACCCGTTGCCCGTCGGTGCTTTCATCGGCGGTGACCCGGAATCGTGCCCGCAGCAACTGGAAGTCGAGGGAATCGGTGCGCTGCCGGTAGCGGGCGCTCTGAAGGCGCCCCTGCAGATCGGCGATCCGCTCGCCGGTAACCGGGTGTGTGCGCAGATAGGCCGGCGCATTCGACTCGTAAAACCGCGAAGACTGCTGCAGTCGATTGAAGAAGGACACCATCCCCTGCAGATCGAAGTCGCTCTGGCGCAGGATCTCGAATCCCACACGATCGGCCTCGCGCTCGGCATCACGCGAAAAAGACAGCATGTTCTGGCGGGCGACCTGATCGCCGAGCATCATGCCGCCGATGGCCGCCTGCGGACTGGAACGGGCCGCGAGCAAGGCCAGCGCCATGGCAGCCACCGACACCACCGACGCCTGTTTTTGCTGCGCGAGCATCCGGGCGATATGACGCTGGGTCACGTGGCCGATCTCATGCGCCAGCACCGATGCCACTTCGGACTCGGTCTCGGCTGCGATCAGCAATCCGACATGAACACCGATAAACCCGCCTGGCAAGGCGAAGGCATTGATTGCCGGGTCATCGATTGCGAAGAGTTCGAACGACAGGCCACCGGCGGCTGGCGCAGCAAGCAGCGGCAGGGCGAGCTGGTTCAGATAGTCGACCAGTTCGGCATCGTCGAGATAGGCCGGATCGCGGCGGATCTGCCGCATGATGGTTTCACCAAGCCGGCGCTCGGCCCCAACCGAGAGTTCGTCGCCAGATGCCGCGCCCAGCTTGGGCAGATTGTCGAACTGGGCGGTGGACGACACCGGGGTAACTGCGAGCGCTGCAGCCAGGATCAGGCTGAGTGCGGCCGCAGGCCATTGACGGGGCTTGGAACGGATCGGTTCGACCATGTTGCTATGATAGGCCCGCCATGCCGAAGCCTTCCGCGCCGCCCCTGCCATCGATCTCCCCGTTGACGCATTTCGACGCCGCAGGGCAGGCGCATATGGTCGATGTCGGCAACAAGGCGGTCACCCCGCGACGCGCCATCGCGCACGGACGCATTGTCATGCAGCCTGCCACGCTCGAGCTGGTGCGCGCCGGCAATGCGAAAAAGGGCGATGTCCTGGGTATTGCCCGGATCGCCGCGATACAGGGTGCCAAGCGCACCGCCGACCTGATCCCGCTGTGCCACCCGATCGCGCTCACGCGCGTGGCGGTCGAGCTGTCGATCGACGAGACCGGCTGCGCGGTGTATTGCTCAGCGACCGTCGAATGCGAAGGCCGCACCGGCGTGGAGATGGAGGCGCTCACCGCGGTTCAGGTGGGCCTGCTCACGGTCTACGATATGCTCAAGGCGACCGATCGGGGCATGACCATCACCGACGTGAAGCTGCTGGAAAAGCACGGCGGCAAGAGCGGCAGCTGGCTGGCGCCATAACGGTTGCAGCTCGCAGCGACCATGGGGTCAAGGTTTCATGGATGCGCTGCGACTGGCAGAGACCGGCAACAGCAATCCCTCATGCAGCGCCACATGTTCGAGCGCAGCCTCGAAGCGGACACGCGAGTCTGCGGCAATCGTTTTAAGGTAAGCATGCAATTCGGCATCGGCCGCACTGAGCAGTCCGCACTCGGCGCTGTAGGCCTCGAACTGCGACAGTTGAATCAGCAGTTCGGCGATATGACGCGGACATTCGCAGGCAACCTTCGATGGCAGGGCCGCGAAGCCGGCGAGCGCCGCGTCATCCCAGCGTCGCGGCGCAGCGACTTCGCTTGCCCGCCGCAGCCCAGGCAAAACCGATTCTCCTGATTCTCCTGATTCTCCCGATCGGGTGGCTGCATCGGACAGGTGGTTCAACCACTGTGCCAGGACCGCATCCGGCTGCGGCTCCCGCAGCAGCGCCACGCCGGCGTTGGCCATGCCCTCGCAAACCGCATCCGACGCAAACCCGTAAAGCACAGCCTTCGGCAGATCGGCAAAAGCCGGTGCCGCGGTATCGAAGGCGGCCAACCAGTTCGGATGCAACTGCGGCTCATGAATCAGCAAGGCATCGAGATCGCTGGCGCGCAAGCCCTCAGCCGCCTGCCCGACGTCATCAAAGAGGCCAATCAGCTCGAATGCCCGGCCGAGGCGATCCGACAGCGCAGGACGCTGAAAGCGCAACGCGAGCGACCTGCCGATCACGGCGAGTCGCCAGGGCCGAAGCGGCGCCTGCCGGCGGACTTCCGTCCTCCCCACCGGCTGCGCAGCCGCCGACAGAGCGGCATGGGTCGCGGCGACCCGCTGGAGCTGTTCGAGGTCGAGGCCGGCCAAGCTTGAAATCGCATGCCCGAGTTCGTTCAGCCGTCGGACAACCGCCAGGCGACGCACATCGGCGTCGCTGTAAAGACGCTGACCACCAGGCGAACGCGCAGCCCCTGACAAGCCGTAGCGGCGCTCCCAGACGCGCAGCGTCGCCACCGGCATTCGAAGCATGCGCGCGACTGCCGCGCTTCGATGAAAGACCGGCTCGGCGGCAAGCGGCTCAACCGGACTCGACAGCCCGTCGGATGCATTTTCGTTCATGAAACCACCTGATGAATCTATTTTGACTCGAATTATCTCATGATCTCATTTGAAAACTTCGTATTTGACTCGTTTATTGCGCTGAATCTCGGTAAGCTTTCAAGACGAAACGAGTTGACACTTACCTTTCCATGCACCCTCCCAACAGGAACTTCAAATGAATCTGACTTCCTCACGCCGCGTTTTCATGATTTCCCTGGCAGCCTCGGGCGCAGCCCTTGCCACCGGTGCCCGCGCACAGGCCATGGTTGACGAGAAGGACGCCCAAGCCGCCGCGCTCGGCTACGTCGGCGACGCCACCCGTACCGACGTCAAGAAATACTCGAAATACGCTGCCGGCCAAAACTGCACCAACTGCGCGCTCTATCAGGGCAAGAGCAGCGACAAGGCTGGCGGCTGCCCGCTGTTCCCCGGCAAGCAGGTTCTGGGCGCCGGTTGGTGCAGCGCCTGGGCGAAGAAGGGCTGATTGATTGCGGCGGTCGGGCAGTCCCCTCTCACCTGACGGCCTGCAACCCGCGCAATGACGACCGAGGCCTGCCGAGACACGCGGACACTTGGCACCCTGGTCGTCGTGCTCGGCGACCAACTCGACCTTGATGCCGCGGCATTCGACGGCTTCGATCGCTCGACCGACGCGGTCTGGATGGCCGAAGCGGCCGAAGAGTCCACCCATGTCTGGTCCGGCAAGGCGCGCACCGCGTTGTTTCTGGCAGCAATGCGCCACTTTGCCTGCGAGCTGCGTGACGCGGGCCGTGCGCTTCATTACACGCGCCTGGAGGACCCGGGCAACACGGGCAGCCTGGGCGCGCAACTGCACGCCGATCTGAAGCGCCTGAGGCCACAGCGTGTCGTCATGACGCTGCCGGGCGACTGGCGCGTCCTGCAGGCGATCCGGCAGGCAACCGAGGCCTGCGATCTGCCACTTGATCTGCGCGACGATCGGCACTTCTTTACGACGCCGGCCGAGTTTGCGATGCATGCGAAGGGCCGCAAGTCGCTGCGCATGGAGTACTTCTACCGCGAACAGCGCAAGCGTCACCGGGTCCTGATGCAGGATGACGAACCTGCCGGCGGTCAATGGAACTACGATGCCGACAACCGGGCGTCATTCGGCAAGGATGGCCCTGGTGCGGTGCCCGCTCGACTGAGCTTCGAGCCCGATGCCATCACTCGGGAGGTGATCGCGCTGGTGAAGACACGGTTTGCCGATCATCCCGGCAGCCTCGACCACTTCGCTTGGCCGGTGACCCGTACCGAGGCGCTGCAGACACTTGATCGATTCATTCGAGAACGCTTGCCGCTGTTCGGTCGCTTCCAGGATGCGATGTGGCCGGGTGATCCCTGGCTGTACCACTCGCATCTGTCGGCGGCACTCAATCTGAAACTGCTTGCGCCGCGCGAGCTGGTCGCGGCCGCCCAGAAGGCCTGGCAGGACGGGCATGCGCCCCTGGAAAGCGTCGAGGGCTTCATTCGCCAGATCCTGGGATGGCGCGAATACGCACGCGGCATCTACTGGACACAGATGCCGCAATACCTCGATCGCAATGCGCTCGAGGCCGACCAGGATCTGCCCGCCTGGTACTGGACCGGCTCGACCGACATGGCATGCCTGCGTGACGCGCTCGCGCAGACCCTCACCCACGGTTATGCCAACCATATCCAGCGACTGATGGTGACCGGCCTTTATGCGCTGATGCTCGGTGTCCGACCGCAGCAGGTCCACACCTGGTATCTGGCGGTCTATGTCGATGCGGTCGAGTGGGTTGAGTTGCCCAACACGCTCGGGATGAGTCAGTACGCCGATGGGGGTGTCATGGGCAGCAAGCCTTACATCGCCACCGGCAAATACATCCAGCGGATGAGCCCGCATTGCAAGGGCTGTCGCTACGATCCGGGCCTGGCGAGCGGGACCAATGCCTGCCCGTTTACCACCCTCTACTGGGACTTCCTCATGCGGCACGAATCGGCGCTTGCGAAAAACCCCAGGATGTCCTTGCAGGTCAAGAACATGACGCGTCTGCAGCCGGATCAGAAGCGCGCGATCGTTGATCGAGCCGCCTCGATTCGTCGCGGTGAGATCGGCGCCGCCCATGGATGAGACCTTCGCACCGACGATCGCGGCAGCCCGGGCACGCATTGCTGCCGTGCGGCCTGCGGCCTATGCACGCACCCGCAACGCACTCGACGGGGCGGTCAGCGGTCTGTCGCCCTACATCACTCACGGCATCGTCTCGCTCGCCGATGTGCTGGCTGGCGTGAACGCGCGACATCCTCTCGACATCCAGCACAAGTTTGTCTTCGAGCTCGGCTGGAGAGGGTATTTCCGGCATGTCTGGCAGCACCGGGGCGAAGCGATTTTCGGCTCACTGCATGACGGGCTGTTGCCCGACGATGCCTACCTGCCAACCCTGCCAGACGACATCCGACAGGCCTGCACCGGGGTCGCGGTGATCGACCAGTCGGTCCGAACGCTCTATGACACCGGGATGCTGCACAACCATGCTCGCATGTGGCTGGCAAGCTACCTCGTCCATGTGCGTAAAGTGCACTGGCGGGCCGGTGCAGACTGGCTTTATGCCCATCTGCTGGACGGCGACCTGGCAAGCAATCATCTGAGCTGGCAGTGGGTCGCTGGCACCGGCAGCAGCAAACCCTATCTTTTCAATGCCGACAATGTGGCTCGTTATGCTCCGCCCTCCTGGCACAGCCCGGACACCGTCATCGATACCTCCTACGAAGCACTCGATCGATTGGCCCGACAGCACCCCTCGAAGGAGGATCGATACCGTCTGCGGTCGGCGCCTGACGCTATCCGGTTGCCTGAGCCAGTCGTCAGCGCCACACCCCGGGCACCAATCGGTGTGACCGCCCCAGACGATACGATCGTGCGCGGCCGAGACGTCTGGCTGGTCCATCCCTGGAACCTCGGCGACTTGCCGCACGAGCTGCCGTCGGACACTCTCGTGATCGGTCTTTTCGTCGCAGACTTTCATCGCGCCTGGCCATGGAGCAAGCGTCGCTGGCAGTTCGTCGGCGAACGGATGGCCGAGGTCGCCACACAATGCTGGCATGGCGAGGCGAGTGACATTGGTGGTGCACTGAGTTCAGCCCGCAGCGTACGCAGCGTCGACGAGCCTCACCTCACTGCATGGCTGACGCGCTGGGCGGTGTGCAGCAAGCCTGCCCTGCTTTTTCCCGAGGTCGAACGTCCCTGCAGCTCGTTTTCGCAATGGTGGACCAGGACCTGTCGCGGCCTGAGCTCGGCGTCCGACCTCCTGAACCTCAACCCGCCAGCACACCCAACCGTCTGAGCGACTCGATCTCCTCGATCGAATAGCCGCAGCCGAGCAACACCGCCTCGGTGTGCTGGCCGACGCGAGTCGGCGCCGGCACTGGCGCGACTCTGGCGGTGGCGCCCAGCCCGATCGGGTTGCTGACCGTCATGCCCGAACCATCGGCAAAGGGCACCAGCACGCCGCTGGCCAGCAGCTGAGCATCCTGCGGCAGATCCTGAATCGTGCTGATCGAGGCATGGGTGATGCCGTCACGCTCGAAAAGCTGACACCACTCATCGCGGTTGCGCGCAAGAAAGGCTTCATCGAACACCGCGATCAGCGCCGCGTTATTGGCATGGCGCGCAGCCTGGGTGGCATAGCGCGGATCGTCGATGAGCGCTTCCTGCCCGAACAGTCGGCACAGTGCGGGGTACTGCCGCTCATTGAGCACCGCAAGGTTGAGCCAACGATCATCGCGGCAGCGATAGACATTCGAGAGCGGATTGGGGTTGTGCGTGCGCGGCTGACGAGCTGGGATGCTGACGCCTGCGAGGGCAGCCTGCGTCATCACGCTGTTGGCCCACACACCGTTGGCAATCAGCGATGAGCTCACCAGTCCGCCGCGTCCGGTGCGTTCACGACGGAACAGCGCGGTGGCAATCGCGGCATAGAGCGACACCGCGGTCGGATGGTCGCCCATCGCAATCACCGAGCGGCTCGGCGGCGAACTGTGCTCGGGCTTGACGGTGTCCATCAGACCCGAGCGCGCCCAGTAAGCCGTGCTGTCGAAACCGGTCTTTTCAGCTTCCGGGCCGGTCTCGCCATAGGCGGTGAGCGAGGCATAGACCAGTCGCTGGTTGATGGGCGCCAGCGTATCAACATCGATCTTCAGACGCTTGCGTGCGCCGAGCGGAAAATTGGTGATGAAGACATCGGCCCGGCGCACCAGCCGGTAGAGTACCGCCAGTCCCTCGGGATGCTTGAGATCGATCGCCACACTGCGCTTGTTACGAGAATCGAGATCCCAGGGATAGGTTTCACCAGGCAGCAGCGTGCGATAGGGATCGCCCTCGAGCGGCTCGATCTTGATGACCTCGGCACCGAAGTCCGACAGGATGGTGGCCGCGGCCGGACCGGCCACGAAGCTGGCGCAATCGATGACCGTCAGGCCTTCGAAGGGCGGCGCATCGAATGAATCGTTCATCGCCATGCGAAGGTCGGTTGTTCGAGTTCGTGAACCCGGGTCTGACGGCCGCCGATCAGCTCAGCAAACTGATAGAGCACGGCAGCCGTCGGTGCGTGGATACGATCATCGTTGATGCGCAAACGCACCACTGGCCGATCGCTCTCGGGGATGGTCACGAAATCGACCGCATCGTGAGCAAGAATCTGGTCGAGCCCGATGCGATGGATGGAGGCCACCTCATCCGGGTTGGCCACCATGCTGGCGTTTGCACCCGCCCAGACCACCACCGGCGTGATCAGATAGCCGGAGCGGGTCGGATAGTCGTCGAGCAGACCGAGCACCGCCTCACCACCCAGTTCGAGCCCGACCTCCTCGTGCAACTCGCGCAATGCCGCCTGCGACGCGGTCTCGCCGGCATCAAGCCGCCCGCCAGGCAGCGCCCACTGGCCACCATGATTGCGCAATCCGCGTGCGCGGCGCGTGAGCACGAAGGCCGCATCATCACCGGCGTCGGTGATCGTGATGCAGACCGCAGCGCGCTTGAGCACCACCGCCGGATCGCGGACCGGCTGGTAGCGCTCGAAGCCTTGCAACCGGTGGTGGAGTGCGGTGCGAAAGGCAATATCGAAAAGCGGTTGCATCAGCGGCCCGGTTGATCAGCGGCCCTTGAAGACCGGCTCGCGTCGGGCAGCCGAGGCGGCGATGCCTTCCTTGAAGTCTTCGGTCTGATAGTGCTGCGTCTGATGCATGCTCTCGTGAGCGACCATGCTGCGGATCTGCTCGACCAGACCCGCGCGCAGCGAGGCACGCACCGCCTGGACCGCGAGCGGCGCCGAGATCGCAATTTCGCGAGCCATCTTCATCGCCTCTTCGCGAACCTGCTCGCGCGGCACCAGCACATCGGCCAGACCCATCGCCACCGCCTCTTCACCGCCGATGCGACGACCGGTGAAGAACATCATCTGCGCCTTCTGGATGCCGATCACGCGGGGCAGCGTGACCGACAGACCAAAGCCGGGATGAAAGCCCAGGCGCGTGAAATTCGCGGCAAAACGCGCCTCCGGACAGGTCACCCGAAAATCGCCGACCATTGCCAGACCCAGGCCGCCACCGATGGCCGGCCCTTGCACCGCACAGATCACCGGCTTGGTCGCCGCAAACAGGCGCGCTGCTTCACCGTAAATGGGATTGACCGCACGCGGGCTGCGATGGACGTTGCCACTGGCGGCATTGTCACGGCGCGAGAAGTCGGCGCCTGCGCAAAACGAGGTGCCCTGCGCGCAAAGCACGATCACACGGCACTCGGGATTGGTCTCGAACATCTCGAAGGCATCGGCGATGCCCGAGAGCATTTCCTGGTCGAAGAAGTTATGCGGCGGCTTCTGAACCTCGACGATGCCGACATGGCCATCGAGGGCCATGGCAACCGGAGGCGTGGCAGGAATTACCGCGGAAAGGGCAGCAGTCATGGTCGTCGATCCTTGTAGGGTGTCTGGGTGTGATGTCTGGGTGTGAATGCGGGCCGCGGGGCAGATGCCCCGGGAAGATGGTCATGTCCTGCCTTGCGCAGGTCCTTGATGTGTCATTGTCGTAGTGGGCTGATTTTCGACCGAAGCTTGTTGGGCAGGCAACAAGTATTTATCCTCGGCCCCCTGCTGCAGATACCGAAAACCTAGCGAAACACATCAATCAGGGAGACAGATTCCGGCATGGACACAGCGCCCGCGAATCGCACCGGCCCGCTCGCCGGTTACCGCATCCTCGACCTCACCGCGGTCGTTCTCGGCCCTTTGGCCACCCAGATCCTGGGCGACTATGGCGCTGACGTCATCAAGATCGAGCCGCCTGCCGGCGATCTGATGCGGGCTAATGGCGTCTCAAAGAATCGCGGCATGAGCTCGATCTTTCTGGCGATCAACCGCAACAAGCGATCGCTCTCGATTGATCTCAAGACACCGGAAGGTCTGGAGATCATTCATCGCCTGCTGCCTGGCGTCGATGTCGTGGTTCACAACATGCGGGTCGATGCCATCGAAAGACTCGGCCTGGGCTATGACGCGCTGTCGGCGCTCAAGCCGGATCTGGTTTACTGCATGGCGACCGGCTTCGGTGAGTCGGGGCCCGATGCCGGCAAGCCGGCCTTCGACGATGTGATCCAGGCCGCCAGCGGTATTGCCAGCCTGATCGGCAACGAGAGCGGAATGCCCGACTATGCGCCGACACTGCTTGCCGACAAAACCTGCGGACTGGCGCTGGCCAATGCGGTGCTGGCCGCGCTGCTGCATCGCGAGCGCACCGGGCAGGGGCAACTGGTGGAAGTGCCGATGCTCGAGACAATGGTGGCCTTCACGATGGCCGAGCATCTTGGCGGCCTGAGCTTCGAGCCGCCAATCGGGCCCGCAGGCTATGCACGTCTGCTGGCGGGCGGGCGCAAGCCGGCACCGACGCGCGACGGTCATATCGCCATGCTGCCCTATACCGCTGCGCACTGGGTCGCCTTCTTCAAGGGCGTCGGGCGCGACGACCTCGCGCAGCAGTACAACCTCGAGGACCGGCACGAGCGCAACGCCAGGATCCGGGAGATCTATGCCGACATGGCGAGCGTGACCCGCCAGATGAGTACCGACGAATGCCTGGCCCTGTGCGCGCGGCTCGACATTCCGGCGACCCGGCTTTATTCGATCGACGAACTGCCCCAGCATCCGCACCTGCAGGCGGTCGGCCTGTTCGAAGCAGTGAATCATCCAAGCGAAGGACCGATCCGCAGCGTGCGCCCGAGCACGCTCTTTGCGCGCAGCCCGGCCCAGATTTCGATGCATGCCCCGCTGCTCGGCCAGCACACAGATGAGATGATGCGGGAGGCGGGCTTCGACGAAGAGGCCATTGCCCGGCTCGAGACGCAAGGCATCATCAACCGAGGCCGGGCAAGTCAAACCTAATACAACACACCAGGAGACACTTCATGAGCAAGCGACAGACCGTCAAATCCCTGCTGGCATTGGCATCGACCGCCATGGCAGCGCCACTGGTGCGTGCACAGGCCAGCAGCTTCCCCAACAAGCCGATCCGGATCATCGTGCCCTTCAATGCCGGCAGCGGTTCGGACACCGCCTCGCGCGCCTATGGCGAGATGATGTCGCGCATGCTTGGCCAGCCGGTCGTGGTCGAGAACCGGCCCGGCGGCAGCGGCGTGGTGGCGATCCAGGCGGTCAAGGCTGCGCCGGCCGACGGCTACACGATTTTTCTGGGCAGCACGTCGCCGATGTGCGTGATGCCGGTGCTGACCAAGAACCTGCCCTACGATGCCTTCAAGGACTTTCGACCGGTGCATGGCCTGTCGATCGGCGGCGCGGCCTTCATCATCAAGGGCGACTCGCCCTACAAGACCCTGCCCGAATTTCTGGCAGCGGCCCGTCGCGACAAGAAGGTCATCAACGTCGGCAATTATTCCGACGGCTATATGCTGGTGGCCACCTGGCTGGGCTCGGTCGGCGGCGTGCAGGTCAACCATGTGACCTACAAGGGCGGCGTGCAGTTGCAGACCGATCTGGCAGCCGGTCAGCTCGATCTTGGCGTCAACGACATCAGCGGGATTGCGGCACTGGCCAAGGAAGGACGGATTCGCGCGGTTGGCATCACCAGCGGCGAGCGCGATCCGAAGTTCGCTGACGTGCCGACGATGAAGGAGATGGGCTTCTCCGACTTCGAAACTTACGTGTTCGCCTCATTTTTCGTGCGTGCCGAGACCCCGGACGACGTCACCATCAAACTCGCCAATACCGTCAAGGCGGCGCTGCTCTCGCCCGAGGGCAAGGCCTTTCAGGCAGCCAACGCCGGCAATCCGATGATGCTGCACACCAAGGAGCTCGGTGACTTCCAGCGCCGCGAATATGAGCGGTTCAAGAAGGTGGCCGACGCCGCCGGAATCCAGCCGCAATAAGCGCCGCGCGCGAAGGAAAGCGAATGTTCCAGTCTGATCTGCTGGCCGCGCGACGCGTGCTGGTGACCGGTGGCGGCACCGGTCTGGGCGAGGCCATGGCCCGACGCTTTGCCGAGCTTGGCGCCTCGCTGGTGCTCACCGGGCGCCGTGCCGAAGTGCTGGAAACCGCCGCACAGCGAATGCGCGACGAGACCGGCGCCACGGTGCAGACCATCGTCTGCGATATCCGCAGCGCCGATGCGGTCGAGGCGATGGTCGAGCAGGCCTGGGCACAGGGCCCGCTCGATGCGCTGATCAACAATGCGGCGGCCACCTTCATTGCGCAGACCGAGCACCTGTCGGCGCGTGCGGCCGACGCCATCCTCGCGCCGACCCTGCATGGCGCGATGTACTGCACGCTGAGCGTTGGGCGGCGCTGGATCGAAGCCGGGCATCCGGGCGTGATCCTGGGCATTCTCTCAACCTCGACCATCACCGGACGGGCCTTCACCGTGCCCTCGGCGATGGCCAAGTCGGCGCATCTGGCAATGATTCGAAGCCTCGCGGTCGAATGGGGCCCCAAGGGCGTGAGGCTGGTCGGCATCGCACCCGGTCCCTTCCCGACCACCGGTGCGGTCGGTCAACTTCGACCGGGCGGACGCGACGACGACCTGTCACGGCGCAATCCGCTGGGCCGCCCCGGCGAGCATATCGAACTGGCCAATCTCGCCAGCTACCTGATCTCGCCGCAGGCCGGCTATATCAACGGCGAGATGATCACCATCGACGGCGGCATGCATCTGCGCACCTCGGGGGCGGAAGACCTGCTTGGCTGGAGCGATGAGCAATGGGCGGCGTTGCGCGAGAAAAGGGGCCGCGCATGAACGCTGACGGCAGCCGCACATGAGCGCGGGCATCAACAGTGGCGGCCCGCTGGCCGGCGTGCGGGTGCTCGACCTGACCTCGGTCCTGATGGGGCCGTTTGCCACGCAGCTGCTGGGCGACATGGGCGCCGACGTGGTCAAGATCGAGTCTCCGGCAGGCGACACCTCGCGCGGTATCGGGCCGATGCGCAATCCCGGCATGGGCGCGGGCTTTCTGCATGTCAACCGCAACAAGCGCAGCGTGTGCATCGACCTGAAGAACCCGGCGGGGCGCGAGCTCTTGCTCGAACTCGCCAAAACCGCCGATGTGCTGGTCTACAACGTCCGGCCGGCGGCGATGAGGCGGCTGCGACTGGGCTTCGAGGATCTGTCGGCGGTCAACCCGAAGCTGATCTATGCCGGCATGGTCGGCTATGGCCAGACCGGACCTTATGCCGAACTCCCGGCCTATGACGACCTGATCCAGGGGGCGGCCGGCGTCCCCTCGCTGCTGGCACTGGTGGGCGACGGCGTGCCGCGCTATGTGCCGCTCGCCTTCGTCGACCGTACCGTCGGGCTGGCGGCGGTCAATGCCATCACGGCGGC
>CAMCXH010000001.1 GCA_945883285.1 Bordetella parapertussis | reverse complement strand
GAAGAACGCTCCGAGCATGGCCGGCGTCAGCGCGTTGAGCTTTTCAGGGCGATTGAAGGTGATCTGGGCAACGCCCGAATCGACCTGATACAGGATGCCGGTGTCGTCGTTAGGGGTTGCTGCGTCGCTCATGTCGCGCTCCTTGCGAGGGTGGTCTGTTGATGTCGGCGAAGCTTACTCCCGCCGCACCCGAGCTTACCCGCCGGACCCGTGCTCAGCCGCCGCACCGGTGCTCAGACGCCGCAAATTCCCGGCAGGATCTCGCCAATCGGGCCGCGCAGCACCGCATCGGCAATCGTGTCGCAGGCAGTCGGCTCGGCATTGACGATCACGATCTTTGCGCCCGCCCGGCGCGCGGCGGGCACCACACCGGCCACCGGCTGAACCTGCAGCGTGCTGCCAATGGCCAGCATCAGGTCGGCCTCAGCCGCCACGGTAAAAGCGCGGTCGATCACCTCGGGCACGAGTGCCTGGCCAAACGAGATGGTGTCGCTCTTGAGAATGCCGCCGCACTCAAGACAATGCGGATCGGCTTCGCCGGTACGCACACGCTCAAGCACCTCGGGCATCGGCCAGCGCCGCCGGCACTGCCAGCACATCACGCGTCGGATCGTGCCGTGCACCTCGATCACCTTGTCGGCACCATTGCCGGCGATCTGATGCAGCTCGTCGATGTTCTGGGTGATCAGCGCATGCAGGACGCCCTGCGCTTCGAGCGCAACCAGCGCACGATGGCCGGCGTTGGGCTGGGCGGTCCAGGCAGGGTGAGTCAGCCGCCCGCGCCATGCAGCTTGCCGCACCTGCGGATCAGTCAGATAGTGTTGCAGGGTCGACTGCTTTTCGGCCTGCGGATTGCGGGTCCAGACGCCCTGCGGCCCGCGAAAATCCGGGATGCCCGAGTCGGTCGAGATGCCGGCACCGGTGAGCACCACGATGCGCCTCGATGCGGCGACCCAGCCCCTGACGGTGTCGATGATCGCGGTGTTGTCCATACTGAAAGGTCCTGTGCACGGCCGCCCCCGGCCGATTCAGACCACAGCTTATCGTGCCAGCAGCGCGTGCACCTGATCGCGGATGAAAGCCTCATCCGGTCCGCGATGCACCGGATTGCCGGCGCGATGCCCCCAGTCCGACTCGATCGGCACCAGTTGCCCCCGCGCCAGCATCGGCAGCTCTCGGGCATTGTCGTCAAGCCTGAAATAGAGGTCGGTATTGCACGGCATCAGGAGCACCTGAGCGGTGATGGCGCGCAGGGCCCGCTCGAAATCACCGCCATGCGCCGGATCGTCGGCAATCGTGAAGTGCTGCCAGGTATGCATGTGGGCAAGCAGATCGAGGGCATCGCGACGCAAAAAGTTGCCCTCCCAGTTGCCGACCAGCCAGTCCTCGAGCGAGCTGTAGCCCATCTGCGTCCAGAGCCGGTCGCGATAGAAGGCCTGCGACAGCGCCCAGCCGGCATAGACCCGGGCCATGGCACGCAGACCGCGCTCTGGCCTGGCATCGAAGGCACCGTTGCGCCAGGCGGGGTCGGCGGTAAGCGCCGCCTTGATGCCTTCGATAAACACATAGTTGTGCGGCGCGCAGCGTGCCGCGCCACACACCACCGCAATGTGCTCGACTTCATCCGGAAAGCTCGATGCCCACTGATAGGCCTGCATCGCGCCCATCGACCAGCCATAGACCATCTTGAGCCGCTCGATGCCAAACACCTCACGCAGCAGCCGGCGCTGCACCCGGACGTTATCGAGGATGCTGAAGTGCGGATAGCGGCTGGCGTTGAAGGGCTCGGGTGTATTGCTGGGCGACGACGACAGGCCGTTGCCGAACATGTCGGGAATGATCACGAACCAGCGGTCCGAATCGAGGATGCAACCCGGCGAGATCAGCCATTGCGTGTCGAGATGCTGCGCCGAATAAGAGGTCGGATAGAGCACGACATTGTCGCGGGCCGCCGACAGCCTGCCGTAGGTGCGATACGACAGCTTTGCGCGGCGATAGGTCTGACCGCTTGAGAGCAGCAGGTCGCCGGCTTCGAAGATGGCTGCAGGGGTTGTCATGGCATTGCCTGGGGTGAAGTGAAGGGAGCGATTCGATCAGCCGATCGCGCTTGCCGATTTCAGCTGCGTGCGCAGCAGATGCTTCTGGATCTTGCCGGTCGAGGTCTTGGGCAGGGTCATGAAACGGATCTCGCGCGGGCACTTGAAGCGGGCCAGATGCTGGCGGCAGTGCTCGATCAGGGCATCGGCAAGGGCTTGGGTGGCCTGATCGTCGGCCGGTGCAAAGTCGGGCCGCAGCTCGACCAGCGCGAGCGGTGTCTCGCCCCACTTCTCGTCGGGTCGGGCAATCACTGCCACCGCCATGACCGCCGGATGCCGGTAGAGCGCGTCCTCGACCTCGATCGATGAGATGTTCTCGCCGCCCGAGATGATGATGTCTTTCGCGCGATCCTTGAGCTTCACATAGCCGTCGGCATGCAGCACGCCGAGGTCGCCGGTATGAAACCAGCCGCCTGCAAAGGCTTCGCGGGTGGCAGCCTCGTTTTTCAGATAGCCCTTCATCACGATGTTGCCGCGAAAAACCACCTCGCCCATGGTGGCGGCATCGCGTGGCACCTCAAGGCCGGTCTGCCGATCAATGACGGTGCAGGCCTGCTGCACCTGATAGCGCATACCCTGGCGGGCGTTGAGGTCAGCCTGTTCGCCGATCGGCAACGCCGTCCATTCATCGTGCTTGGCGCAGGCCGCAGCCGGCCCGTAGACCTCGGTCAGGCCGTACACATGGGTCACATCAAAACCCATCTTCGCCATGCCTTCGATCATCGCGGCCGGCGGCGAGGCGCCGGCCACCATCGCCTTGACCTGCCAGTCGATGCCCGCGCGCAGGGCAGCCGGTGCGGCGATGAGGGTGGCATGCACGATCGGCGCGCCACAGTAATGCGTCACGCGGTGCTCGCGCATCAGCCCGAAGATCAGCGCCGGATCGACACGACGCAGACAGACATTGGTGCCGGCCACCGCCGCGAGCGTCCACGGGAAACACCAGCCATTGCAGTGAAACATCGGCAGGGTCCAGAGATAGACCGGGTGGCGCGGCAGGTTCCAGGCGAGCACATTGCCGACCGCATTCAGATAGGCGCCGCGATGATGGACCACCACACCCTTCGGGTTGCCGGTGGTGCCCGAGGTGTAGTTCAGGCCGATCGCATCCCATTCATCTTCCGGCGGCTGCCAGACATGGGCCGGGTCGCCGCGCGCAATCAGGTCCTCGTAGGCAACGTCACCGAAGCACTCGCCCGGGCCGCTGTATTCCGGATCATCGACATCGATCAGCACAGGCAGGGACTTGCCCGCCGCCTGCATCAGCCCGATGGCGGCCCGCACCACCTCGGCGAACTCGCGATCGACGATCAGCACTTTGCTGTCGGAGTGCTCAAGCACGAATGCCACCGTGGCGGCATCGAGCCGGGTATTGATGCAGTGAAGCACCGCGCCCGACATCGGCACGCCGTAATGCGCTTCGATCATCGGCGGGGTATTGGGCAGCATGACCGCCACGGTGTCGCCCTCGCCAATCTCCATGGCCGCCAGGCTTGAGGCGAGCCGCACCGAGCGCTCACGCAGCTGAGCCCAGGTCCGGCGCAGCGGCCCGTGCACCACCGCGCAGCGATCGGGATAGACATCGGCCGCCCAGCCAATCAGCGACAAGGGCGTCAGCGGGACATGATTGGCGGCGTTGCGATCGAGTCCCTGACGATAGGGATTGGGATAAGTGGGCATGGGCGTCTCCTTCTGATCAGCGGATTATCCGCCGACTCGAGCACGCTCGCAGGCGGGTGCAAAGTGCTTGCGCCGCCTGCATCCGAGCGATGCGGCAAACGCCGATGCGCGGTAAGCTCCTGAAAAACTCCCTACTCACACAACGAGACAACCATGCTTTTCTACGATTCCGTCGGCCCCAACCCCCGCGTCGTGCGCGTTTTTGCCGCCGAGCGCGGTGTCGAGCTGCCCGCCACCAAGGTCGACCTTCGCGGTGGCGAAAACCGCCAGTCACCCTTTATGACCAAGAACCCCTCGGGTCAGCTGCCGGCGCTCGAGCTCGACAACGGTCTGGTGCTCGCCGAGATCACCGCGATCTGCGAATACCTCGATGAGATCGGACCGGCGGGCAAGAGCCTGATCGGCAGCACGCCAATCGAGCGTGCCGAGACCCGCATGTGGGTGCGCCGCATCGACCTGAACATCCTCGAGCCCCTGGCCAATGGCTTTCGCTTCGCCGAGGGCCTGAAGCTTTTTGCGCCGCGCATCCGCACGATCCCGGCCGCGGCCCCCGACCTGAAGCTGCTGGCACAGGAAAAACTCGTCTGGCTCAACGGCCTGATGGCGGGTCGCACCTATGTCTGCGGCGATCGCCTGACGCTGGCCGACATCCTGCTGTTCGTGTTCGTCGAGTTCGGCGCAAGCGTCGGGCAACCCCTGGACCCGGCCAACGCCAACATCGCCGCGCTGATCGAGCGCATGAAGGCCAGACCTAGCGCCGCGGCCTGAACGATCCGACGCGATCAGCGACGAAGCGAGGCTGACCGGCCGACGCCGGTCATTCCTCGCTGAGACCTGATCTCAGGCCGGTCGCTTCATCAGCCGCATGCCGGCACGCAGCCGCGCGCCGGTCGCAATCCCGTCGCACAGCTCGAATCCACGCGGCGCCAGCACGATGATGGTCGAGCCATGCTCGAACCAGCCGAGCTCGTCGCCGCGCTCGAAGCTCGCATCGCAGGGCATCTCGTTGGGGCCGCGATAGCGCAGATGCATCAGCACGTCGAGCGCGTGCAGGCGAACGCTGGCCACCAGAATCGCGGCGACTGCCACCAGCGTCACCTGATGGCCGCCCTCGAGTTCGGTCTGCAGCACCGCGCGCTCGTTGCGACAAAACAGGCGCTCGACGCGCTTGAGCGCAATCGGATTGACGTTCCAGGCATCGCCGCTGATGTAGGTCACATGGCGCAGACGACCGCGATCGGGCGCATGAAAGCGGTGATACATCGCCGAGGTCAGACGCAGGGTCACATACATGCCGTCGCGATAGCGCTCGGCGAGCGCCTCGCTGCCCAGGAGCTCGACCATCGAATAGGGTGAGCCCTTGGCCTGCAGCGCGCCAAGCCCTTCGAGGCTGCCGCAGGCACCCACGATCGCATCACAGGGACTTGCAATGACTGCCGGGTCGGCATCAAACACCCGGGCACCGGGCACCAGTTCGCGGGTGAAGCAGTCGTGAAGACTGGCAAAGCGCTGCTGGCGGGCATCCGACAGATCGAGGTCGGTAAAAAGCCGCCAGGTGCCGATCGACAGCCTCGCCAGCAGCGGATTGCGGATCTTGCTGAACCAGCCCATGAAGCGGGTGAGGGCAATGCGCGGCACCCGGTTTGTCAGGAGAAAATTCAGATCTTCCTGCAGCAGCAGACGATCTCGCCAGGCGGCAAGCGTTGCCGACAGCCCGCCCCGCGCGTGCGTGGCGGCTGAGGCTGCCGAAGCGGCTGAGGACTCAGCCGGCGAAACAGACGCCGGCGCGACCGTGGCGGTATCGGCATCAGGAAACGAACGCGAATTTGCAGTTTTCATCAGGGTGTCAATCGAAAGGGTTACAGATAAAAGACCAATCACTGCAGAGGTCTTCGACATTCATGGACGAAACCATCACGCTTTACGCACTGGCTGCCGCCGCAGCAGTGGCCGCGCTGCCCAAGCTGCGCCGCCGGCTGCAGTTGTCGCGCGCCAAACACCCGTCGCTCGCCGGTCACTCGCGCATGGCCAAGCGGGTTGCCGGCATGCTGCCGGGCTACAGCTACGGCGCCGACGAATTCTTTACCTCCGACGGTGCGCCCGCTGAGGTCGCCGACAAGCGCCGCGCCGGCTTCGCGCTGATGTCGACCACCTTCAAGAGCCGCTTCGAGAAGTCGATCGCGATGACCAAGCGCGCGCGCGAGGGCATCTCCGATCTGCAGTTCACAGGCGCTTACAGGGTGCCCTTTCAGTACAGCGCGCTGGTGCGCGAAAACCTGCCGGTAGGCGCTTTCGTCGAGTCGAGCAGCGGCGTGACCCTCACCGATCTCGACGGCAATGTCTTTTACGACCTGACCGGCTCGTATGGCGTCAATGTCTTTGGCAACGATTTCTACAAGGCCACGATGGCCGAAGGCGCTGCCCGTGTGCAGGACCTGGGCGCGGTGCTCGGCGGCTACCATCCGGTGGTCGCCGGCAATGTCGAACGGCTGCGCCGCATCTCGGGCCTGGACGAAGTCTCTTTTCACATGTCGGGCACCGAAGCGGTCATGCAGGCGGTGCGCCTCACGCGCTATCACACCCGCCGAACCCACCTGGTGCGCTTTACCGGCGCCTATCACGGCTGGTGGGAAGACGTGCAGCCCGGCCCCGGCAACCCGGTCAAACCGCGTGACGTTTACACGCTGCGCGACATGGACGAGCGTGCACTCGGCGTGCTGCGCACCCGCCGCGATATCGCCTGCGTCCTGATCAATCCGCTGCAGGCGCTGCACCCCAACAGCCCGGCGCCTGGCGACTCGTCGCTGGTCGACAGTTCGCGGCGCGCAGGCTTCGATCGCGAGGCCTATGCCAGCTGGCTGAAAAAGCTGCGTGAAGTCTGCACCGAGCGCGGCATCGTGCTGATCTTCGATGAGGTCTTCGTCGGCTTTCGCCTGGCACCGGGCGGCGCCCAGGAATACTTCGGCGTGAAGGCCGATATGGTCACCTACGGCAAAACGCTGGGTGGCGGACTGCCGGTGGGCGTGGTCTGCGGACGCGCCGACCTGATGCGCCGCTGGCGCGATGAGCGTCCGGCCGACATCTGCTTTGCACGCGGCACCTTCAATGCGCATCCTCATGTGATGGGCGCAATGTCGGCCTTCCTCGACCGGCTCGAGGACGACGACGTCAAGGCGATCTACAACGGTCTGGACGAACGCTGGAATGCGCGTGCCGACCGCTTCAACCAGGCACTCACCGACGCCGGCCTGCCGATCCGCGTGGCCAACCTGTCGTCGATCTGGACGGTCTTTTACACCGAGCCCAGCCGCTACAACTGGATGCTGCAGTACTACCTGCGACAAGCCGGTCTGGCGCTGTCGTGGGTCGGCACCGGCCGAATGGTCTTCAGCCTGAACTACAGCGAGGCCGACTTTGAAGCAGTGCTGGCCCGCTTCATCGAAGCAGGCCAGCAGATGCGAAAGGACGGTTGGTGGTGGAGCAATCCCGAACTGACCAACCGGACGATCCGGCGAGGGATTTTGCGCGAAGTGCTGTCGACCCGCTTTCGGGGCACACACCGCGCCTGACCGCTGTCAGCCGTGCTTGCGAAGCGAGTCCATCGGATCGATGAGCTCGCCGCGCAGCAGGCGCAGCGGTGCGCCGCAATAGAGCTTGGTATCGTGAAAGGGGTCGGTGATGATCTTGGTGGCCCACACCAGACCGGTTCCCAGGCTCTGTTGCTTCCAGAGCTGCAGCACGCGGAACACCAGACCACCCACACCGAGGGCCAGCCAGAGCAGGCCGACGTCGCGCACGAAACCATAGGCATCGGTGCTCGGCTCGATCAGGCCGAAGAATCCGCGGTCGAACCACAGAACCAGCGGCGAGACTGCCCAGATCGCCATCAGGACGACCTTGCGGCGCAGGTTGTAGCCGACCTTGATGTCTTCCTTGTGCTCGTGGGTGACCCGATTGACATCGTCGTAGCCCTTGGGCTCGAAGAAGAAATGCCCTGCCTGGCGACTGGTCATCGAGACCAGCCAGGCTGTCAGACCCGCCATCGCCGGATCGACGAACAACAGGCAATAAGAGGCGATGAAGCTCAGAGCACTCACCAGATGCAGCGACTGGTTGATCGTGCTGTGGTGGTAGAAGCGGTGATCGTCAAAGCGCTGGATGCGCAACTGTTCGAGGAAATCCTTCATCGTCTCTCCGAATGAGGTTTGGCAAAACACAGGGTTTTTATTCGGCTGACTCCGAGGGAGTGCCGACGGTGTGACCGGAGCATGACGTCGGTGTGTGAACGCGGCATGACAATTCGATGACCGTTCGTTTGCGACCCGACGAATGGCCATGGTGCCACAGTCGTCCGGATCGGCGGCACAAACTGTCCTCAAATCGTCCTCAAACGGTCATCGAATTGTTTTGTTGCAACGCGATCATCGCCGGATGATTTCTGATGAAAGTGCCGCGTCGATCCAGATCGACGATCTGCCTCCCTCACGACGCTCGCTGCGCGTCGCGGTCGTCACCGAAACCTACCCTCCAGAAGTCAATGGCGTGGCGCTCACCGCCGCGCAGGTGGTGCAGGGCCTGCAGCGGCGCGATCACCACATCCGTCTGATCCGGCCGCGCCAGAGCGCCGATGCCAATGGCAACGAGTCGCCCCGCCTGGACGAAGTGCTGCTTCGGGGCCTGCCGATCCCGCGGTATCCGCATCTTCGCATGGGCCTGCCGGCCAAACGCGCCCTGGTCGATCTGTGGTCGAAACAGCGGCCCGACCTGGTGCATATCGTGACCGAAGGCCCGCTTGGCTGGTCGGCGCTGCAAGCTGCCACTCGCCTGAAACTGCCGGTCTGCTCCGACTTTCGTACCAACTTCCATGCCTACAGCCGCCACTACGGCATGGGCTGGCTGCACAAGCCGATTGTTTCCTACCTGCGAAAATTCCATAACCGATCGCAATTCACGATGGTCCCGACCGAGGCCCTCGCTGCCGACCTGCAGAAGTACGGCTTTCGGCGGCTGCGCGTTGTGGCACGCGGCGTCGACACAGAGCAGTTTGACCCGGCCCGCCGCAGCACGGCACTGCGTCAGTCATGGGGCTGCAGCGATCGCACTCGGGTGGTCCTGAGCGTTGGCCGCCTGGCGCCCGAAAAGAATCTCGATCTGCTTTTCGACGCCTTCGATGCCATGCGGCGCATCGAACCCGATCTGAAACTGGTGATGGTCGGCGATGGCCCGCTGATGCGCGATTTCAGGGCCAGCCGCCCGGATGCGGTGTTCGCCGGCGCCCAGCGCGGCGTCGCGCTGGCCGAGCACTATGCCTCGGCCGATCTGTTTCTGTTTCCCAGCCTGACCGAGACTTTCGGCAACGTCACGCCCGAGGCGATGGCCAGCGGACTGGCTGTGCTGGCCTACGACTACGCAGCCGCCGCACAGCTGATTCGCCACAACGAAAGTGGACTGCTCGCGCCGCTCGGGCAGCCCGCGCGCTTTTGCGATCTGGCCGTACAACTGGTCGCCGAGCCGCAGCGGGCTCGCGACATGGGCTTGCGCGCCCGAACGATTGCCGAATCGATGAGCTGGGACCGCATCGTTTCGCAGGTCGAGGCGACCTACCTGCAATCGATGCAGACCTATGCCTTGTCGCCCAACTAGTAAGGCTCACGCAGGTTGACCGGGTCGACCACCCGCTTTCGCAGGCGGATGTTCAGCACCTCGACCATCACCGAGAAGGCCATCGCAAAATAGATGTAGCCCTTGGGCACATGGGTCTCGACGCCGTCGGCGATCAGCACCATGCCGACCACCAGCAGGAACGACAGCGCCAGCATCTTCAGTGTCGGATGGTTGGTGACGACCCGGCCGATCGCCGGCGCAAAGAGCAGCATCAGCCCGACCGAGGCGATCACCGCGGCGATCATCACCTCGACCCGGTCGACCATGCCGACAGCGGTGATGATCGAATCGAGCGAAAACACCAGGTCGATGATGATGATCTGGACGATCACCGCGCCAAACGATGCAGCAACCGCCTTCGATTCGCTGCCCTCCTCGCCTTCGAGCAGCTGGTGGATCTCCATCGTGCTCTTCCAGACCAGGAACAGCCCGCCCGCGATCAGGATCAGGTCACGCCCCGACACCTCATGCTCGAGCACCGTGAAGATCGGCGCGGTCAGTCCGATCATCCAGGACAGCACCAGGAGCAGCCCGACACGCATGAACATCGCCAGAAACAGGCCGATCCGGCGTGCGACTTCGCGCCGTTCGGGCGGCAGCTTGTCGACCAGGATCGAGATGAAAATGATGTTGTCGATGCCCAGGACGAGCTCGAGCGCGGTCAGGGTCAAAAAGGCAACCCAGGCCGCAGGATCAGCCAGCAATTCCATCATGGTCGGTCTCCGTGAAGGCAGTCAGCCTATGGAATTCGGCCGAGCGTGGCAATCGAAGGGTTTTTCGAGGCGTCCGTGGCGCGGTCGCGACGCCGCTGCCTGCGCAGCACCGCCTTGCCGTGCGTCTGACTGTCAACGGGCGGGGCGTCCATCCGCCTGTTTATAATCAGCGCTGACAAAAAAGATTATTTTCAAGGAATGCTCGTGAAGAAGGCTGTCGCAGAATTCATTGGTACGTTTACCCTGGTGCTGTTCGGCTGCGGAGCGGCGGTGATCGCCGGGCCTGCCGTCGGCGCCACCACGGTCGGTGTTCTCGGAATCGCCCTCGCATTCGGTCTGGCCATCGTCGCGATGGCCTATGGCATCGGCCCGGTCTCGGGTTGCCACGTCAATCCGGCTGTCAGCGTCGGTGCATTCATCGCCGGAAGAATGTCCGCAAGCGAGCTGGTCACCTATGTCATCGCCCAATGCCTTGGCGCCATCGCTGGCGCGGCCGTGCTCTGGCTGATCATGTCGGGCAAGGCTTCTGGCTGGAATGGCGGTCTCGGCGCCAATGGCTGGGGAGCGGGCTATCTCGGGGAATACAACTTCATGGCGGCGGCGGTCTTCGAAATTGTCGCGAGCTTCCTCTTTCTTGTGACCATTCTGGGCGTGACTCAAAAAGGCGCGCCGGCGCAACTGGCCGGGCTGGCCATCGGCTTGACCCTTGCGGTCATCCATATTGTCGGCATCAATGTCACCGGCGTGTCGGTCAACCCTGCACGCAGCCTTGGACCGGCGTTGCTGACCGGCGGCAAGGCGATGGAGCAGCTCTGGCTGTTCATCGTGTGCCCGCTGATCGGCGCCGCCGTCGCAGGATTCCTGTTCCGCGTGAAGGTCCTGTCAGCAGAGGACTGACGACGCTGGCCGAACCCGGTCTGAAGCGGCCGATGAACCGCGCGCGCAATTGCCGGGATACGCGACGCGCGACGAGGCTCAGGGCACCGTACACTTGTCGTCAAACAGACAAGCGGGAGCCTCCCTCATGACCGAAAACGCCCTGGCGCGCCTGCAACTGCCCCGTCGGGCCCTGGCGCTGGTGCTGGCCGGCGGTCGGGGCAGCCGGCTGCAGCAACTCACCGATATCCGTGCCAAACCGGCGGTCTATTTCGGCGGCAAGTTCAGGATCGTCGACTTTGCGATGTCGAACTGCCTGAACTCCGGCATCCGGCGCATGGGCGTGCTCACACAATACAAGTCGCACAGCCTGCTGCGGCATATCCAGCGGGGCTGGGGCTTCCTGAAGTCCGAAATGAACGAGTTCGTCGATCTGCTGCCGGCGCAGCAGCGGCTCGAAGAAGCGTCCTGGTATCGCGGCACCGCCGATGCGGTCTACCAGAACCTCGATATTTTCCGCAGCCATCGGCCCGACTTCGTCCTAGTGCTGGCCGGCGATCACATCTACAAGATGGACTACTCGCGCATGCTGGTCGACCATGTCGAGAGCGGCGCGCCCTGCACGGTAGGCTGCATTGAAGTGCCGATCAGTGAGGCGCATGCCTTCGGCGTGATGAAGGTCGATACCAGCAACCGCATCCTCGAGTTCACCGAGAAACCCGCACATCCCGATCCGGTGCCCGGACGTCCCGACGTCGCGCTCGCGAGCATGGGCATCTATCTCTTTGATGCCGAATTCCTCTACGACGAACTGCCCCGCCACATGAGCGGCGATGCCACGCAGCATGATTTCGGACGCGATGTGATTCCGGCACTGGTCAAGGCCGGCCGAGCCATGGCCCATCCCTTCGGGCGGAGTTGCGTCGGCACCGAGCCGGGCAAGACGCCTTACTGGCGCGACGTCGGCACGCTCGACGCCTACTGGTCGGCCAATATCGACCTCACTGCCACCGACCCCGAACTCAACCTCTACGACCGCGACTGGCCGATCTGGACCTACCAGGAGCAGCTGCCGCCGGCCAAGTTCGTGCACAACCAGGGCGAGCGACGCGGCATGGCGGTCGAGTCGATGGTCTCGGGCGGCTGCATCGTCTCGGGCTCGCTCGAGCGCTCGCTGCTTTTTTCGAGCTGCCGGGTTCATTCCTATGCGAAGGTGGCCTGGTCAGTGCTGCTGCCCGAGGTCAGGGTCGGGCGCGGCGCGCGGCTGACCCGCACGATCGTCGATCGGGGCTGTTCGATTCCCGAGGGACTGGTGGTCGGCGAAGATCCGGTCGCCGATGCCGCACGATTCAACCGGACCGACCAGGGGATCACACTGATCACGGCCAGTATGCTGGCCCGGCTCTGATGAGAAAGCCTGCCGCGATCCGGGTGCTGCATACAGCCGCCGAGTGCTTCCCGCTGGTCAAGACAGGTGGGCTGGCCGATGTCGTGGCAGCGCTGCCGAAAGCGCAGCGCGCAGCAAAGCTCGATGCGCGGCTGCTGCTGCCCGGGTTGCCGGCGCTGCGCGAGGCCCTGAAGTCGCCGGTCGAGATCGCACGGTGCGGCCCGGCCTTCGGCGCGGCCCGCGTCACGCTGTTGCGCGGCCTGCTGCCTGAGAGCACCGTGCCGACCTATCTGATCGATGCACCCTGGCTCTATGCCAGGCCGGGCAATCCCTATCTCGGCCCGGACGGCCGGGAGTGGCCCGACAACCTGCAGCGCTTTGCACTGCTCGGTTGGGTGGCCGCACAGCTCGCAATGGGTGAGCTCGATCCGGCCTGGTGCCCCGATATTGTCCATGCCCACGACTGGCATGCCGCTCTGGCGCCGGTCTACATGGCAGCCCATGCCACCGCCGCCACCGGCGTGTCGCGGGCGCGCAGCGTGCTGACGATACACAACCTCGCCTACCAGGGGCGATTCTCAGCCGAGCGTTTCGGCGATCTGCAGCTACCCGGCTGGATGGCCAGCCCTGCCGGCATCGAATTCCATGCCGAGCTGTGCTTTCTCAAGGGCGGCATCCAGTTTTCCGACCGAATCACCACGGTCAGCCCGACCTACGCCCGCGAGATTCTGACGCCGGCCGAGGGCCATCAGCTCGACGGCCTGCTGCGCCATCGGGCAGATCGCCTCTGCGGCATCGTCAACGGCATCGATACCGCCATCTGGAACCCGGCGACCGATACCGCGATCGCCGCCCCCTTCGATGCAGAGCACACCGCCGGCAAGGCGCTGTGCAAGCAGGCACTGCAGCGCGAGTTCGGGCTGCGCCAGACCCCAGGCGCACCCATCCTGGGTGTCATCAGCCGACTCTCACCGCAAAAAGGGCTCGATCTGCTGCTCTCGGCGCTGCATCAGTGGCTGGGCGCCGGCGGGCAGATGGTGATGCTGGGCAGTGGCGACCCGGCGCTCGAACATGCCTGCCGCGCGACCGCGCAGGCCGCACCCGACCAGGTCGGGGTCAGCATCGGCTACGACGAGGCGCTCGCCCACCGCATCGTGGCCGGCAGCGACCTGATCGGCGTGCCGTCACGTTTCGAGCCCTGCGGGCTGACCCAGCTCTACGGCCTGCGCTACGGCACGATCCCGCTGGTCCATCAGGTCGGCGGTCTGGCCGACACGGTGGTCGATGCCAATGAGGTCGCGGTGCGCGAGGACCGGGCCACCGGTTTTTCCTATCGGGGAGCCCATCTCGATGAACTCTCTGATGCCCTGCGTCGTGCCATCCACTTGTGGCACAACCCGCCCCTGTGGCAACGGGTGATGCAGCGGGCGATGGCGCAGGACACCTCCTGGCACGCGCCGGCAACCCGCTATGCCGAACTCTACAAAGGTCTGCTCGGTCAGGTCGCCCCGTGAGTCAGCCGATGCCTGGATCGCCAGAACGGCGCGACACTGATCCGCGCAGCCGCATGATGCTGATGCTGGTTGTCGCCGGTATCGCATTGGCTACAGGGATTACCTTCTGGCTCTGGCAACCGGCACCGCCCAAAAAAGTGGTGATGTCGACCGGCGCGCCCGACGGGGCCTATCAGCTCTATGCCAGCCGCTACCGCGACGCGCTCGCCCGGCAGGGCGTGACGCTCGAGTTGCGGTCCTCCTCAGGCGCAGCCGAAAATCTGCAGCGACTGCGTGACCCGAAAAGCGATGTGCAGATTGCGATCGTGCAAAGCGGGCTGACCCAGCACGGCGAGGACACCAGCGGACTGGTCTCGCTTGGGCACCTTTTTTACGAGCCGCTGTGGCTTTTTTCGCGGGGCGCCAGACCGATCTCGTCGGTGACCGAACTGATCGGCAAGCGGATCGCGATCGGCGCGCGAGGCAGCGGCACTCAGGTGGTGGCCAACGCTGCACTTCACCTTTACGGGCTCGATAAACCGCCGACCCTCCGCCTCGAGATCGGCGGATCAGCCGCCGCGCAGGCTTTGATCGAGGACGCCGTCGACGCCGCATTTTTTGTCGGCGCCCCCGAGTCACCCACCATCGATCGCCTGCTTCGCGACCCAAGCATCCAAATCGCCAGCTTTCACCGCGCAGACGCCTTCGCGAGGCGGGCCCCTTTCCTGTCGAAGGTGGATCTTCCGGCAGGGGTGATCGATCCGATCATCGATTTGCCCGACCGTGACATCGTCCTGGTGGCACCAACTGCCATCCTGCTCGCCCGTGACGACTTGCATCCTGTCATCGTCGACCTGCTGATCGATGCGGCGCGCGAAGTCCATGGGCAGGGAACCCTGCTCAACGGACCGGGCGTCTTTCCGAACACGCTGCCCGGCGAATACGAAGCCTCGGAAGATGCCGAACGCTTCTACCGCAACGGCCCTGGATTCCTGCGTCGCTATCTGCCGCTCTGGACGGCGGTCTGGGTGCAGCGACTGCTGCTCATCGGACTGCCGCTGCTGGCTATCCTCGGGCCCTTGCTGCGCTTTGCGCCGAGCATCTGGATGTGGCGAATCAGGCGTCGCATCTATCGCTGGAACAGCGAGCTGCAGTTCGTCGAGCTCGACATGCTGCAAGGCCGCGGTAACCCGGCAGAGCACCTGCAGCTGCTCAGAGACATCGACCTGAGCCTGTTGAACCAGCGTGTGCCCGATGCGCTCAGTCCCGAGCTTTACGTGCTGCGCCAGCATCTGCGGGCGGTGCTTGCCCAGCTCGAAAAACAGATCGAGACCGACGGCCGCCTTCCGCCCGGCTGAGCCATGGCGCGAAGTGGGATCGCGAAGACGCTTGCCTGATCGGCTGCTAGAAGATCCGCTGGTCGCCCGGGATCTGTCGATCAACCTCGGCCAGACATCGTCGCACCTGCTCCGCCGACGCCTCATCGAAGCCCTTGGCATGCATGCGCAGCAGGTAGACCTGAACGGTCGCAAGCAGAACCATCGGATTTCTCGGCAGCCGCTCGCGGGCACGGTCGATATGCGCGGCAGCCTCGTCGAATCGGGCCTGATGCAGGCAGTCCATCGCCTCCTGGATATCGCTCGACAAAGGTCTAGGCGATGCGATCGCAGCGGTTGCGAAGGCCTCGGGCTTGAGCCCGGCATCCAGGATGACTTTGCGGGCCAGCGCACCGGGAGCACCCGGTGTTTTGCGCGCCGCCATCGTCTGGCGAACCAGCGCTTCGGCCTCTTCTTTGAGGCCGGCATTGAAAGCGCCCTTGGCCACCAGGAGCGAGACATGTTCGGGCCCTTCGGCCGCCGCCGCCAGTGCCAGCGCCTTGCGGGCGAAGGTCTCGGCGGCCGGGCCATCCCCTTTGGCGGCATGGGCCTGTGACAGCACGGCAGCAGCCAGCGCGCCGGCAGTTGAATCGGTGGCGAGCTGATCATGGGCGGTCGACACCAGGCGCAGCGCCTTGTCCGACTCCCCCTGAGTAACGAACACCTGCCCGAGCATGCCGATGTCGAGCGGGCTGCGCGTGAGCGAGGCGCCGTTCTTGCGGATCAGATCGGTATAGCACTGCTCGGCCACCTCGAGCTCGCCGTGCGCATAGGCAATCTCGCCCAGGGTGCGCATGCGTCGCGAGGTCGCCAGCTGCTTGAGCGCGGCCTGCGCCACCTCGAGTGCCTTGTCGACGCGGCCGTCCTGTTCATGGATATCGATCATCAGGTCATAGGCGCCTCCGAAATACGGATGGGCCTTGATCAGGGCCCGCACCCGCTTGGTGGCGGCGTCGGGTCGACCATCGGCCCGCTCGCAATGCGCCAGCGCCAGCTCGGCCCAGGGCAGATCGGTCTTGACCGACAAGGCCTGCTCGCAGACCTCGTGAGCCTGACTGAAACGACCCAGGTCGACCAGGGCATTGGCCTGCCAGCGCAACAATTCAAGACTCGGGGTACCCGCTTCACGGATGAGAGCCTGCACGCGTTCGAGAAGTGCCTGCGAATCGCCCCGATCGGCCGCCTCGTGCACTGGCGCCAGCGCGACCCGTCGGCGCATGGCCTGCTCGATTCTCGGCCCGAGCGACTCGGCGACCACCGGCTTGAGCACGATGGCATCAGGTTGCCACTCTCTTGTGGAGGCGACCGTCAGCCGGTCGGGGGCTGAAGTGATCAGCACGAATGCGGCTGACGGCTGCAGCAGTCGGCGAGTACGCACATACTCGAGGACCTGGATGCCGTCCATTTGCGACAGAAACTTCATTTCGCACAGGACCAGCCCGAATCGCTCGGCCTCCATCATGCGGATCGCGCGGACCGGCTCGGTCGCCATTTGTACCTGGGTGACGCCGATCGAATTCAGCAGATCGCGCATGGCCAGTCGTGAGGCCGAATGCTCGTCGACCACCAGCGCGCGAACATGGGCATTGGCCCGGGCTGGCGGCGCAGGGGAGCGAGAGGAGAGCGTGGCAGACATGTGCCGAGCATCGCGGGCAGCCGGCGGATGCGCGACCACCAACCCACCGACGGGCCACCGAGACGGACAGGCGGCGCGAGTCGGGTCGGCGAATCAGCGAATCAGCAATGCGGCGACGAAAATACCGACCATCATGAAGGTCAGCACCACCTTGGCCAGCGTGCCCAGCAGCAGGCCGACCCAGGTCGACACACCCACCTGCGCGGCACGGGTGGCATTGCGCACCGCAATCAGCTCGCCGATTGCTGCGCCCACCAGCGGCATGAAGATCAGGCCGACCAGCCCGGTGAAAACGCCCGCGATCGTGCCAATCGCAGCACCGATCACCGCCAGCCGGCTGGCGCCCGCCCGCTTGGCACCCAGCATCGCCGCTGCATAGTCGGTCACCCAGGCCAGCAGGGTGAGCACCCCGCAGATCACCACGATCGTGATCGACACCCGCTCGAAATTGTCGATCCAGGCGCCCAGCAGAATGCCGCCGAAGACCAGCATTGCGCCCGGCAGGGCAGGCAGGATGGTGCCGGCCACACCGACCGCGATCAGCACTACCACCAGGATCCAGAGCAGAACGTCCATCTCCCAAGGTTATCATCGACAGATCTCCCTTTCGCGATGCAGCAACGCCGCCCGGCGCCTGCACCACCTTCATGACGACCACCGACAACACCGGCCGCTACACCCTCTACGGCGGGCTCGGCTCGCCCTACTCGATGAAGGTTCGCGCCATCCTGCGCTACCGTCGCCTGCCCCATGACTGGGTGCAACTCGGCACCGATGGCACGCCGAATGCGCTCGAGCAGGTGAAAGTCCCGGTCATCCCGGTGCTCCGATTTCCGGACGGCCGCCATGGCAACGACTCGACGCCGCTGCTGCACGAGCTCGAGCGCCTGCATCCCGGCGAACGTTCAATCGTGCCGGCCGACCCGGCACAAGCATTCCTTGCGATGCTGCTCGAAGACATGGCCGACGAATGGGGCACCAAGGCGATGTTTCTCTATCGCTGGCTGCGAGCTCGCGACCAGAAGCAGATGAGCGAATGGCTGGCCTTCGATCGGCTGGGCGGTCACGGCCTCGAATCGATCCTCGACCACGCGGCCCGCTTTCGCGACCGTCAGGTCGGGCGCATGGCGCTGGTGGGCTGCACCCAGGCCAATGCGCCGCTGGTCGAGACCAGCGCCGATCGCATCATGGCGCTGCTCGAAGCCCACATCACCGAAGAGCGCTATCTCTTTGGCTCGCGCCCGTCGCTGGCCGATTTCAGCTGGCTCGGCCAGCTCTCGCAACTGGCAAGCGACCCTACGCCTGCCGAGCATCTGCGCGAAAAATTTCCTTTTCTGTTTCGCTGGCTGATGCAGCTCGATGATGCGTCGGGCGTTCAAGGGCAATGGCGTGCCCCCGATGCACCGCTGCCGCCGGCGCTCACCGGCCTGCTCAAGATCGCGGGCGAGGTCTATTTCCCCTTCCTTGAAGCCAATGCCAATGCGATCGCAGCCGGTGCCAGCACCTTCCGCTTCGAAGCCTGGGGCATGCCCTACGAGCAGGGCGTCTTCAAATATCAGGTGAAATGCCTGGCCGACTTGCGGGCGGCCTGGCGTGCGCTGGCCGCACCGGCACGCGCACAACTCGAGACATCGATGCCGGCCAGCGTCGTGTCGGCCCTGAACAAGTGAGGTCGCTCCATGACGCTTCTTAATGCCGCTCCGGTGCTCGACGTTGATGCACTCTATCTGAGCCCCTATGCGCTGTCGGCCTATGTTGCGCTGATCGAAAAGGGCTTCGAGCCGGTGCTCAGGCCGGTCGATCTGGCGGCCGGCGAACATCACGAAGCCGACTTTGCCAGACGCTCGCTCACCCGCCGCGTGCCGCTGCTGACCCTCGACGGCTTCATGCTCTCGGAGTCATCGGCGATTGCCGAATACCTCGACGAGCTGCTGCCGGCACCCGGCCATCCGCCGCTCTACCCGATTGACCTGCGCGAACGGGCCCGGGCCCGACAGCTGCAGGCCTGGCTGCGCAGCGACCTGATGCCGCTGCGCGCCGAGCGCTCCACCGAAGTGGTCTTCCTCAAGCGCCACCTCGGTGCGCTGACACAAGCCGCCGACGATGCCGCCGACCGGCTCTTCGAAGCCGCCGACGCCCTGCTCGCCCACGGCAGCGACCACCTCTTCGGCGAGTGGTGCATCGCCGACACCGACCTCGCCCTGATGATCAACCGCCTGGCCATCCATGGTGACCCGGTACCTGATTCGCTGAAGCGTTATGCCGCGCATCAATGGCAGCGCCCCTCGGTTGCGCGCTGGCTGGCCCTCACGCGCGACGTCTGATCCGGCACAACACAACACATCGCCTCAACGGAGACCCCCATGCTCGACCCCCAGGCAAAGACCCTGCTCGATCTGATCGCCAGCCGCAACATGCCCGCGGTTCATACCCAGGACCCGGTGACCGCCCGCGCCCAATACCGCGAGCGGCGCTTTTTCACGCAACCCGAGGCAAGCCCGGTCGACACGGTTCGTGATCTGAGCGCAGACGGCCCGCACGGCCCGATCCCGCTTCGCCTGTATCGCCCCTTGCCGGCATCGGCCGGCGCACTGCCGGTGCTGGTCTATTTTCATGGCGGCGGCTGGGTGATCGGCGACCTCGACACCCATGATGTGCTGTGTCGCGACCTGGCCCTGAAGTCGGGTTGCACCGTGGTCTCGGTCGACTATCGCCTCGCGCCCGAATTCCCGTTCCCGGTGCCGGTCGACGATTGCCTGGCCGCGACCCGCTGGGTGCAGCAGCATGCGAGCAACCTGAACATCGATCCGACGCGTATCGCCGTCGGTGGCGACAGCGCCGGCGGCAAGCTCGCGGCAGTCATCGCGATTGCCGCACGCAATGCCAGGGATCTGCCGATCAGCTTTCAGCTGCTGATCTACCCGGCCACCGACCAGCGCTTCAATACAAAGTCGTATCAGGTCAATGGTCAGGGCTATCTGCTGACCTCCGACTCGATGACCTACTTCCGCGGTCACTACATCGCCGACACCAGGCACTACCTCGACTGGCGCGCCTCGCCGCTGCTGGCCGACGACCTCTCGGGTCTGCCGCCGGCGCTGGTGCTGGTGGCCGGCTACGACCCGCTGCGCGACGAAGGCGTCGCCTATGCGCAGCGCCTGAGCGAAGCCGGCAACAAGGCCACGCTGGTGAGTTTCGAGCGCCAGATCCACGGCTTCATCACCATGGGCCGGGTGATCAGCGAGGCGAACGAAGCGGTCGAGGTGTGCGCAGCGGCGCTCAAGCGGGCGCTGTCGAAGGGTTGATTCCGGGACGGCGCAGGGGGCTGCGCCGTCACCTTCGGTGTGATACGGTCGCCTTTATTCGCAAATATGGGTGCCCATATGAAGACCACCATCGAGATCTCCGACGCGGTGCTCGAACAGGCCAGGCGCGTGGCTGATGCTGAAGGCACCACACTGAAGGCCCTGGTCGAGCAGGGGCTGCGCCACGAGCTTGCTCGTAGGCAGTCGAAGGCCAAGCCCTTTCGGCTGCGCGATGCCAGCTTCGGCGGTAAAGGGCTGCAGTCTGATCTGCAGGGCGCCGACTGGGAGCGGATCCGCGATCTGGCCTACCAAGACCGAACATGATCGCGGTCGACACCAATCTGCTGGTGTATGCACACCGCAAAGACGCTGAGTTTCATTCGGCGGCCTCGGCGGCCATCACCACACTCGCCACCGGCAGCGCGGCCTGGGCCATCGCATGGCCTTGCGTCACCGAGTTCTTTTCGATCGTGACCCATCCGCGCATCTATGCGCCGCCCTCGACCACTGCCCGCGCCATCGATCAGCTCGATGCCTGGTTCGAGAGCCCGACCCTTCACCTGCTGGCCGAGGGCGACGATCAGTGGCCAAGGCTGCGCGAGCTGCTGTCACAGGGTCGGGTGACCGGCCCACTGGCGCACGACGCCCGAGTCGCTGCGCTGTGCCTGGCCCACGGGGTCAGTGAGCTGTGGACGGCCGATCGCGACTTCGGCCGATTTCCTGCACTCAAGCTGCGCAATCCGCTGATTGCCTGATCGGCCGACGCTTGGACCGACTTCTTTCCGGTCCTACCTCTCCGAAGCAGTCGCTCGAGCAATCCGTGACTGGTTTCCAGTGGCGCTGAGAGTATCTACTATATAGATACTTAGTCCTGGAGGCACAATAATGGCCACGCGCAACTCGCTCGGGGCACTTCCGGACACCTTCTTGTCGCCCAAAGAGCGCGAACAGCGGACTGAGGACCGCGACCCATTCGTCGATTTCGGCGATGGTCGTCCGGAGCGCTGATGGCTTTGTACATGCTCGACACCAACGCCGTCAGCGCAGTCATGCGTGGCAACCCGCTGATGGACGAGAGGCTCCTCCAACTAGACCCGGCAGATTGGTGCATCTCGGCCGTAACGCATTCCGAGATCTGCTACGGACTTTCATTGCGTCCCGAAGCCACGACTCTCATCCGCGCTGCGGATGCCTTCTTGGCGGTGGCGACCACCCTCGCATGGGATGCAACTGCTGCCGCAGCGCATGGCCGTCTGCGGGCGCAACTGCGCCATCGGGTCGGTTCCGGGTCTTCGAGCCGAGCGCTTGAACGGGCGCTTTCCCGCATCAAGCTGACGTTTACCTGGCAGGGTTCTTTGTGTCCGCAGCAGCCGATATCCGTGGCAGTCCCTCAACAGGCCATCTCGGTAGCGGCATCGAATCGGAAATGGTGGCGGGTTTGAATGGGAAGCCCTGGCGCTTTTGATCCGGAATACTCTGTCGCTCGGCTGCTCGCCGGCGCCAGATGGCGAGAGGGCGACTCTACACAGACGGAATGGTCGGTACGTTGCTACGTTTGCTGACGATAGAGACGACATTGTCGTACTGTAGGTACATAGATCCCCTTTTCGTCGAGTTGCGCTATGACCGTCACGACCATCTCCAGCCGCGAGTTCAACCGGGATGTCAGCCGGGCCAAGCGGGCGGCCGAGGCAGGGCCGGTGTTCGTCACCGACCGTGGCCGCCCCGCCTATGTGCTGCTGCAGTACGAGGCCTATCGGCGCCTGGCTGGTCCTCCAAAGAGTCTTCTTGTTGCGGTGGCCATGCCCGGCAGCGACGACATCGTGTTCGATCCGCTGCGCATGGGGGCTGGATTGTTCCGCGTTCCGGATTTGACCTAGCTTGCACCCCAACGGGATAGCTGGTGTCGATGTGTAGTCGCAGTCCCTTGACATCAAAAGACGGCAGCCCCAGACTCGGTGTTACCTTGTATTACTTAGTGACACGATGAAGACGTCTCCTGTTGAAAAGCCGCGCTCCGGGTCCGTCACCATCAAGCTGGACGTCGCTGATAGGGACCGTATTGCTTCTTTAGCCACAGCAAAAAAGCGCACGCCGCACTATCTGATGAAAGAGGCCATTCTTGAATATGTGAAGAGAGAAGAAGCACGGCAAAACTTCATCGCCGCCGCTGAATCCTCATTTGAGCACTACAAGGAAACGGGTCTTCACATCACCTTCGATGAGTTCAGTCAGTGGGTAGACAAGGTTCAAGAGAACCCTGAAGCCCCCGTTCCTGAATGCCACACGTAAGACTTTCGGCCCGTGCGCAATCTGACCTGCTGCGGCTGCATACGTTTCTTGTTGGCAAAGACGTCAACACCGCCAAGCGAGCGATGCTCGCCATCCGGGAGGGATTCCAGCCGCTGACCCATGCGCCCAACATTGGCAGGTTGGTTGGGGACAGCGCGAATCTGCGCGAGTTAGTCATCGATTTTGGTGCCAGTGGCTACTTGGCGCTATACCGGTTCGAGCCTGAGTTGAATGCGGTGACGGTTTTGGCCGTGAAGCATCAACGAGAGGACGACTATCAATAGTCGCTTGCCGCGCGATCCGACTGAGGAAGAGGCCGAGCCGACGGAAACGTCAAATCCTCTTGCTCGCCGCCGGCGTGCTCCCTGACCACGCGGTCAAAGGCGGCAATATCGCGCAGTTCGGGGCGGAACGTTTCGCGGCGCCAGCGCCAGACGGTGACGCGGCTCACCCCGAGCAGCTCAGCAAGCTTTGCATCTAGGGGCACTTTCGCCCGGCCCGCCGTCTGCAAGCCCAGCAGCGCCATCCAGCCGTCGATGATTCTGTCCATCGGCTGGTTTTCAAAGCGCCAACGTAGCTCCCAAACTTCCGAGTCCTGGTTAAGTCTGAGCAGACGGGCTTCGTCCAGGGCGTTGTCTGGCACGCTAAGCCTCCCGTAGAGGTAACCGATGATGATCGGCTTTTTAAGGCCCAGCAGCCGACCAAATTTCACAACCGGCAAATGCATCTGCTCTTGGATCGCTTTGAGCTCCCGGCTTTCATCGGTCGGACCCAGGTCGATCAGAGACATTCACGGCCCAAGCTGACACACCGTCACCTGGTCACTGACGCGATAGCGCTCTCATTGCCGATCGTGATGTTGTCGGCGATTTCGATCGTCTTGAATGTGCCATCGGCTACAGCAATCCACGTTGGTTTTCTTCAGAGTTTGTGAGGGCTTGAAACGCTGGACCCATTCAGGCTGTGCTTGCGTCAGGCTGCTGCCTTCAGGTGCACTGGTCTGCGTAACTCAGACGCCAGGCCCTCGCCCATGAGGTCGATGAAGTTGTCCGCATAGAAGGCGTTGACCGCTGTCGCAGAGCAACCCTGCAAGCTTTCGTCAAAGCGCTTGAGCGGATGCCGCCCTCCTTCAATGTGCGGGAAGTCGGATGAAAACAGGCAGACCTCCTCGCCGCTGTTGCGAATGATCCAGCCGGTGTCCTCATGCGGGTAGGGCGTGACACGAAGTTGGCGCCGCGCAATCTCACTCGGCAGCGCTGACAGCTTCTGCAGACGGGTCTCGTTCTTGCGGAAGGCCAAGGCGGCCGAATCCATGGACCGCATCCATCCCGGCACCCAGGCGGCTCCCAGCTCGATGGCGCCCCACTTCAAGCGCGGAAATCGGTCGAACACACCATCGAAGATCAACGTCGACAAAGTCTGCATCGCCGAGTTCGGAATCGGCATGTAGCTGATCGAAGTGAAGTTATCGTCCCCGCCATGAAAGTCCGGCACTGGCGGCCCGCCGTTGACTTTGTAGGTCTTTGACAGTTTCTCTTCGCCGCCGACGTGAAACAGAATCGGAACACCCGCTTCCTGTGCCATGGCCCAGACTGGGTCGAGATCGACGTGGCTGGGCGCGTGCTGCATCGGGCAGCGTGAGGGCACCAGCAGCGAGCGTGCCCCCAGCCGCAGGGCGAGCTCGGCAGTCTGCCGCGCCCTGGCGAAGTCTTCCAGCGGCACATAGCAACTGGACAGCAGCCGGCGGTCGATGGCGCAGAAGTCGACCATCATGCGGTTGTGCGCGTCTGCGGCCGCATAGCACAGCGCCATATCGTCGGTCTGGTCCAACCCGAAGTTGCCCAGGCAGTAGGTGGTAAACACCAGCTGGCTGGCGAAGCCGAACAGGTCCATCGCGTGCGCACGATCCTCACGAATGAACGAACCGTGGGCTTCGTGGTTCTTGCGCAGCAGGAGGCTCTCATCGACCCCGGCGCGAAAGACCGGGTCGGCATGCGCGGCGCGCGAGCGTCCTGGCCGATTCACATAGCGCGCGGCCCGGGCGCGGTAATGCGTCGACGCATGAAAGCGCGCGAGCATGCTGCTGTCGAAATACGGATCCAGACAATCGTCGAGCTCCATCAGATGGCTGTCGGCGTCGTGGATCAGGCGACCGTTCGAGTAAGTCATGAGAGATTCCTGTCAGAAGGGGATATAGGTTCGCAAGGGCTGGCGCGTCAGTCAGGCAGGCCGGGGTTCGTTCGACTGAGGTTCGTTCGACTGAGGCTGGATTCGATCCGGATCCTGGTCCAGACCTGATTCGAGGGGCCGTTCGCGCGCAAGCTCCCGCTGGTAGCGCTCCAAGGCAACCTCCACCATCGGCAGGCGCTTGCCCTCGGTCGGCCAGGGCTTTTCATGGCCCGGGTCTGTCGAGCCGATACGGCGGACCATGAAGGTGCTGAACGCGTTATGAATATGGGCTGTGAAACCTTGGGCATCCTGGGCCTGGTTGATCGCCATCTTGGTGGTGCGCAGATCGAAGGGGTCGTTGCGGGCAACATCGGCGGCATAGGCCAGGGTCTCGGCCTCCAACTGGTCGCGGCGCACCACACGGTTGACGAAACCCAGCTCGCGCGCCTGACGGGCGTCGATGAAGCGGCCCTGGAACAGCAGCTCCTTGGCCATGCGCGGGTGAATGTCATAGGGAATCGAGAAGTACTGGAAGGCTGAGCCCAGGAACAGCGCATCGTCGGCCGCGAAGATGATGTCGGCGGTCGAGGCCACCATCCAGCCACCGAAGATGCAGTAGCCCTGCACCGCGCAGATCAACGGCTTGGGCACGTTACGCCAGCGCAAATGCATGTCCATGTGCAGGCGCCAATTGCGCTCGAACAGGCCGCGGACGCCATCCTCAATGGGAAAGCGCTCGCGGTGCGCCCGTTCTTCGGGCGAGCCCAGGTCGTGGCCGGCAGAGAAATGGCGACCTGCTCCGAACAGGCAGATCACCCGCACCTCATGGTCGGCGCCGGCAGCGTCGATGGCATGGTCCAGCTCCTCGAGCATCGCGGTGCTTTGCACGTTGACCTGATCCGGTCTGTTCAAGGTCACGCGTGCGATGCGATCCATCACCTCATAGCGAATGAATTCATAGGATTGTCCGGCATCGCGGATGTGCTGATAGCTGCTCATGGGCGGGTTGCTCCGTCGCTGGGGCTAGAGGGCATCGAGGGCATCGAGGGCATCAGACGGTCATCTCTTCGATCCGAGCTTCGGTCGCCATTTTCCCACGCACCGCCAGCCCGATGGCGGTCCATCGGCCTTCACGGTCATCGACCATCACATCGCAGGCATCGTCCCAGAACACCGGACGCCGAAACCGAATCTCGAGCGAGAGCGAGCGTGGGGCGTGATGTCGCCAAATTTCGGCAGTCAGGTAGCGCACACACAGGGCGCCCCCGGCAATCGGCGCGCGGTAGCCTCGCTGACGCGCAAGCTCGGGATCGAAGTGAATCGGGTTGTCCGGATTTGAAAAGGCCCTCACGACCTCGGGGGTCAACTGAATCGTTGACAGACGCGCAAGCAGGCCTGGATCGGCGATGCCAGGCGAGGGCGCCGCTGGCGCGCCCGAAGCGGGTGCGCCAGTCATGTCCGGGCCAGGTCGCAGCGAGTGCCGGAAGATCGACACCACCGCTTGGCCGTCATCGCCACGGAACAGCGTGCTGCCGATGACCAGCGTGCCGCGAGGAACCGCCTGCACCTGCCCTATTTCGCCACTCACGGTCAGGCGCTCGCCCAGTATTCCCGGCCGGTGCTGGACCAGACGTTCGGACAGGTGCACCCCGCCGTGGATGGACATCCCGTTGCGCACCCCTTCATCAATCGCCAGCCTGACGAAAGCCGCGGGGTCGATCTGCTCCCCATACAACGAGGGATCAATGCCGCACAAGCGCAGCACGTCTGCTTGCACAGATGCTTCGACCACGAGCGTGCGTTCGGTCAGCCGTCGCCCGACCTGCACATCGGGACAGTGGTGATCCATGGGTCTGGTCATTGGGCCTCTCGCGCGGGTGTGTCCGAGGACAGGTCAGTCGAGCGGCACAGCAGACAGGACACCGAGCCGTTCGAGCTCGTCCACCTCGGCGGCCGACATCCCGGCGATCTGCCGAAGCACCCGGTGCGAGTCCGCGCCCAGGCAGGGCGCAGCCACCCGGTGAGCAGCGGGTGTGGCAGACAGCCGAAACGGCAGGTTCAGGTAGCGATGCTGACCGGCTTCGGGATGGGTCATCTCGACAAACCCCTGCCGCGCGGCCAGGTAGGGGCTGTCCAAGAGGTCCGGTGGCTTGTTGACCGGAGCAGCCCGGATCCCGACGCCTTGAAGCAGCTCGGCAAGCTGCGCCTTTTGCATCGTCTGTGTCCATGCAGTGATCGGTTCACGCAGCAGGTCCTGGTTTTGCCACCGCGCCTCGAACTCGGCAAAACGGGGGTCGTCGGCCAAGCCCGGCTGATTGATGAGGGCACACAGGCGCCGCCACTCGTCATTGGTTTCGACGGCAATCGCTACCCAGGCATCATCGCCCTGGGTCCGATAGGTATCGTGTGGCGCCGCCCAACGCACGCGGTTGCCCTGCGGTTGCGGGTCAACCCCACTGGCCAGTGCGTGCAGCAGCTCCTCACCGATGAAGGTCATGGACGCTTCGACCTGGGGCAACTCGACGTGCTGGCCTTGGCCGCTGGCCTGGCGGTGCAGCAACGCAAGCAGCGCAGCCGCTGCG
The DNA here is from genome assembly GCA_945883285.1 of Bordetella parapertussis. Lineage (GTDB taxonomy): Bacteria > Pseudomonadota > Gammaproteobacteria > Burkholderiales > Burkholderiaceae_E > UBA4615. The sequence goes on along the minus strand of CAMCXH010000001.1, from coordinate 40,872 downwards.
CCGTGAAAGCCACCGATCGGATCCGGGTAATACTGGCCGGTGGTCTGCGGCGCGCCGCCCGGGTAGCCGATCATGCCGCCCATGCCGGCGGCCATCTCCATCGTTGTGCCGTTGGCCGCCGCCTTAGACATTGGCCCGGTGTTGCCGAAGCCTGGCATCTCGACCACGATGATGTCGGGCCGAGCCTGGCAGAGCACTTCGTAGCCCAAGCCCATGCGGGCCAGCGTGCCACCACTGAAGTTGCACAGGACGATATCGGTCGCGGCTGCGACGCGTTGTATGGCTGCCAGCCCTTGCGGATGCTTGAGATCAAGGCACAGGCTGAGCTTGTCGAGATTCTGGGAGTTGTACAGGGCGCACCGGTTGTAGCGGCGCTCGCCCGCGATGCCATCGGGGTAACGCCGCGGCAGGATGGGTGAGGCAGCATGACGCCACAAGTCAGGGCTGCTGGCCGATTCGACCTTGATGACCTCGGCCCCCAGGAAGGCGAGGATGCGCCCGGACAAGGGGCCCGCCCATGCAGTCGTGAAATCGAGGACTCGCACGCCGGCCAGCGGGCCCGGCGTCGGGTCGCCGGTTGCAGGTGTCGTGCTTCCGGGACTGCGCTCGACTTGCGCCAGTTTCCAGCGCGGATCGTGTCGCGATGTGTGGTCCGAGCGTTGCTCGCCGAGGTCTGGCGCGCCCACCGGTGCACGGCTGGGCGTACGACTGAACCGGAACTGCGGGCCAAGGACGACCCGGGGCCCGGCAGCCGTGTTGACGGTTTGCCAGTAGTTGCGCGCTGCCAAGTGCGGCATGTCCGACCATAACTGGCTTGCCCGGTAGGCCTTGGCAGCCACAATGCGGCCGTTGAGCAGCCGCTGCAGCAGGTCGTCAGCGCCCCATGCTCGCACCTCTTGCTGGACTCGCGCCTCAAGCTCGGGCCAATGATCCATTCGTGACTTGAACAACGCAAACCGTGGATCGTGTTCCAGCGCAGCCAGTCCCAGGGTGCTGCAAAAGGTCCCCCAGGCGGCTTGCTGCAGCCACAGTGCCACCCAGCCATCGCGGCATTGAATGCACATGAACGGGCGGCGTACATCCCCCCTTGTTTCCTGCAATCCGCTGTAGCTGTACTCGGTGATACCCGGTGGCGCCATGGCCACGGTATTCAGCGCGACGTCCAGGTCGACCCGCTGCCCGCGCCCGGTAGCGCCGCGCACATGCAGGGCCGCCAGGGCACTGATGAATGCGCCGACACCGGCCGCATATTGGGCTCGATGACCAACGCCATACAGCGGCTCACGACCGGGCAAGCCGTTCTCGTTCATCATCCCGGACAAGGCCTGGAAAATCATCTCGCTGCCGCGCCAATGGGCCAGTGGTCCGTCCGACCCGAAGTCCGACACTTGCACGACCACGCATGTCGGGTGATCGCGCTGCATCGCAGCCAGGTCGAGGCCCAGACCGGCGACGATGACGTCGGCCTGCTCGGCCAGACGCTGCAGCGTGGCTGTTCCATCGGTCGTGGTGAGATCGATCTGCCTGGAATCCTTGCCCAGGTTCAGGTGGAAAAAGAGCTGGGAGCCGATGCCCGGCGTGGCAGGATCGAACGGAGGCATGGCCCGGACTGCCGAGCCCCCGGGCGGTTCGATCAGGCTCACCTGGGCGCCTTGGTCGGCGAACATGCGAGCGCAAAACTGCCCGGCCACGCTCTCGCTCAGGTCGAGCACCCGCAGGCCGCTCAGCGCACAGGGTGCCGTTGTCATTGGCTCGGCTGTACCCATGCGGCTCAATTGTCCAGCGCCACGAGCTCGCGCTTGCGGCGCAGGCTGGGCATCAGCGGACTGAGCAAAATCAGTAGCGCCAGCAGCAGGCAGACGCCCGAGATCGGCCGCAGCACGAAGGTGCTCAACTCACCGCCCGAGATGATCAGCGCCTTGCGCAGGTTGTTCTCCAGCAATGGGCCGAGCACGAAAGCAAGCACCATCGGTGTCGACTCGAAGCCGAACTTGCGGATGACATAAGCAAATACGCCGAAGAACAGCATCACGTAGATGTCGAACACATTGTTGCCGGACGCATAGACACCGATGATGGTGAACAGCAGGATCAGCGGAAACAGTACGTTGTAAGGCACCTTCAGCAAGCGCACCCAGATGCCGATCAATGGCAAGTTGAGCACCAGCAGCATCACGTTGCCGATGTACATGCTGGCGACGATGCCGAAGAACAGCCCCGGGTTGTTCGCAATCATCAACGGACCCGGCTGCAGCCCGTGAATGATGAATGCACCCAGCAGCAAGGCCATGACCGCGTTGGGCGGAATGCCCAGGGTCATCAGCGGAATGAAGGCGCCACCCGCACCGGCGTTGTTGGCCGCTTCAGGGCCTGCGACGCCTTCAATCGCACCCTTGCCGAATTCATCCGGCCTGCGCGACAGTCGCTTTTCCATGGCGTAGGAGCTGAACGACGCCACCACAGCACCGCCGCCTGGCAGGGTGCCGAGGAAAAAACCCAGCAGCGAGCCCCGCGCGATCGGCGCCCAGCTGCGCCGCCAATCGTCACGGCTTGGCAAAAGGCCCGAGATCTTCGCACTGACGATTTGGCGCCGGATCGCCTGCTCGGTGTTGTTCAGGACTTCACCCACGCCGAACAGACCCATCACCACCGGCACGATGCCGAGGCCGTCTACCAAGGGCGCGAACTCGAAGGTCAGACGGTGCTGGGCGTTGATGGTGTCCAGGCCGATCAGGCCCAGCACGATACCCACGCAGGCCATGAAGAGCGCCTTGACCATTGAACCCTGCGTCAGAAAGGTCAGCATCGTCAGGCCCAGCACCATCAGGCTGACGTACTCCGCTGGACCGAACGCGAGTGCGTAATCGGCGAGTCGCGGCGCCAGCAGCATCAACATCACGATGGCGAAAGTGCCGGCGATGAACGAGGCAAAAGCGGCCATGCCCAAGGCCGGCCCGGCTCGCCCGCGCTTGGCCATGGCATGGCCATCCAGGCAGGTGACCACCGACGCCGCCTCGCCCGGAATGTTGACCAGGATCGACGTGGTCGAACCCCCATACATCGAGCCATAGTAGATACCGGCCATCATGATGATGCCGGATTCGGGTGTGCCGCCAAGCGTGACAGGCAACAGCAGCGCCATGGCTGACACCGGCCCGATACCGGGCAACACCCCCACCAGGGTGCCGATCAGCACGCCAAGGAAGCAGTACAGCAAATTGATTGGGTCCAGCGCGACGCCGAAGCCCTGACCCAGCAATGCAAGGGTGTCCAAGGCGCTCCCCTAGCCGATGCCCAACATGCCAGCCGGCAGTGCAACCTTCAACAGTTTCTGTATCACGAACCAGCTGCCGAGCGGCGCCAGCACAGCGATCGGGAGGGCTCGCAGCCAGGGCACCGGATCGATCAAGCGCATCAGGCCGATCAGCAATGCCATCGTGGACAGCAGGAATCCAAGACGCTCGAACACCAGTGCAAAGGCGATCAACAGACCGATGGCGATCATCGGCCGGCTCCAGCGCACACCCTGCCACAGTGAGGCAATCGGGGCGCCGCCTTCGCGGATGGCGACCAGCAACATCACTGCTGACAGCACAACCATCAACCAACCCACATAGAACAGAACGAAGCCCGTCCCAGGTTCCGTGACGACACCGATGTCGTGCTCATAGCCCTGCCAGACCACGATTGCCCCAAGCGCCAGCCCGATCAAGCCGCTCCACAGCTGGGAGTCATCGATCTTCATGCGCCGGCCGTCATCAGGCAATCGGCGGATCACGGCTTTTTCACCAGGTTGGTCAAGGCCAGCGCCGCCTCTTCGACCTTGATCTGCTCCTGCACATAGGCCATGTATTCGTCCTGCGGTCTGAAGGCGGGCTTCATTTCGAAGCGGTCCATCGTTGCCACCACGGCCGGGTCCGCCAGCGCCTTGCGAAACGCCTCCGAGAGGGTGGCGACGACCTTGGGATCCATTCCCTTGGGCCCGCCAATGCCCCAGGGTGCGGTAATGACGAAGGGGTAGCCCAACTCCAGCAAAGTCGGCGTGTCGGGCGCCCGAGCCGAGCGCTTTTCCGACCAGGTGTTCAGCATTCGCAATTTGCCGGACTGGACCAGTTCCTCCGGAATGCCCGAAACCGCCACCATCACATGCCCGCCCGCTGCTGCGGCATAGACCTCCGAGGCACCTTTGAACGGCACGTGAGTGAGCTTGATGCCGGCCTTCTCGGTGATCATCGACACGCCCAGATGCTGCGTGCTGCCGGCACCCGGCGTACCGTAAGTCACTTTGCCCGGATTAGCCTTGGCGTAGACAAGCAGCTCATCCCAGGTTTTGAAGGGCGCGGTGGCGCTGCTGGCCATGCCGAACACATAGCCGCTGATGCTGGCGATGAAGGTGAAGTCCTCCAGTTTCCAGCTCGTCTTTTGCATCAGGGGCTGCCTGTAGATGCCCACCGGCAACTGCGAAATGGTGTAGCCGTCAGGTTTGGCGGTCAGCGCCATCGTCGCCGGCCCGACAGTTCCGGCACCACCTGCCTTGTTTTCAATCACAATCGGCTGGCCCAGTTGCTTGGACGCCGACTCTGCGAGCGCCCGCAGGGCGACATCGGTGGGCCCGCCTGCGGTCCAGGGCACGATCAGAGAGATGGATTTGGAGGGATAGTTCTGGGCATTGACCGGTAGTGCCAGTGCTGCCAGGACGATCGAGGTCAACACAATGCCGAGACGCTGGTGCTGATTCAAGGCAGGTCCTTTCAATGGAATTGAGTGTGGGTGCCGCACTCGGCAAACGCCATTGCGGAGGCCTGTAGTTAACCTGTTTCAATTGCTACTCACAGTTTATTGGATAATTTCTGGAACGTTTTGTTCCGCTGCTGGGGTTTTCCCTGATTCCTGTCACCTTGCTCCCAAGCGCCAAGCTGGCTTCAAGTTCGTCAGCGGCACGCAGCCTGGCCGTACTGGCCGTGCTGTCGCATACCGGCGAGCCCATGGCGCTGGCCGACCTTGTTCATGCGCTGGGCTTGCCCAAGGCAACCGTGCACCGGATCTGCAGCCAGTTGATGGCGTCCGGTTTCCTGGCGCGCGACGTCAACGAGAACCACTTCGTGGTCGGCCCGGCCCTGCGCAAGCTCGCGCTCGATACGCTGAACCACGGCGCCTTGCGCGGCTTGCGCCACGCCGTGCTGGCTGATCTGGTGGAGCGGGTCGGAGAGACCTGCAACTTCACCACGCTCGATGGCGCTCAGGTGCTTTATCTGGACCGAGTCGAAGCCGAGTGGCCGTGGCGCCTGACGCTGGACGTCGGTGCGCATGTGCCGCTGCACTGTACTGCCAGTGGAAAGCTCTTTCTGGCGTTGATGGACGGAAAATCACGTGACGCGCTCCTGGCCACACTCACGCTCAAGCGCATGACGGATCACACCATCGTGACCCTGCAGGGGCTGCGCGACGAGTGCTCGCTGATCGCAGAGCGAGGCCATTCCTTCGATCGGGAGGAGTTCGTCGCCGGCCTGATCGCAGCGGCCGTCCCGGTGCGAGACCGTCAAGGTCATGTACGCGCCGCGATGGCGGTTCACGCTTCGACGACGCGAATGTCGATGGACGACCTGATGGCCCGGCTGCCCGCGCTCGAGGCGGCGGCGGCGCGCATGGGCGCACTGCTGTAAGGGCGCGCCCGGCTTCAGCTCATCATCTGAGCGGCCTTCTCGGCAATCATGATCGCCGCTGCGTTGGTGTTGCCCGATACCAGGGTGGGCATGATGGAGCAGTCGGCCACCCGCAGGCCCTGGAGTCCGTGCACGCGCAGTGCTTCATCCACCACTGCATCAGGCTCTGTGCCCATGCGGCAGGTGCCCACGGGGTGAAAGATCGTGGCGCCGCTGGCACGGCAGAAGGCGAGCAGTTCCTCGTCGCTTGTCGCCTGCGAACCTGGCGTGAGCTCCTGCTTCACGTAGGGCCGCATCGATGGCGACGCTGCAATCGCACGCGCAGCGCGCAGCGCAGCGACGGCCGTACGCCTGTCCAGATCGGTGGACAGGTAGTTGGGCTGAATCGACGGCGATTCAAACGGGTTGTCCGAGCGAATCTGCACCCGCCCGCGCGAGCTGGGGCGCAGCTGGCATACCGACAGCGTGAATCCCGGAAAGGGGTGCGGTCGGCCTCCGGCCATGTCCGCCGACAGGGTGCCCATGTGGAACTGGATGTCGGGTCGGTCAGACTCCGCCGGCAAGGCTCGCATGAAGCAGCCGCCCTGGTTGATGCCCACCGCCAGAGGGCCGCTGCGTTGCAGCAGCCACTGCAGGCCGATGCGGGCGCGACCGGACCATGAGTTCAGCGTGTCATTCGTCGTGATGGCTTGTGTGCAGGCGTGGATCAGCCTGAACTGGAGGTGGTCTTGCAGGTTTTCCCCCACGCCAGGCAACGCATGCCGCACGGGGATACCCACGCGCTCGAGCAACTCGGGCGAGCCGATCCCGGAGAGCTGCAGCAACTGAGGGGATTGCAGTGCGCCGGCACTCAGTACCACCTCGCCGTCGCAGTGGGCGACGTGGTCCTGGCCGAACTGGCGGTAGCGCACGCCGATCACTCGGTGTCCCTCCAGCACCAGGCTCGTGACCTGGGCGTGGCACTCAACGCTCAGATTGGGTCGACTGCGGACTGGCTTGAGAAAGCCTGACGCCGTGCTGCAGCGCCAACCCCTGTGAGTGGTGAGCTGATAGTAGCCGGCGCCTTCCTGCGTGGCGCCGTTGAAGTCGTCGTTGCGCGGCGCACCGATCTCGCCCGCGCCCGCAATAAAAGCCTCGATGAGTTCGTGCCGTTCCTCGATGTCAGAGACATGCAGTGGCCCCCGTTCGCCATGGAAGGGGCCGGCACCGCGCCGGTTGGCCTCGGAGCGGATGAACAGCGGCAGCACATCGTCGAAGCCCCAGCCCCGATTGCCCAGTGCGGCCCAATTGTCATAGTCCTCGCGCTGGCCACGGATGTAGATCAGCCCGTTGATTGAGCTGGACCCACCCAGCGTCTTGCCGCGCGGCCAGTAAATACGCCGGCCGTCCATGCCAGGATCCGGATCGGTCTCGAAGCACCAGTTCACCCGCTTGTCCCACATCGTCCTGCCGTAACCGATTGGGATGTGGATCCACAGAAAGCGGTCGGGCGGGCCGGCTTCGAGCACCAGCACCTTGCGCTGCGGATCTTCACTGAGTCGCGCGGCCAGGACGCAGCCGGAAGACCCCGCACCGACGATCACATGGTCATAGCGAATCACGGTGTCGCTGATTCAAGGCAGGTCCTTTCGAACGAATCGGATGTACATACCGTGCTCGACAAACGCCACGGCGAGCGTCAGTCAATACCCTGTTTCAATCGAAGCTCGCAGTTTGATTAATGAATTACGGAACGTTTCGTTCTGTTAATGGAGATTGCTCTGAACTTGGTCGTCTGTCGCTGCCGACCCATTGCCGGCCCTTCACGCGCCCGAAATCCTTCGCATTGCTGGTGACGACAACCGCCCCTATGGCCCGCGCGTGTGCCGCAATCATCAGGTCAGCGGCGCCGAGCTGAGCCTCCGGCGCTTCAGATCTACCCGGATTTCGATCGGCATCGTGAGCCTCAGGTGCCAGGCGAATGGCCGAAGTTGCCGCTGAGGATCACTTGTAATCCTGCTCCAGCTGTTGGCGAATGGCACCGATCCGGACCACCTCGCCGCGGACTTCAAACGCGGCAATGAGTCCGGCGCTTCCGAAGGGAATGATCAGTTCGCGCTGCTTGCCGTTCACGGCGCGAGCGGCCTTGCGACACGAGTACGGCGAGAACTCCAGCAGTCGAAGTGCGCGGTCGACCGCGTCTCTGAGGCGCCGCACGACGTCGAGGTCAGGCGTCGAGCTGGCGAGTTCACGTTCGATGGTGAAATCCTCGATCCGAAGCAAGTCGTCGACAGCCTCGTCCGCGAGGACGACGCGATAGACAGTCACTGCCCCGCGATCGGCTTGGCTGCCGCCAGACGCTGGCGCGCCGTCTCGAGTCGGACATCCATCTGCCGCAGCATTTCCTGCGCTGAGATTCCACTGTCTTCACGCTCAGATCCCTCGACGGCGTCGCTCCACCGGCTTCATGTGGGACATTTTCCTGTTCGGTGCCGAGGAGGATACGGGCGACGCCAACGTCTCGAAGCTCACCGCGAACAATTCGTTCTCGTCGCCCGATGGGCTGTGGTTCAGCAAGTCGACCGGCATCTGCTGGATCCAGACCGACGACGGTGCCTTCACCGACGAGAGCAACTGCATGCTGCTGGCCGCGATCCCCGGCGAGGTCGGTGACGGCGGCAAGGTCACAGTGAAGAACAGCATGACGGTCAGCGGCACAGTGGTCAACGGCACGCAGGAGACCTTCGTCGGCGCCGCACTCGGCGAAGCAAAGCTGCGCCGCTTCCTGGTGGCGCCGAAGGGCTCCGAAGTCACCGGCATGGCCGAGTCGCCTGACGGCAGGACGGTGTTCGTGAACATCCAGCATCCGGGCGAGGACACGCCTGCGCTGGGCACCGCGGCTGCCTTCGCGTTCCAGAGCCAGTGGCCCGGCAACACCGGCTACGGCGTGGCCGGTCGGCCGCGCTCGGCGACCCTGGTGATCACCCGCACCGACGGCGGCAAGATCGGACTGTAAAGACTCTGACCTTGGCCCGGGCCGCGAGGTCCGGGCGTGAACGAAAGCGCAGGCGCAGATCGCCTGCGCTTTTTTTTCGTGTCGATGCACTTCGCCAGCGCCACGAGCAGCGGTTCGGGCCGAGCTGCACGCGGGCGATCGCTGGCTGGCCATGCCGACACCGCAAACCGCCGATGGCGGTTGCCATAGCGGTCGGGCGTTTGGCCCACCGGCCAAGTCAAGGCAAACTACGACTGTCAGTACGTCGTGCCAGCCGATCCGCAGACAGACATCAGCGCTTGATCCAACCAGCCTCCTCGATACCCGGGGCGTTCATTGCCTGCGGTCGCTTTGCCTGAGCGAACAGTGCATACCGGGGCCACGCTCGACTCGGCCCAAAGCTGTGCAAGCTTCCGACCAGGGCCTGGTGATCGTCATCACAGCGCGCCCAAAGGACCTTGAATGACGACACCGACTCCAGCACAAGACTCACCGCCGCAGCAGCCTGGCCATGGCAGCCCGGGCGCGCACGCGCGGCAACTGCTGGCCGGGCTGGGAAACACGCTTCATCATTCGCCCTCGCCCGAACACGCCGGCGAAGCACCCAGGACATCCGACGAGCTGGCGGTCGAGCGCACCCGGTTGGCAGCCGAGCGCACCCTGATGGCAGCCGACCGGTCGTTGATGGCCTGGTTACGGACGGCGCTGTCGATGATCAGCTTCGGTTTCACCATCTACAAACTGCTGCAAGGCTTCGAGGAGGCGGGTACCCACCTCTCCCATGCCAGCAGTCCGCGCACCATGGGCATGTTTCTGACCGGCATGGGCACATTGGCGATGGTTCTGGGCACCATCGAGTACTGGTACCGCCTTAAAGACCTTCGCAAACAGAACCATTTCGCGATCTGGCGCCCTTCGCTGGTCATGGCCCTGTTCATGTCGGCGATCGGTCTTTTTCTGTTCGTCGCCATCATTGCAAAGGCCCTGTGATGACAGACTGGCAACCCGCTGAACTGGTGGCGACCGGGCTCGCGGCGCTCGCGCTGGCTGCAGTCGTCCTTGCGGGTGGGCGCCTGCATCCGCTGAACGCTGTCACCAGGGATCAGCGCAAGCGGGTGTCGTTCTGTGCCGGCATGGCGTCTGCCTATGTCTTCGTCCATGTCATGCCCGAACTGGAAGACGTTCGCCTGATCTTTGTCGAGTCGGCGTCAGTTCAGACACGCTTCGAAGGCTCGGTGATCTATGCGGCCGCGCTGATCGGCTTCATGACCTTCTACGGGCTGGAGCACCTGCGCAAACAAGTCAGCGATTCCGATGCGCAGCAGCGCGAGCAGGCGGCGTTCAAGCTGCATGTGGGCGGCTTTGCGGCCTATGCCGCACTGGTGGGCTACCTGCTGGCGCGCGACCTCAAAGAAGGCCAGGCGCCGCTGCTGCTGTTCACCACGGCGATGGCGGTTCACTTTCTGGCGGTCGATCACGCATTGAGTGAAGAGCATGGTGAAGCGTATGCCCGCCGTGGCCGCTACTGGCTGGCAGCCATGGTGCCGATTGGCTGGGCCGTCGGTCAGCTGCTGGCCCTGCCCCCGGCAGTCAGTGCACTGCTGGTCGCCTTCCTGTCGGGTGCGGTGATCGTCAACAGCAGCCTGATGGAGTTGCCCTCCGACAAGGATGGCCACTTCATGTCGTTCCTGGCCGGCGGCCTGCTGTACACGCTGATTCTGTTGCCGCTGGGCTGAACACACCGAAAGTGAGCGTGCCGATGGACGAGTTCTGGATACGTATCGTTGAACACATGTCGGACCGTGTCACCGGGCCGATGAAGTTCCGCCTGATCCTGCAACCGGTGATGGCCTCGATCTTCGCCATCATCGCCGGGCTGAAGGATGCGAAGCTGAGCAAGCCACCTTACTTCTGGTCGCTGTTCACCGACTCCGGGCACCGCGCCGAAATGCTCAGGGACGGCTGGAAGAGCGTCGGCAAGGTGTTCGTGCTGGCAATGGTGCTCGACATCATCTTTCAGATCAGGGTGCTGAACACGGTGTATCCCGGTGAAGTGCTCATCGTGGCCTTCCTGCTGGCCATCGTGCCCTACCTGCTGCTGCGGGGCCTTGTCACGCGCCTGATGCGCTAGGGCACGCCGGCCCGGACCCGGACGATGGTCGAAAGTGAAATTGTGATTCTCCTTGCCTCGGCCTATACTCCGGCGCGTTCAAGGGTGAAACCGACCGACACTGGCGAGTATCTTGTCAGGTCCGAAAAAAAATTTTGTTTCAATGAGACCCGGTCATGATCCAGCCCGCTGAATCGCCCGCGCTACACCCGCCGATGCCCGACCGGGGTCCGCCGGGGTTTCATCTCCTGGCCAAGCCCAGCGGCTCGACTTGCAACATCGATTGCACCTACTGCTTCTTCCTGTCCAAGGAAGCGCTTTACCCGAACGACAAGAGCCGGATGTCGGCGTCCACGCTCGAGGCCTACATCCGCCAGCTGCTTGAATCGCACCGCGTGCCCAACGTGACGGTGGCCTGGCAGGGCGGCGAGCCGACGCTGATGAAACTTGAATTTTTTCAGCATGCGGTCGAGCTGGTCGAGAAGCACCGCCGGCCCGAGCAGACGGTCAAACACACCTTCCAGACCAACGGCCTGCTGGTGGACGACGACTGGTGCCGCTTCTTCAAGCAGCACGACTTTCTGGTCGGATTGAGTGTCGACGGCCCGCGCGAGCTGCACGACACCTACCGGCTGGACCGTCGCGGCAAGGGCACCTTCGATCTGGTGATGAAGGGCTGGCAGGCGCTGCGCCGTCACGAGGTCGACTTCAACATCCTGTGTACCGTCAATGCCGCCAACCAGCACCATGGGCGGGCGGTCTACCGCTTCTTTCGCGACGAGCTGGGCGCGAAATGGGTCCAGTTCATCCCGATCGTCGAGCGCGCCACCGAGCAGACCATCAGCATCGCCAACAGGGGCTGGAGCGAAGTGCCCGGCGAGAAGCGCCTGCTCTATACCCAAACCGGCAACCTGGTCACCGAACGCACAGTGGGTTCCGAGCAGTACGGCAGCTTCCTGATCGACGTGTTCGAGGAATGGGTACGACGTGACGTGGGTCAGGTCTATGTGCAGCTGTTCGATGTCACGCTCGAGGCCTTCTTCGGCCGCCACATGCTGTGTATTCACGCGCCCACCTGCGGTTACGGCCCGGCGCTGGAGCACAACGGCGACCTGTACTCATGCGATCACTTCGTCGAACCAAAGCACCTGCTGGGCAACATCCACAAGACCCACATGCTCACCATGGTCGCCTCGCCCGAGCAGCGCAAGTTCGGCCAGGACAAGCGCGACACGCTGACCCGGCAATGCCAGGGTTGCAAGGTACGTAACTGGTGCAATGGCGGCTGCCCCAAAGACCGCTTCGTACTCAGCAAGGACGGCGAGCCGGGCCAGAACTATCTCTGCGCCGGGCTCGAGAAGTTCTTCATGCACACCGGGCCGACCTTCAACGTGATGGCCCAGTTGTACAAGCAGGGCCATCCGCCCGCCGAGGTGATGACCAGCATCGCCGCGCTGGACGCCCGGCGCAACGCCTACCAGCCTTGCCCCTGCGGCAGCGGCAAGAAGTTCCGCTTCTGCCACGGCGAGCAGGATCCGCAGACGCCGTTCAGCGGCGTCACGCCAGCAGCTCCGCAGACGCTGACCCCGGCCGGTTAGCCGCAGGCCAACGATCAATGGATTTCAACCGCAAGACTCAATCGGGTTGTTCAACGGGCGTGCGTGCGCCCTTTTTTCTAAGGAAAGGATGAAGCCATGGCAACCAAGAATAAGCCTAATTTTCTGATTCTCTGGGGTGACGACATCGGCTGGTTCAACATCAGCGCCTACAACCACGGGATGATGGGCTACAAGACCCCGAACATCGATCGCATCGTCAAGGAGGGCGCGATGTTCACCGACTGGTACGGTCAGCAAAGCTGCACCGCCGGTCGCGCCTGCTTCATCACCGGCCAGTCGGGCTTTCGCACCGGCATGCTGAAGGTCGGTCTGCCCGGCGCCAAGGAAGGCCTGCAGGCGCGCGATGTCACCATCGCGGAGCTGCTCAAGGACCAGGGGTACATGACCGCCCAGTTCGGCAAGAACCACCTCGGCGATGCCGACGAAACGCTGCCCACCGCCCACGGTTTCGACGAGTTCTTCGGCTCGCTGTATCACCTCAACGCCGAGCAGGAGCCTGAGAACCCCGACTACTTCAAAGATCCTGCACTGATCAAGAAGTATGCGACCCGTGGCGTCATCCATAGCTTTGCCAACCCGGACGGCACGCAGAAGATCAAAAGCACCGGCCCGCTCAACATCGAGCGCATGAAGACCATCGACGAGGAAGTCACCGCCCTCACGCTGAAATATCTGGAGAAAGCGAAGAAAGCCAACAAGCCTTTCTTCCTGTGGTGGAACTCCACCCGCATGCATATCTTCACGCACCTGAAGGATGAATCGAAGGGCAAGACCGGCCTGGGCGTCTACCCCGACGGCATGGTCGAGCACGATGGGCACGTCGGTCAGATTCTTGACAAGCTCGATGAACTGGGGCTTACGGATAACACCATCGTGATGTATTCGACCGACAACGGCGCCGAATGCTTCACCTGGCCCGATGGCGGCACGACGCCGTTTCGCGGCGAGAAGAACGAGAACTGGGAAGGCGGCTACCGCGTGCCCTGCGCGATCCGCTGGCCCGGCCACATCAAGCCCGGCACGGTCAACAACGACATCTTCTCCCACGAGGACATGCTTCCGACGATCATGACGATAGCGGGTGTGCCCGGCGTGAAGGAGAAGTTGCTCAAGGGCATGAAGGTCGGCAAGAAGACCTTCAAGGTCCACCTTGATGGCTACGACCTCACGCCGGCCATCGGCGGCAAGGCGCCAAGCCCGCGCAAGGAGTTCTTCTACTGGAACGACGACGGCTCGCTGGTGGCACTGCGCTACGACCAGTGGAAGATCGTCTTCCAGGAGCAGCGCGCGCACGGCTTCGCGGTCTGGGCAGAGCCCTTCGTGCCGCTGCGTGTGCCCAAGCTGTTCAATCTGCGCACCGATCCGTTCGAGATCGCCGATCATGTCGCGATGGACTACGACCACTGGCGCCTGGATCGGGTGTTCATGTTCGTTCCGGCGCAGGAGTTCATCGGCAAGTACATCGCCACGTTCAAGGAGTTCCCGCCCAGCCAGAAGGTGGGTACCTTCTCGCTGGACGCGGTGCTGGCGAGCCTGGCTGCAGGGCAAAAGGGCGGCTGACCAGGCCGTGCTGATTGCGAGGCCCGTCTGGCGCGCAATCGTAATGGTCCGATCCCCGGCAGACCATGGGTTTGCCGGGGATTTTCTTTCATGATGCCGATCCGATGAGTCCCCTCGCACAACCCCCTCTGTCTTCGTCCGGGTCGATGGGTGACGTCCAGGCCTTCTACGAGCGCTACCCCTATCCCGGGCCGGTCGACAGCCTCGACCAGTACCGCCAGCTGTGGGCCGACCCGCAGCGGCGACGCGCCGACCATCATCTGTTCCAGCCTGCGCTGCCCTACCGCGAGGACCCCTCGATCCTGATCGCCGGCTGCGGCACCTCGCAGGCGGCCAAGCACGCGGTTCGATGGCCCTCAGCGCGAGTGACTGGCATCGACTTCAGCGCCACCAGCGTGCGCTGCACCGAAGACCTCAAGCAAAGGTACGGTCTCGACAACCTGCAGCTGCACCAGCTTCCAGTCGAGCGCGTGGGTGAGCTCGGCATGCAGTTCGACCAGATCGTCTGCACCGGCGTGCTGCATCACCTGGTCGACCCTGTCGCAGGCCTGCAAGCGCTGCGCAGCGTGCTCAAGCCCGACGGCGTGATGCACCTGATGGTGTATGCCCCCTACGGCCGCACCGGCATCTACCTGCTGCAGGACTTCTGCCGGCGCATCGGGGTGCCGGCCACCGAAGCGGGCATCGCCGAGCTGATGATCGCGATCAAGTCGTTGCCGCCCGGCCATCCGCTGGAACCCCTGCTGCGCCAGGCACCCGACTTCAAGCATGCCGCAGCTGTGGCCGACGCGCTGCTCAATCCTCAGGACCGCGCTTACTCGGTTCCGCAGTTGTTCGAGTTCCTGGCCCAGGGTGGGCTGCGATTCGGCCGCTGGCTAAGTCAGGCGCCGTACAGCCCGCGCTGCGGTGTGATGGCCAAACTGCCCCAGACAGACCGCATCGCCCGGTTGGCGGCCCCGGACCAGTTTGCCGCGGTCGAACTGTTCCGCGGCACGATGGTGACGCACAGTGTGGTGGCCTGCCGCGACGACCATCCGCACGGTGCGCCGCCGTCAGACCTGGCCGCGCATTCCGACAGCGCCTGGCGCGCCTGGGTACCCATCCGCCTGCCGGACACGATCTGCGTGCAGGAACGCCTGCCGCCCGGCGCATCCGCCGTACTGATCAACCGTACCCACACCTATCGCGACCTGGTGATGCCGATCGATGCCACCGAAAAGCGCCTGTTTGATCGGGTGGACGGCGTCCGAGCACTGGGTGAGATTGCTGACGACGTACCCCCCGCGATGGCGCGTGACTTCTTCGAGCGGCTGAGTTGGTGGGATCAGGTGGTTTTCGACACATCACGCCCACACGCGGGTGCTTGAGGAAGCCCGGATGGCCTTGGTTAGCCGGCCAGGGGGATCGGCGCCAAGTTGACCGAGCGCATGGGCCGAGGTCCGGGTCAGGTAACCGCCAGGCGACGGCCCGCCACCTGACACATTGCTGACCTCGGTTGGTCGCGCCCGACTCAATGAGGGCGACACCGGCTCAGACTCCGAGTCGGCGTACCTGCTCAGGCAAGTCGGCCAGGGTCTGCAACATGCCCACCCTTCGCGCGCCGAAGACCTTTCGCGCACTCGCCTGCCCGGTGGGATCGAGCACAAGGCAACTCACCACCACACCCTGCCGCCTTGCCCGCCTCACCGCATCATGCGCATCCGACTCGAGGTAGTGCGGATCATGGACATCGACATCCCAGGGCAGGCCATCGCTCACGATCACCACCTGCCGGCTGCCGCGGCCTCGCGCCTCGACCACCGCACGCGTGGCATGGCGAATGGCGGTACCCAGTCGCGTCGAGTGCTGGCTGCGCAAGGACGCCAACCGAAAGACCACCGCCTCATCCATCGGCTCATCAAAATCCTTCACGCCTCGCAGCGCCACCGCATGACGGCCATTCGAGCTGAAGCCGGCAATCGCGACCTGTATGCCGCAGGCCTGCAAAGCCTGCGCAAGCAGTGCGGTGATCGCACACGCGCCCTGCAGCAGACTGGTGGTCGATCCGGCCCAGGCGGCCGAACTCGAGGCCGACTGATCGATGATGACCATCATCCGGCCCTGACGGGACTGCGCGACACTGCGCCGAAAGATCGGCGCATCGCTGGCGCGTCGCACGCGTCTGGCCACGCGACTTCGCAACACCGCATCGATATCAAAGGCATCGCCTTCATGAGCAATCTGCGTCGCCTTCGAGCGATGCGCCCGCGACAGGCGCAGCACCCGGATCAGGTCAGCGGTGATCGCCGTTGTGGCCGGCGGGCTGATCGCCAGCCGACCCTCGACATGATCGGGCGCGCCCACCGCCTGCTGCGACACCGAGCACCAGCCATGACGCAGCCGACCGATCAGCCGGTCAAACTCCGGATATCGAAGCACCGGGCCTGATACCGGCGGCGCAGCCTGTGCCACCGCATCGCTGTTGCCAGGGTCGGATGAGCGCGACGGTGGCGGCTCGACCGGCTGCGGATCGTCAGACTGCCCGGATGCCCACATCCATCGGGAGTCATCGCGATAGTCCGGCCCCGGCCGATACATCCGCGAGTTGAACTGCAAGCGCATCTGGCCGATGTCGTTGCCCAGCAGCGAAGCCGCAAGCCGCAATTCATCCGGGCGGCGCAGCAGCAGGGTCTGTCGGTCGTCATCACCATAAAAGAGCGCCAGGCCCTTGCGTATCCACGGATGATCATCTTCATAGCCGGCATCGAGCAGGCTGCGCGACAGGCGCAGCAGCAGCGCCTCGAAGCCCTCGCCATCGGCCGGTGAGGCGCTATGCAACGGGAACCATAGCCGACGCAGTCCGGGCAGCTCCCGGCAGGCCAGCGCTTCGATGCGGGCGTCTTCCAGCACGCCCAATAGCGCACGCGAGATCGGCGCAAGGCCGCGTCCGTCGAAGACCGGCGGCGAGAAGGCGAGGTGGGCGGCCGAATGGGCGACCGCGGCGCGATACCACTGCCAGGCGCCCGCCCCCGCGAAGCTTGCATGATCAACCGGCAGATGGATTGAATGCCCATCGATGAAGGGCATCGCATCCACAAACTTCAGCTGCGGCTGACCGCTCCACAGCGCACGCAGATAGGGCGGCAGCGCTGCGCGAACCGATTCGGCGACCGCGGTCATCGCCTTAGAACGACGCCTCGAGCGCCGCCTCCAGTGCCTGGCGAGTTCCGGGCTCGTCGGTCAGTGCCTCCACCAGCGCCATGCGGCAGGCATCCTGGGCATCGACACCTTGGGCCACCAGGATGCCGGCATGCACCAGCATCCGGGTGGAGGCCCCCTCGTCCAGGCCATGTCCTTGCAGGCGGCGGGTGCGAATCCCCAGGCCCACGATCAGCTTGGCCATCCCGATGTCGATGCCCGCCTCGGTCGCCACGATCTGTGACTCGAGCTCGGGCGCCGGATAGTCGAGTGCCAGTGCGCAAAAGCGCTGGCGGGTCGACGCCTTCATGTCACGGGCCGCCGGCCCCGGGTTGTAGGACACCACCAGGCAGAAGTCGGGATGCGCGGTGAGCAACTCGTTGCGGGCCGACAGCGGCAGCATGCGCCGGGTATCGGTCAGCGGATGAATGACCACCGCGGTATCGGCCCGCGCCTCGACCAGTTCATCGAGATAGCAGATGGCGCCGTGGCGCGCGGCCAGCGCCAGCGGGCCATCCTGCCAGCGCGTGCCGTCGGCATCGAGCAGCCAGCGACCGACGAGATCGCTGGCACTCAGGTCATCGTTGCAGGCAACCGTCACCAGCGGGCGCTGCAGCCGCCAGGCCATGTATTCCACCAGCCGCGTCTTGCCGCAGCCGGTGGGGCCCTTGAGCATCACCGGCAGGCGCCGGGCACAGGCGGCCTCAAACAGCGCCACCTCGCTGCCGGCTGGCTGGTAGTAGGGCTCGGAGGCGATCCTCCAGTCAGTCAGCGGCGCGGCCATCAGCATGTCGGTGGCTCAGCGATGCCCGACGGTGCTCTGATTCGGGATGCCCTCGATCGGGCATTCGTCGGTGCCGACCGTCTCGCGGGTGATCGCCTCGACCCGCTTGCGCGTGCCCTCCGGATCATTGATCCAGTCGCTGTAGAACGAGTAGGGGCAGTCGGCCACGCCCTTGTCGCCTTCACGCGAATTGATCAGACCGGTGTAGCCGCGATGCAGCAGCTTGAAGAGGTGATTCTCGCTCTGGCCATTGCGACGGAAGTCGCGAATCAGGCTCTTGGAGAGCGCCGCATATTGCACGCCCATCTCTTCTTCGCCGCATTCGCCGAGCGTGCGGCCATCAAAGCCGATGAGTGCCGAATGGCCGAAGTAGGAATACACACCGTCGAAGCCGGCCGCATTGGCCACCGCCACATAGGTGTTGTTGGCAAAGGCCATCGCCTTGGAGATCATGATCTGCTGCTCCTTGGCCGGATACATATAGCCCTGGCAGCGGATGATCAGTTCGGCGCCCTTCATCGCGCAGTCGCGCCAGATCTCGGGATAGTTGCCGTCGTCGCAGATGATCAGGCTGATCTTCAGGCCCTTGGGGCCATCACTCACATAAGTGCAGTTGCCCGGATACCAGCCTTCGATCGGCACCCAGGGCATGATCTTGCGGTACTTCTGGACGATCTCGCCCTGGTCGTTCATCAGGATCAGGGTGTTGTAGGGCGCCTTGTTGGGGTGCTCTTCATGACGCTCGCCGGTGAGCGAAAAAACGCCCCAGACCTTGGCCTTGCGGCAGGCCTGCGCAAAGATCTCGGTCTCGGGGCCAGGGATCGCCGAGGCGGTGTCGTACATCTCTTTCGAGTCGTACATGATCCCGTGCGTGCTGTACTCCGGGAAGATCACCAGGTCCATGCCGGGCAGGCCGACCTTCATGCCTTCAATCATCTTCGCGATGTTGCGGCAGTTGGCCAGCACTTCTTCATGGGTATGAAGACGCGGCATCTTGTAGTTGACCACGGCCACACCGACCGTGTCCTTGCTGCTTGAAATATCACCGTGATGCATGGTGCGGCTCCGTAGCGGTTAACGGTTCAGTGACTGATCATCCAGGGACGCTTGCTCGGGAAGGCCTTGTTGCCGTTGGCACCCCGCACGGTCGCGCCGCGCTTCACGCTGGTGCTGCAGCAGCCGCAACCCGACGGGTGCCGCAGCCGTGCATAGTCGCTCGAGCTTTTCGGCTCGTGACGGGCACGCTCGTTGGTCTCCATCGCCGTGCGAACACTGGTCTCGAGCGAAGCCAGGCGCGGTGCGCTGGCAAAAATCCGCGGCGATGCGATGCCGCAACCCGGACAGGCCGCGGGCTCGTCGCGGCGGGACATCGGACGCAGGGCATCGAAGCTGCCGCAGTCCGCGCAGGCATAGTCGTAGGTGGGCATCGCGTTGGCCTTACTTGAGGTCGGGCGACAGGGGCATATCGATGCTGCCGTCGATATGCTTGATCGGACCGGCTGCACTCGGGTTGATGTCGAAGTCGAAGATCTGCGTCGGGATCCAGAGCGTGGCGCAGGCATTGGGCACATCGACCACACCGCTGATATGACCCTGGACCGGCGCGGTACCGAGAATCGAGTAGGCCTGCGCACCCGAGTAACCGAATTTCTTGAGGTACTCGATCGCGTTCAGGCAGGCCTGGCGATAGGCCACATGCACATCGAGATAGTGCTGCTTGCCGTGTTCATCGACCGAGATCCCTTCGAAGATCAGGTAGTCGTTGTAGTTCGGGGTGATCGGGCTGGGCTTGAAGATCGGATTCTTGATGCCGTACATGGCCATGCCGCCCTTGATCAGGTTCACCCGCATGTGCACCCAGCCGGCCATCTCGATTGCGCCGCAGAAGGTGATCTCGCCGTCGCCCTGGCTGAAGTGCAGGTCGCCCACGCTCAGCCCTGCGCCGTCGACATAGACCGGAAAGAAGATCTTCGAGCCGCGCGAGAGGTCCTTGATGTCGCAGTTGCCGCCATGCTCACGCGGCGGGACGGTGCGTGCACCTTCGGCCGCCACTTTCGCCTTGGCGTCGCCGGTCAGTTTGCCCAGATGAGCCGTGGGCGCGAAAGGCGGATTGGCCAGACCGGGCACGCGATCCGGATCGGTCGCAATGAAGTCGATCTCGCGCTTGTTCCACATGTCGAGCATCGGCTTGTCGGGCAGGCAGCCGATCAGGCCCGGGTGAATGAGGCCCGCAAACTGCACGCCCGGCACATGGCGCGAGGTGGTGAACATGCCGTGGAAGTCCCAGATCGACTTTTGTGCCAGCGGGAAGTGGTCGGTCAGAAAGCCTCCGCCATTCTTCTTGCTGAAAAAGCCATTGAAGCCCCACAAGCTGTCGGGCTTGGCGCCGATGTCGAGCAGGTCGACCACCAGCAGGTCACCCGGCTCGGCCCCTTTGACACCCACCGGGCCCGACAGGTAATGCACCGTGCTCAGGTCGATGTCGCGAACATCATCGGCACTGTCGTTGTTCTTGATGAAGCCACCGGTCCAGTCGAAGGTCTCGAGGATGAATTCATCGCCCGGCTTGACCCAGCAGGCCATCGGGATATCCGGATGCCAGCGGTTGTGAATCATTTCGTTGGCGGTGGGGGACTGCGTCAGATCGACTTTGATCAGGGTTTCAGCCATGGAGGCACCTCTATGAAAGTGGGATGAAGGGAAATCGGTGATGTCAGACCGAGAGGTATTGCTTGATGCGCGAGACGTCGGTATCGGCACGACTGGTCTCGTGGACCAGCCGACCGCCCTCGATGACGAAGAGGCGATCAGCGACGTCCATTGCAAAGCTGAGCACCTGCTCCGACACGATGATCGTGATGCCCTTCATCCGGCGGATTTCGTTCAGGGCGCGGGCGATGTCCTTGATGATCGAAGGCTGGATGCCTTCGGTCGGCTCATCGAGCAGCAGGACCTTGGGGTTGGTCACCAGTGCGCGCGCAATCGCAAGCTGCTGCTGCTGGCCGCCCGACAGATTGCCGCCCTTGCGCCGCTTCATCTCGAAGAGCACCGGAAAGAGCGAATAGATCTCGTCAGGAATCGAACGGACCTTGGCATTCTCGAGACCGGTCTGGATGTTTTCTTCGACAGTCAGGGTCGGGAAGATCATGCGGCCCTGCGGCACATAGGCCAGGCCCTTGGCGACGCGCCGGAAACTCTCGTCTTTGGTGATGTCGTTGTCGCCGATGGTGATGCGACCCGATTTCGAGGGCAGTACACCCATCAGGGTCTTGAAGAGCGTGGTCTTGCCCATGCCGTTGCGACCCATGATCGCAATGGTTTCGTTGGGCATGGCGTCGAACGAAATGCCGTGCAGTGCTTCGCTCTGGCCGTAGGCGGTGTGGATGTCGGTGACGCGCAGCATGGTGTGATCCTCGGAGTTGCTCGGTGTCGGGCGCTTTGTAGTCAGCTGGGTAGTCAGCCTGGTGGCAGACTCAGTGGCCCAGATAGACGTCGATCACGCGCGGATCGGCCTGCACGGTCTCCATCGGACCTTCCGCCAGGATCTTTCCCTGGTGCATGACCGTGACCTTGTCGGCGATGCGCTTGACGAAGTCCATATCGTGTTCGATGACGATCATCGAGCGGTTGACGCAGATGCGCTTCAGAAGCTCGGCGGTCTGCTCGCGCTCGCGCACGCTCATGCCGGCAATCGGCTCGTCGAGCATCAGCAGCTCGGGCTCCTGCATCAGCAGCATGCCGATCTCGAGCCACTGCTTCTGGCCATGCGAGAGCAGCCCTGCCTCGGTCTGCAACTGGTCTTTCAGGTTGATCTCTTCGGCGACCGCCTCAACCCGCGCCTTGACGTCGGGCGTGCACTTGAAGGTCAGCGAACCGAAGACGCTGCGCCCGCGCGGAAACGACACTTCAAGGTTGGACCACACCGAGAGGTTCTCGTAGATCGAGGGCGTCTGAAACTTGCGCCCGATGCCTCTGCGCACGATTTCGTACTCGGGCAGACGGGTGACCTCATTACCCATGAAGCGGATGCGCCCGGCGCTCGAGCGGGTCTTGCCGCAGATCAGGTCGAGCAGCGTGGTCTTGCCGGCACCGTTGGGGCCGATGATCACGCGCAGCTCGCCCTTGTCGACATAGAGGTTGAGCGAATCGATTGCCTTGAAGCCATCGAAGGAGACCGTGAGGTCCTCGATGTCGAGCACCATTTCCTGCCGGGCCATGCTTTCGCTCCTTGAAAACCTGAGCAGTACGCTCAGGGGTATCTGCCAAGTGAAGTCGACTGAGTGAAGACGCTGACTGATTTCCGCTGAGCCCGGGCCTCGCCCGGACTGTCGCGTTGTGTTCGCTGCCGGGTCAGGCGACCGCAGAGGTCGATACCTCGCCCGGGACCTTGGCACTCGCCGTGGAGGGCGTCCGCCCGAACGACAGGCGAGGGGCGACGTACCGCTGCCACACCCCTGCCAGACCGTCCGGGAAAGCGAGCACCACCGAGATGAAGAGCCCTGCCATCAGGAACAGCCAGGCATCAGGGAAAGTTTCGGAAAAATAAGTTTTTCCAAAGTTGATCAAGAGGGTGCCGTAGACCGCCCCCACCAGGCTCATTCGCCCGCCCACCGCCGCGAAGATCACCATCTCGATCGAGGGCACGATGCCCACGAAACTCGGCGACATGAAGCCGACCTGCAGCGAAAAAAGTGCCCCGCCGATGCCCGCAAGACCTGCCGACAGGCAGAAGGTGAAGATACGGAAGTTCGCCACGTCATAGCCCGAAAAGCGCACCCGGTCTTCCTTGTCGCGCATGGCCAGCAACAGCGTGCCGGCCTTGCTCTTCTGGATCCAAGTGCACAGCAAGATGCTGCCGATCAGCAGTGCCACGCAGACGTAGTAAAGGATGTACTTGGCCGAATCGGTACGGGTATCCCAGCCAAGCATGGTCTTGAGGTCGGTCATGCCGTTGACCCCGCCGGTGTAACCCTGCTGGCCGATGATCAGCACGGTGAGGATGAGTGCCACCGCTTGCGTGATGATCGCGAAATAAACGCCACCCACCCGCCGCTTGAACATCGCGTAGCTGATGATGAAGGCCAGCAGCATCGGGACTGCCACCACCGCGATCAATGAGAACGACAGCGACTTGAACGGCACCCAGAACGCGGGCAGCTCGGTCAGCTGGTTCCAGTCCATGAAATCGGGGATGCCGGGCGTCGACTGGATCTTGGTGGTAATGGGGTCGGAGGCCTCGAGCTTGAGGAACATCGCCATCGCATAGCCGCCCAGGCCGAAGAACACGCCCTGACCGAGGCTCAATACGCCGCCATAGCCCCAGAGCATCACCAGACCGATGGCCACAAAGGCATAGGTGAGGTACTTGCCGACCAGGTTCAGCCGGAAGATGTCGAACGCCAGCGGCATGACGACGGCCAGCAGGATGGTCAGCACCAGCACCGAGCCGAGCTGGTAGCGCTTCATCATGTCAGTCAGGGCGTTCATCGTATTGCTCCGCAAATTTGGGTTTGGGCTTGGGGGTGAGTCGGTGGGTGTCGGCAGGCGTGGGACGAGGCGCAGTCAGCGGCGAACCTTGCTGGCGAAGAGCCCTTGCGGGCGCATCATCAGAATCACCACGATCAGCGACAGCGTGAGCATCTTGGCCATCGACCCGGCCATGAAGAACTCCGAGATCGACTGGGTCTGGGCGATACCGAAGGCCGAGACCACGGTGCCGAGCAGGCTGGCTGCGCCGCCGAAGGTCACCACCAGGAAGGCGTCGACGATGTAAAGCGAGCCGGAGGTGGGGCCGGTCGAGCCGATGGTGGTGAAGGCCGCACCGGCAATGCCGGCAATGCCGCAGCCGATGGCAAAGGTGAGGCGGTCCGTCTTTTTGGTGTCGATGCCGGTGGCATTGGCCATCACGCGGTTGCTGACGGTGGCTCGCACCCGCAGACCCCAGCGGCTTTTGCTGAGCGCCAGCAGCACACCACCCGTACACACCGCCGTCAGGCCGAGCACGAACAGGCCATTGATCGGAATATCCAGACCGGGCGACGGTGCCCAGGAGCCGAGCAGCCAGTCGGGCAGCGTCGGGCTGACTTCTTTCGGGCCGATGAAGGTCCGGAAAGCCTGCTGGATCGCCAGGCTCACCCCCCAGGTGGCCAGCAGGGTATCGAGCGGTCGCTTGTAGAGATGACGGATGAGCGCCCATTCGACGAACCATCCGGCGGCAAAGGCAATCGCAAATCCGAGCAGGATCGCGAAAGGAAAGTAATAGGGCATGAAGGTCGGCGCGAATTTGCCGACGACAACAGAGCTCAGATAGATGGTGTAAGCACCGATCGTCATGAACTCGCCGTGCGCCATGTTGATGACACCCATCTGACCGAAGATGATCGCAAGGCCTAAGCCCATCAGCAGCAGCACCGCAAACAGGCTCAGCCCTGCGAAGCCCTGCATCAGGCCGATGTTCATCATTTCCGAAACTGTCATGGCGAGGCTCCGTTCACACAGCGAGAAAAGTCAGCGCCCGCCTGGGCGCTGACCGACCGGTCAGGACCGGGTGAAGATCACTGATAGCCCTTGGGGAAGGGATCGGGTTTGATCAGCTGGGGCGACTCGGCGACCACCTTGAAGGTCGCATCCGGCATGCCGATGGCGATGCGCGATTTGCTCCAGAGGTGATGGTTCTCGTCGAGCTTCACATAGCCCTCGGGCGCATTCTTGAGCTCGATGCCGGGGGAGGCGGCGACCACCTTGTCGACGTCGAAGCTCTTGGCGCGCTCGACCGCCGCTTTCCAGAGCCAGGGGCCGAGATAGCCGGCCTGGGTCACGTCGCCGATCACCGCATCCTTGCCGTACTTGGCCTTGAAGGCGGCGACGAACTTCTTGTTGTTCTCGTTGTCGAGCGACTGGAAATACTTCATCGACGAGTAGAAGCCCTGGAAGTTCTCGCCGCCCACGCCGGTCATCTCGTCTTCGGTCACCGACAACGTGACCAGCAGCTGCTTGTCACCGGTGATGCCAGCCGCCTTCAGTGCCTTGTAGAACGCGACGTTCGAGCCACCGACCACTGCGGTGAAGATGCAGTCGGGCTTCTGAACCTTGATCTTGTTCATCAGCGAGCCGAAATTCGTGCTGCCCAGCGGGTAGTACTCCTCGCCGACAACCTTGCCCTTCTGGAAATTCTCGATGTGCTTGCGCGCGATCTTCATCGAGGTGCGCGGCCAGATGTAATCGGAACCGATCAGGAAAAAGGTCTTGGCTTTCTTTTCTTTCTGCGCCCAGTCGAGCGAATACAGAATCTGCTGGGTGGCTTCCTGGCCGGTATAGAACACATTCTTCGACTGCTCGAGGCCTTCGTAGAATGTCGGGTAATAGAGCAGGCCGTTTTCTTTCTCGAACACCGGCAACACGGCTTTGCGCGAGGCCGAGGTCCAGCAGCCGAACACCGCGGCGCAGCGGTCGTTGATCAGCAGCTTCTTCGATTTTTCGGCGAAGGTCGGCCAGTCGGAGGCGCCGTCTTCCTTGATGACCTTGATCTTGCGGCCCAGGATGCCGCCCATTGCATTGATCTCGTCGATCGCGAGTTGCTCGGCCTGAATCGAGCCGGTCTCCGAGATCGCCATCGTGCCGGTTGATGAGTGCAGCTGGCCGACGGTCACTTCGGTATCGGTGATCGCGAGTTTGGTGGTGTTGACCGAGGCGGTCGGCTGGCCGAAAGCCATGCCGCTTGCGCCGATCACAGGCAGGGCGGCAGCGCCCTGGATCAGGCGACGCCGGCTGGCGTCGAGGTTGAACGGATCACGCTTGATGGCCATGGTGCTGAGCACTCCTGTCGGTGGGTAGGGGGTGAGACGCAGTGTCTGCGAGGGCGGGCAGCGTGCGTATACGTCAATTGACGTAGATCGATGCGCCGGCTTGGCAGGCAAACTGCGGCCCTCGCGCGCGCATCAGGCTCGCGCGCACCCGACGCGCGCGGTGTGCCCCATATCAGGACATCGATCGGGCGCCACAGATCAAAAGCGCGCCGTTGCTGTGCATGTCGGGCCGCCAGATCGCACTGGCGCGCGTCTTGCGTTGTCGCAGTGCGCAACTCAGAACCTTGCAAGGATTGCCGTGGCAGAACTGATGTCGAAGTCCCCTGTTGCGCAGACCCAGAAGATTTTTCGCATCCGGCGCGAATACAACTCCTGGGTCGCCAACGAATCGCTCGAGGATTACGCGCTTCGCTACACACCGCGCAGCTTTCGCAAGTGGAGCGAGTTCAGGGTCGCCAACACTGCGTTTGGCGCCACTTCCTTTCTCGCACTCGAAGCCATCGGCGGCGCGATTGCGCTCAGCTACGGCTTTTCAAACGCCCTGTGGGCAATCCTGACGGTTGGACTGATCATCTTTCTCACCGGCTTGCCGATCAGCTATTACGCCGCGCGCTATGGCCTGGACATGGATCTGCTGACCCGCGGCGCGGGCTTCGGCTACCTCGGCTCGACGGTGACCTCGCTGATCTATGCGAGCTTCACCTTCATCTTTTTTGCGCTCGAGGCCGCCATCCTGGCGCTGGCGCTGCAGATGACTTTCGGCTGGCCGCTGGCGGCGTGCTATCTGGTCGCCTCGCTCGGCGTGGTGCCGCTGGTGATGTACGGCATCACCGCGATCTCGAAACTGCAGCTGTGGACGCAGCCAATCTGGATCGGTCTGGCGCTGCTGCCCTTCATCGCCGTGCTGCTCAAAAACCCCCAGGCCTATCGCGATTTCACGACGCTGGTCGGTGGCGTCTCGGAAAGCAGTGGCTTTGATGCACTGATGTTCGGTGCGGCCGCAACCGTGGCCTTTTCGCTGGTAGTGCAGATCGGTGAGCAGGTCGACTATCTGCGGTTTTTGCCGGAAAAAACCGCACTCAACCGGGGCAAATGGTGGGCAGCAGTGCTGGTCGCCGGGCCAGGCTGGATCGTGCCCGGCATGCTGAAGATGCTGGGCGGCGCCTTTCTCGCCTTTCTTGCGCTGCAGGTCGAGATTCCGGTCAGCCGGGCGATCGAGCCGACCCAGATGTACCTTGCCGGCTTCGCCTATGTGTTCGAGTCGCCGGCATTGGTGCTGGCGGTCACCACGCTCTTCGTGATCGTCTCGCAGGTCAAGATCAATGTGACCAATGCCTATGCCGGGTCGCTGGCCTGGTCAAATTTCTTTGCGCGCCTGACCCACAGCCATCCGGGTCGGGTGGTGTGGCTGGTCTTCAATGTGGCGATCGCGGTGCTGCTCATGACCCTGGGCATCTTCCAGGCGCTCGAACGCGTGCTCGGTCTTTACAGCAATGTCGCGATTGCCTGGGTCGGCGCGCTGGTGGCCGATCTGGTGATCAACAAGCCGCTGGGCCTGAGCCCGAAGCACATCGAATTCAAGCGAGCCTATCTTTACGACATCAACCCGGTCGGGCTGGGCGCGATGGTCGTTGCCGCAGCGCTGGGCATGGCGGCTTATGTCGGCAGTTTCGGCGCCACCGCGCAGGCCTTCGCGCCCTTCATCGCGCTCTTCGTGTCGCTGGGGGTGTCACCGCTGATCGCCTGGTGGACCAAAGGGCGCTACTACCTTGCGCGTCACGACCGCTCACCCTGGAAGCCCGGCCAGCTGGTCACCTGCTCGGTCTGCGAAAACCCCTTCGAATCAGAAGACATGGCGCAGTGCCCGGCCTATGGCGCGCCGATCTGCTCGCTGTGCTGTGCGCTCGAGTCACGCTGTCACGACCGCTGCAAGACGCAGTCGCGCATGACCGAGCAGGTGCAGGCTGCAATCGCCGACCTGCTGCCGGCATCCATCGGCCGGCGCATCAACGTGCGCATGGCCCACTACCTGGTGGTGTCGGTCTCGCTGATCGCGCTGGTGGCGGTCATCCTGGGGGTGGTCCACGAGCAGAACTCGCTGGCTGTCGGCGGCGTTGCCTCGGGCGGCGCCACGCCGATGATCCAGGCCTTTGCGCTGCTGTCGCTCGCGGCTGCGGTGGGTGCCTGGTGGATCGTGCTGGGCAGCGAGAGCCGGCAGATGGCCGAAGACGAATCGAACCGCCAGAACCATCTGCTGATGCGAGAGATCGAGGCGCACCGGCGCACCGATGCCGAGCTGCAGTCCGCCAAGGATCTGGCCGAAGCCGCCAACCAGGCCAAGACCCGCTATGTGGCCGGCATGACTCACGAGCTGCGCACGCCGCTCAACGGCATCCTCGGCTATGCGCAGATCATGCTCAAGGACACTCAGATTCAGGGTGAGCGACGCGCCGCAGTGCAGACCATCCACCAGAGCGGCGAGCATCTGCGCGGGCTGATCGAGAGCCTGCTCGATCTGGCCCGCATCGAAGCCGGCAAACTGCGTCTGGATATCGCGCCGCTGCCGATGCACGAATTCCTCGACGATGTGGTCCGCATGGTGGCGCCGCAGGCTGCCGCCAAGGGTCTGGCCTTCGAGCTCAGGACCGAGGGACGCATTCCGCGCTATGTGCGCGCCGATGCAAGACGCCTGAGGCAGATCCTGATCAATCTGCTGGGCAATGCGGTGCGCTTTACCGACACTGGCAGCGTCACGCTGGTGCTCGATCATCGACGCGAGGTGTCGTGCTTTCGGGTGATCGACACCGGTATCGGTATTGCGGCGCCCGACCTGGAGCGTGTGTTCTTGCCCTTCGAGCGCGGCAGCGCCGGGCGGCGCACCGGCGAACCCGGCACTGGTCTGGGGCTGACCATCACGCATCTGCTCACGCAGCTGATGGGCGGCGAACTCACGGTGGTGAGCACGCCGGGTGAAGGCAGCACCTTCAGCGTGCGGGTCTATCTGGGCGAGACCTTCGACCCTGGCGTGAGCGCCACGCCTCGCCATCGGCCGGTCAGCGGCTATATCGGCGAGCGGCGCACGCTGCTGGTGGTCGACGATCATCCGACCCAGCGCCAGATGCTCGCCGGCATGCTGCTGCCGCTGGGCTTTCGCATCCGCGAGGCCGGCACCGGGCGCGAGTGCCTCGAAAGCGTATTCGAGCATCAGCCGGATGCGATCCTGCTCGACATCTCGATGGACGACATGAACGGCTGGGACGTGGCGCGAGAGATCAGGCGCGGTGGCCTGCAAAGCCTGCCGATCATCATGGTCTCGGCCAATGCCTTCGAAAATCAGCCGGCGATGCTCGAGGCCGCGGGTTGCCAGGCCTTCGTCGACAAGCCGGTGATCGAGTCCGAGCTGCTCGCGGTGCTGCAGCGCGAACTCGAACTCGAATGGGTGGCCGAGCTCGCGGTGCCGAGCTGGGTGGCAATGCCGACACCGCAAACCGCAGACCTGCCGCTCGAACATGCCCGCACGCTGCTGCGGCTGGCGCGCATGGGCCATCCTCAGGGCCTGCAGCGGGCGCTCGATGCCATGGTGGCCGAATACCCCGGGCAGGCGGGGCAAGCCGATGCGCTGCGCGAGCTGGTGGGGCGATTTGATTGGCCACAGCTAATCGAGCGGCTCGATCGGGCGGTTGGCGAGGCCAACGAGGAGGCGCAGTGAGCAGTCCTGACAACATCATTCTGCTGGTCGACGACGCGCCGCAATCACTGGGCGCCTTGTGCAGCGAACTTGAGGCCGACGGCTATACCGTGATCGTGGCGATCGACGGCGCATCGGCACTCGCGCGGCTCGAACTGGTCTCGCCCGACGCTATCCTGATGGATGCGCTGATGCCTGGCATGGACGGCTTCGAGACCTGCCGACAGATCAAGTCGGATCCGGCCTGGGCGCATGTGCCGGTGATCTTCATGACCGGGTTGTCCGAGACCAGCCAGATCGTCAAGGGCTTTGATGCCGGCGGCGTCGACTATGTGGTCAAGCCGGTGCGGGCCGAGGAGGTCATGGTCCGGCTGGCCACGCATGTGCGCAATGCCCGCGCGGTGCGCATGGCGCGCGAGTCGATCGACATCGGCGGGCTGGGCGTGCTGCTGGTCGATGCGCGTCAGCGCATTGCCTGGCAATCGCCGCAGGCGGTGCGCTGGCTGGCCGACTTTTTCCCGGCTAACAGTGCACAGGAGCAGATGCGCTGGCTGCATGAAGTCGGCGAGTCCGAGGACGAAGCCGTGCCCATTGACAAGGGCGATCAGACCCTGGCCGCCAAACGGGTCGGCACGGTCGGTCTGGGCGAAGTGATGTGGCTGCTGAGCGTGCGCAAGTCGGATGCACCCGCACCGTCACGGCTGGCCAGTGCGGCGCTCACGCCGCGCGAAGTCGAGGTCCTGTCGTGGGTCTCGAAGGGCAAGACCAATCGGGATGTCGCCGACATCCTTGGCATGAGCCCGCGCACGGTCAACAAGCATCTCGAACATGTGTTTGAAAAGCTCGGGGTCGAGACCCGGTCGGCGGCTGCGGCGCTGGCGAGTATCGCGTTTTCGTCGAGTCCGCCGCCCGCGCCACCCGAGAAGAGCTAAGCGTTGGCGCGCCGCCTGGGCAGGGGGGCGGCGCGCTCAGACCTTGGCTCAGACCTTGGCTCAGACCTTGGCTCAGGCCGCATCGGCCATGGCAACCAGCCCTTGCTCGAGGTCGCTGATCAGATCCTGCGCATCTTCGAGCCCGCAGTGCAGACGCACCAGCGGCCCGCCGGTCCAGGGGCGCACGGTGCGCAGCGCGCTGATCTTGGCAGGCATGATCAGGCTCTCGAAGCCGCCCCATGAATAGCCGATCTTAAAGTGGTGACGGCGCTCGCACAGGGCTGCCAGCTGCGCAGGTGTGGCCGCCTTGAGCTCGAAGGAAAACAGGCCGCTCGATCCGAGGAAGTCGCGCTTGAAAAGCGCGTGCTGCGGATGCGAGGGCAGCGCCGGGTGCAGCACGCTGGCCACCTCGGGGCGACCTTCGAGCCAGCGCGCGACCGTGAGCGCGGTCGCCTCGTGCTGACGCATGCGGACCTGCGCGGTACGAAGCCCCCGCAGCACCAGAAAGGCATCGTCGCCACCGACGCAGATGCCCAGTTGACGCACCGCCTGCCACAGCGGCAGCCAGTGCTCCTCGCGCACGATGGCCGCGCCCATCAGCAGGTCGGCATGGCCGCCCCAGTATTTGGTGAGCGGCAGCAGTGAGACGTCGACGCCCCAGTCGAAGGGTCGTGCCATCACCGGCGAGGCCCAGGCGTT
This sequence comes from Bordetella parapertussis, assembly GCA_945883285.1. Taxonomy (GTDB): domain Bacteria; phylum Pseudomonadota; class Gammaproteobacteria; order Burkholderiales; family Burkholderiaceae_E; genus UBA4615. The sequence goes on along the minus strand of CAMCXH010000001.1, from coordinate 9,861 downwards.
GTCGATCATCGAGATCACACCGCGCGCACGGGCCACCCGACAGATCGCCGGCACGTCCTGGATCTCGAAGGTATAGCTGCCCGGGCTTTCGAGGTAGACGACGCGGGTCTGCGGCGTGATCAGCGCGTCGATGCCGGCGCCGATGTGCGGATCGAAATACTCGGTGACCACGCCATAGCGCTCGAGCAGGGTGGTGGCAAAGGTACGCGCCGGCCCATAGACCGAGTCGCTCATCAGCACATGGTCGCCCGGCTTGCAGTAGGCGAGCAGGGCCACCGAGATCGCGGCCAGACCCGAGGGCATGATGGCCGCGCGGCAGCGGTGCGGCGCGCCTTCGATTTCGGCCAGCGCATCCATGAGTGCCATGGTGGTCGGCGTGCCGGAGGTGGCGTATGTCGTGCGATGCAGCTCGCCGGCCATGGCGGCCGTGCCCTCTGCTTCGGCCAGCGCGAGCGTCTCGAAGAGCACGCTCGAAGCGCGGGTGAGAGGCAGGTTGACGGTGGCGACCGGTCGGTCAAAGTGACGACCGGTGGAAACCAGCTGAGTGGCCTGAGGGGTGACCTGAGGGGTGACCTGAGGGTCAGTCGCAGGGCTTTCGGTGGGCGGTTTGGGTGTCGGGCTCATGGCCCGATTATAGGAGCCTCGGGCGCGAGCTCAGCGGGTCGATGCCGGTCGATATGCCAATCGATCACTCGGCCGCGAGGGCGGCGGCGAGCTGACGCTGCTTTTCGCGCGAGCGCATCAGCGCCTTGTGCAGTTGGACGTAGAGCACCGCAAAGACCGCCATGATGATGGCCTGCGCAGTGGTGCTCTCGTAGTGGATCGCTCCTGCCACCACCGCACCGGCGTGCAGCAGCCACAGGATCGGGCTGCAGGCGCTGTTGGGTGCCTTGATCATCGAAGACATCTGATGCGGCTGGGTGGCCGGGCCGTCGAGGGTCATGCGCTGCGCGCGGCGCATGGCCATTGAAATGAAGGTGACGTGCATGCGGGCACGGACCAGCTGATGCAGATGCGACTGGTCGGGCTCCATGGCTTTGACATGAGACCGCGAGCGGCGCCAGATGGTGTAGAAAGTCTCCCAGACCGGCAGGGCCATCGCGGTCAGACCGAACCAGGCGCTGACTTGCGTGTGACGCTGGATCAGCAGCAGCAGGATGGCCGAGGTGAGAAAGCCGAGCGCATAGGCGCCGCCGTCACCTGCAAAAAGGCGGGGGCGAGGCCAATTGAAGGGCAGCCAGCCGATGATGGCCACTGCCAGCAGCACGGCGAGCGCAAACACTTTCTCGTCGCCCAGCGTTGCGGCCACCCAGGCGATGGCCGCCAGGGTGATGAGCGCCACACCGGCCAGCAAGCCGTTCAGGCCATCAATAAGGTTATAAGCATTGGAGGCACCGACACAGGCAAACACCGAAAAGGCGAGCGCCACGCCCCAGTGGGAAAAGAGCGGGTCGAGCACCGGGACGCCGATGCTCTCGAGCGCGAGGTCGCGAAAGCGCAGCAGAATCATGCTGCCAAGAATGATCCACAGCAGTCGGACCTTGGGGCTCACCTGCTTGGTGATGTCTTCGCCGAAACCGATGATGGCGATCGGCACCAGCCCCATCAGCAGCACGAAAGCGGTCGAGGGCGATACCGCAGGCGGCACGCCGCCGAACCACACCAGCTGCACAAGGCCTGCAACGAAGCCCGAAACCACGGCCACGCCACCGACCCGCGGAATGTTGTTGCTGTGAATCTTCTGCGGCAGGTTGAGCTGCGAATCACCGGTAAAGCGGATGTGCCAGCGTCGCGTGAGCACCAGCGCCAGCGCAACTAGGAAGGACACCGACAGCGATGTGAGGGTGGCGGCGAGGATGTGCTGCAGGAGCGTGGTGGTCGAGGTCATGAGGCGGGCGCCGGACAAATGTGTCAGTTCGTTGGAGAAATTCTGACCTTGCGGCCGCAGTGCCGATCGCTCTATAAGCCGATCGTTCATCGGGTTTTTCGGCGTGGCGGGCTGACTTTTGAATCGATTCGATGTCAGCGGCGGGATCGGGCAGACGGGAGGCAGGGTGTGAAAAATCGGCGTGACAATGCGCGCGGCATGGGACTGAGAGGATGTGACGGAAGTCGCGCGGGGGGGGGTGCGGGATGGGGCTGGCGGACTTGATCGGGTGCAAATTCGGGGTGCAACGGGCCCGGGGATAGGCGGCGATTCACCGCTTTGGGCTAACATCCAATCGATGAAAACCCTGCCTTCAGCGATCAAGCCTTCGCCAAATGCGCACCCCGCGAGCGTTGATCAGAAGGCTGCGCAAGGCCTCGAGAAGCTGGCCGATCGGCTGCGCTCGCTGGGTGCGCGCTATGCCACCGTCTTTGGCTCGGTCGCGGCGAACCAGGCAAGGCCTGACAGCGATATCGATGTGGCTGTGCTGGCCCGAGGGCCTTTGCGCACCGCCGATCGCGAGCGGTTCATGACGGCAATTGCCGAATCGACCGGTCGCAGTGTCGACCTGATCGACCTGTCGACAGCCCGCGGCCTGGTGCTCGACCGGGCCCTCGGCGGTCGGGAGATCGTCTGTGATTCAACCGCCACACGATCGGAGCTCATCGTTCGCAAGCTTCGTGCGGCTGATGACTGCAGGGTGGCCGGGATTGCAGCCAAGGTCGCGCGGACGAGGCTTTTTGAATGAAGGAGGCGATTGATCGCGCAGTGATCGATGCCAAGCTGCGAGAACTGTCGCGACGGCTCATCAGATTGCGCGACAAGCGCCCGAAATCAGCTCGCCAGCTCGCCGATGATCAGGACCTGCAGGACATCCTGGCTCGCAATCTCGAGATCGCCGTCCAGTCGTGCACGGATATCGCGTCGCATGTCTGCGGCGCACACCAAATCGTCCCGACAACCGCCGGCGACAGCTTTGTCCAGTTGGCCCGATTGGGCATGATCGATGAGCCTCTTTCGAAAGCAATGCAGCGCGCGGTTGGTATGCGCAACGTGCTTGCCCACGACTACGCCGATGTTGATTGGACACTCGTGGTCAAGGTCTTGCGGGACGATCTTGAAGACCTTGCGAATTTCGGCCGTGCGGTGATTGCCTGGATGAATGGCCAGCAGGGATGAAGGTGGCTGTGGCGCTTGAAACTTCCAGGCGCTGATACGGTCATTGCATCCGCCACGACCGACTTTCGGCCGAGCCGCACCATCGAACGGATGACGCGTGGCAACTCGCGAACACGGCCCTAGCATGGCCAAATGTTCCGTCGCGCCCCCTTCACTGATACCGATCCGCGTCCGATCGTCTGCCTGAGTGCGAACACCACCTGGTATGTCGTGAACTTCCGCTCGCGCCTGATCGAGTCGCTGATCGACCAGGGCTGGCGCGTCGTGGTGCTCTCGCCCCCCGACCGGCATGTTGAAAGGCTGGCGGCACTCGGCGCCGAGCATGTGCCGCTCACACTCGATAACGCCGGGACCAACCCCTTGCGCGAGCTCGGCACACTCTGGCGAATCCGCGAAGCAATGTCGCGTATCAGGCCATCAGTGGTGCTCACCTTCACGCCCAAGATCAACATCTATCTGTCGCTGGTGGCCCGCACACTCGGTGTACCGGTGATAGCGAACATCTCGGGTCTCGGCCGTGCATTTGTTTCGGGCGGCTGGATCGAAAAAGTCTCACGCGCCTTGTATGGCGTGGCACTGCGCTGGCCCTCGACGGTGTTCTTTCAGAACGAAGAAGATCGCGCGATCTTCATCGAGGCCGGGATGGTCGATGCGGCTCGCACGCATCGCTTGCCGGGCTCGGGCGTTGACGTCGATCGCTTCAGCCCGCGACCCAAACCGCAAGCCGGGCCTTTTCAATTTTTGCTGGTCGCGCGACTGCTGTGGGACAAAGGCGTGGGCGAGTTCGTGGAGGCCGCGCGCATCGTGAAGGCCCAGCATCCGGAGGTGGAATTTGCACTCGCGGGCTTTCTGGATGTCGACAATCCGTCGGCCGTGCCGCGCTCGGCGGTCGAGGAGTGGGAGCGCGAAGGCGTGATCAGGTTTCTTGGCAGCTTCGACGACATGGTGCCGGTGTATGCACAGGCTGATTGCGTGGTGCTGCCGTCGTATTACCGCGAAGGCGTGCCAAGGTCGCTGCTCGAGGCAGCGAGCATGGGCAAGCCGGTGATCACGACTGATTCGGTGGGGTGTCGGGATACGGTGGAGGATGGGGTGACCGGGTGGCTGGTGAAGCCGCGGGATGCCAATGCGTTGGCGGTGCAGATGCTTGGTCTGCTCGACATGCCCGCTCGGCAACAGGAAACAATGGGAAAGGCTGCCGGAAAGCGCGCTCGTCAAATGTTCGACGAAAGGATCGTTGTGAGTGCCTACAAAGAAGTCATTTCACTGGCCGCGAAGGCTGGTAAAAGGACAGCACTGACCTGAGCGGTCGACAATATTGACAGTCCCTGGGCGCGAGGCAAGTGCAGCTTCAAGATGCTTCAGTACATGTCGTGTGCAATACCGGTTGTCGTTTCGCCGGTAGGAACGAATCAATCTGTATTGGCGCGCGGCCAGAGTGGAATTTCGGCGGATACATCGTCGGAATGGACCGAGGCTTTAAGCTCGCTCATTGCTGATGCAGAGTTGAGACAGCGCATGGGTCAAACCGGACGGCGTGTGATCGAGCAGTTCTACTCCACACAACTGGTTGCAGTGCAAATCGCCGGCGCCTTGCGCAGCGTGATTTGACGCAGATGTGCAACACGACACCACACATCTGTCGGGGATGGCTTGCGGTAGTTTTTTCCAAGAGTATCGCCATTGAACTGCTTAGAATTTTCGAGTCCTGATGTATGTGTGTTACTCATCGCTGGATAACTCCTTACGCCTTATCGGGTAAGGCCTGCTGTCAGGACGTTAACGAAACATTGAAATGTGTGGATTAGCCGGGGTCTTATCGATCGGTAGTCGAATTGACGAAGCCCGTCTGATTGCGATGGGTGATGCGATTCGTCATCGCGGTCCAGATGGCTGGGGCGTCTGGCGCGACGACGACGCGGGTATCGCAATGGTCCATCGTCGGCTGGCGATCATCGACCTGAGCCCGGCCGGTCATCAACCGATGGCATCGCGCTCTGGGCGTTTCGTGCTTGCCTTCAACGGCGAAATCTATAACCACCTCGAGATCCGATCGGAGCTTGGCGCCGAAGGCTGGAGAGGCCACTCCGATACCGAGACACTCCTTGCCGGCTTCGAGCGCTGGGGCGTCGAATCAACGATCGAGCGCGCTGTTGGCATGTTTGCGATGGCCGTCTGGGATCGCCAGTCGAGAGAGTTGAAGCTCATCAGGGATCGCCTTGGTGAAAAGCCCCTGTTCTGGGGCTGGCACGGGTCCAACCTGATTTTCGGATCGGAGCTCAAGTCGATTCAGGCCTTGAGTGGCGAGTTGCCAAGCATTGATCGGAACGCACTGGCGTCGATGCTCAGGCATGGTTATGTGCCGGCACCCCATACGATCTTTGATGGCATAACAAAGTTGCCGCCAGGCACCGTGCTGACGGTCCATTCGAAAGGTCTGCTGCTGGGCCAGACGCTCAGGCCTGAGGCCTATTGGTCTCTTGAAAAGACGATTTGCGAGGGGTCAGCAACCCGACATGCATTGGACGATGTCGAGGCGGTCGATGAGCTCGAGGCGTTAATGCGGCGGGCAGTTCGCCAGCAACAGGTCGCCGACGTTCCACTAGGCGCTTTTCTTTCGGGCGGTGTTGACTCTTCAACGATTGTTGCGCTCATGCAGCATGAGTCGAGTCGGCCTGTCAGAAGCTTTACGATCGGATTTTCCGACGCCGCCTACGATGAAGCGACGCACGCCAAGGCCGTTGCGTCTCACCTTGGAACGCAACACACCGAATTGTATTTGAGCCCCGCCGATGCGCCTTCGGTCGTGCCCCGACTTGCCTCGGTATACGACGAACCGTTCGCAGACTCTTCACAACTTCCCACATTGCTTCTTGCCGAGATGGCCAGAGAGCACGTCACGGTGTCGTTGTCGGGCGACGCGGGCGATGAGCTGTTCGGCGGTTACCGACGCTATTTCCAGGCGCCCTCAATCTGGAAAGCGATGTCTGCCTGTCCCGATCCAGTGTTGCAGTTCGCCTCCCATTTGCTTTCGCGCGTCAGTCCCGAGAAGGCAGGTGTGCTCTACAACGCCCTGAGTCCACTGCTGCCAGCGTCAATGCGAGTTGCTCATCCCCACGACAAGGCTCAGCGGCTCGCCGGGATTTTGCGTGCAGGAAGTGCCGAGGCGGTTTACGGTGGCCTGATTGCGGTCTGGCCTGCTAACGATGCGGTTGTGCTCGGTACAGAACACCCTTTCGCCGACTCAGGTGAGCGTCAGTTCAGGGGGCTTGAAGCGGTCGTCGAGCGCTTTATGGCGATCGATACCGCTGGCTATCTCCCGGACGACATTCTGGTGAAGGTTGATCGCGCTGCGATGAGCACTGGACTCGAAACCCGGGTACCGATGCTCGATCATCGCATCGTTGAATTTGCCTGGCGTCTGCCTTTGGACCAGAAGATTCGAGGCTCCACCGGTAAGTGGATTCTCAGGCAGGTGCTCGACCGTTATGTTCCCCGTGAATTGATTGATCGTCCGAAGCAGGGGTTTACCGTACCGATCGGCGCCTGGCTAAGAGGCGAATTACGCCCGTGGGCCGAAGCGTTACTCGATGAAACGCGCTTGCGGCAAGAGGGCTATTTCGATGTGCCATTGTTGCGTCGAAAATGGCAGGAGCATGTGAACGGCACAGCAAATTGGCAGCATCAGTTGTGGGCGGTGCTGATGTTTCAGGCGTGGCACGAAAACTACCGTCGGTCCTGATGAATACCTCAGAGACACGCTATTTTTCTTCATCCGAAAAGCTTGAAGGCAAGCAGCGGTTTCGCTGTCTGATGGTCATCACCGGTTTATCGACCGGTGGTGCTGAAACGATGCTGCTCAAGCTTGCACCGCGCCTGCTGCGGTCGATGGAAGTGCAGGTTGTGTCTTTGGGATCACTTGGCGAAATCGGACCTAACGAGATTGGTGATGGGGTATTGCAAGTCGCACGTGATCTTCATCTCTGCCAGTCGCGCTTGCCCGACAAATGCTCGTCCTTCACCTTTGCACCGACCCACACATGACAACGGCAGGCCACGCGTTCGCTCATTTCAGGCAGACCCAAGATAGGCCTCCGGGAAGATCGACCGGGCAGCGGCTTCCCAGCTGAATGCTGCGGGGAGTGACAGGTCGACCTTGCCTGATTCGCTGAGATACGCTTCGACCCTGAGCGCTGCCTCGTCAACATTCATCGTCAACGGTATCCTGCACGCCCCTGCCGGGGCGATTTCGGCCAGCGCGCCACCATCGGAAAGAATCATTCGAGTACCGAATCGAGCAGCCTCGACAACCGGCAGACCAAAACCCTCATAAGCCGACAGCATCACAAGGGCGTCAGCTGCGCGATACAAGCGAGCCAAGGCCGCGTCGGTCACATTGCCAAGCACAATCACATCGCCCCTTCCGGCAATGCGCCGGTCGATGTCCACATCGAAATTTGTCGTCGAACCTGCGAGAACGAGCGATCCAGTGAAACCCGCGCGACGACGCAGCGCGTCGAACAGGTCGAGCAAGCGCGGCAGGTTCTTGTGTGGGCGGCGGTCTCCGACGTACAGCAGATATCGGCCGTCGATCTTCGGGAGCGGGGGGCCCGTGTCTTGTCCATCCGACTCATCCAGCACAGGGCCTTCATAGGCAACGGTGATGCGGTTCGAACTACCCTGACCCAACAGATCGATCAGGTCGCGACGAGTGGTCTGCGACACCGCAACGCAGCATCGTGCCTTGCGCATTGCCAGACGAATCATCGAGGAGAAATAGACCTTCTTCAGACCTTCGAATCGTTGCACATAACCGGCCACCTTCAGCGGGATCAAGTCGTGCACGACGAATGTGGTCGGTACGTTAACGCCGAGCGGTGGATCAAAGTGCGGATAGAAGTAGGCATCCGGCGCAAGTCGGCGCACCGTTCGCGAAACATGCCAGTGCTGCGCCAAGGTAATTGCTGGTGTCGGCTCGAAGTGAATCCGGCACCTCGCGCGGGCAACATGCTCTTGAAGATTTTCATAATGCGGGTTGCCGCGAAGATCGGCCTCGCGCGCGCAAAGCACTTCGACTTCAAAGTCGTTTCGCTCGCGGGTGCGCAACAAGGCATCGAGCAAGGATGCGCTGTATCGCGCCAATCCGGTATACGGATGGACCACGTGCCGGGCATCGTAGAGTAATCGCATCTGATTACCTTCCACGAGCCGAACGCGCGGTGTCTGCGTCCACGGCTGCCGACGATTCGAAGCCCAGCAATCCGTCCGGAGAGAGTGGAGGACGCGAAGCGATCGGCACGGCTGGCACACCCGCGACAACGCTCCATGCTGAGGTGTTGCGCGTAATGACCGCGCCCGCGCCAGCAACGCAACCTTCCGCAACCGAGACACCCTGCAGGACGATTGCGCGAGGACCGATCCAGGCGTTGCGTCCGATTGTGACGGGAGAGTAGATCGACTCGAAACGCGGAGAGCGAACATTGTGCGACTGTGTGGACACCAGCACATCCTCCACCAGTTCGACACCATCGCCAATGACGATCCCGCCGCGACTCTTGAAGTGCCCGTGGATCAGGCAGTCGGCGCCAATCGAGACCTGATGCGGTACGTTGATCCAGGTACCGCGACGGATCCGTGACCGCGGTCCGATCGAGACACCGAGCAAGCGCCATAAGCAGGTGTTGACCCTGTCTGACATCAGCAACTGGGTGATTGCGGGCATCACTCGTGAAGCGAGATGCACGGCGATTCTCTGCGACCGCGTGAGCCGCGGTGGGCCATCACTGTACGATCTGCCGTCGAATCGCATCTTCCCACGCTCCTGGATTCCGGAAGTCTGTAACAAGGCAGTCGTCGCGATCGTCGACCGCCTCGGGTAAGCCACCGACCCGCGATGCCAACACGGGTACACCAAGCAGCAACGCCTCCCTGGCCACCCTGCCGTAGGCCTCCTCCCATTGGGAGGGCACGATCATCAGGCGCGCACCGGCATAGACGCGCCAGGGCTCTGTCTGCCATGGAACCCATCGCACATTCGCTTCACGCCGCTCCGAGGTCACAAACCTAGAGTGGATACGAAAGGGCAGTTCCGGAAATCTTGCCGCGAGCGCAAGCACGAGGGGCAGTCCCTTGTAGGCATTGTCGCCGACGAAGACAACATCATTCGGCTGACACGGCTCAGCGACCAGGCGCGCGCGCATCGGAGCGACATCCACTGGTGGCAACCAAACCTGTGCGTCAACGCCCAGGGTTTCGCCGACACGCCGCGCCATGTATTGCGAGTTCGCAATGATCCTGGCAGTTCGGGCCACTGATCTCAAATCGGCCCGGAAGGCAGCCACGGCAGGCGACTCAATGAGACCGTACATTGAGCGGGCCAGGCGCGCCGCACCAGTGCGATGGTTTCCGACAATGCCAAGGTCGGTCTCAGAGCGGACGAAGTAGGTCGTCTCACCGCGGAAACCAAGCACTGCCGCAGGCGCCCACATGCCATACGCCCAGAGCGCGTCGGCATCGAGCCGCGTAAACCAGCTGCGCAAGCGCTCGCGGTTGCGCAAATATTCAACATGGGGAAAGCGCGCTTGCTGCGCGAAGCCATCCAGCCACTTGGTTGTCCAGGCCATTGGCATCAGCGCCGGTTTTGCAGCTTGCCCGACGAACCGCGCGTCGGCTGCCGAAACGATGACGATCGCATCACCCCGAGCCTGCCGATCTTTCAGAAGCGAACGCGTACTCTGCTCAGCCCCGCCGACGTC